>JAQUWM010000155.1 GCA_028692885.1 Acetobacterium sp. | reverse complement strand
GAAAATTTCGATAACCTGATTTTGGCCATTGTTCGGATTTTTTAATGGCTTGTTTGCTATGCCCTTTTTATCAATCCTCATTTCTAAAAAAAATTGAAATTAACTATTGACTTTTATTAGCTGGTCTATTCCGGACTGTATCGCTATAATATGAAGGATATTGTCTATGTCTCAGATATCAATAATCAGGTTCCCAGAGTCGTTTTTGTGTGTAAAGAATCCGAACGCCTTGACATCGAGAATTTGAAGTTGATGATCTATGAGATTGAAGGATCCATTCAAAGGGTGTCCGCCCAACAAAACCAGGAAATTCGCTTTTTCCAGATTTTATTGGATGCCAATCAGCGAAAACTGGTATTTATACTGGAACCTTGTTCAGCAACACTTGATAGCGAGTTGTTCAGAACGGCACTGGACAAAAATCTGATGGCTGATAATCGGAATTATCAAAAATTACGCAATGATAATATATTGGCAGCACCGGAGCTGCTGGTGATGAAGGACGGCTACCGGGACTCACTGTTCACACGAGCCATTGTGCCGGGGAAAAATGTTAACCAGACGAAGCTCCCGACCATTGTAAAAGAATACCCGGACAAAAGCAATATTATTCATTGGGCAAAGGAAGGCGAAAAATGATAAAATTAATCCCCCAAATGGTCTATTCCCTTAATATTAAGAAGGGGTACAAAAAAATAGAAAATTTTGATTATTTAACAAAAAATGCCCCAGAAATCAATAAACAGCTGATGCTGGACATGCTAAAAAAAAAATGCCGATACCGAATACGGAAAACGCTACCATTTTGACGAGATTGCCACCATTGAAGATTATCAGAAAATGGTTCCCTTTTCGATTTATGATGACTATGCCCCCTATATTGAACGGATGATCGCCGGCGAAACGGATCTGCTGACCAAGGATCCCATTGTTCATTATGCACTGACCTCTGGAAGCGTCGATAATCCCAAGAAGATCCCGGTTTCTGAGCAAACCGTTAAACTTTATCGGGAATATGCCACCCAGTTCAGCTTTGCCATTATTGCCCGGGAACTGGGAAATAAGTGGAAACGGGGTCGCGGCCTAAACCTGATGGAAGTCAAATTCGAAACGCTGCCCAATGGTTTGTTTGCCGGGTCTATTTCAGGGCGAGGCGTTTACAGTATCAAAAACCTTTTGTTTCTGATGTTCACCTCACCCAAGGAAATTGTTTTTCCGACCGAAATAATGGATACCAAGTATGCGCACCTTCGCTTTGCGCTGATGGATCGAAATCTGTCCTATATTGTTTCGGCCTTTATGACCGGTATTTCTGACTTGATGAAATACATGGAAACAAACTGGGAAATGATCGTGGAGGATATCGAAAAAGGGACCATCGATCCGGATATAAAAATTCCCGATGATGTTAAAGCTCAGTTGCTGACCCAGATTAAGCCAAACCCCAAACGGGCAGCGGAACTGCGAAAAGAATTTGAAAAAGGTTTTGATACCCCGATCATTCCCCGAATCTGGCCCGAGCTGGCTTTTGTCCATGCCATTGGAAGTGGAGGATTTTCGGTATATACTGATAAAATGCGTCATTATCTGGGGGAGATTCCCATTTATTTCAGTATTTATGCAGCATCTGAGTCGATCATGGCGATCTGCAACGAAATGGAAGTTCAGGAATTTGTTTTGATTCCGGACTCGGCCTTCTATGAGTTTATTCCGGTGGATCAGGAAGACTCGGAAGAAACGCTGACCATGGAACAGCTGGAAACCGGCAAAGATTATGAAATTGTGTTAACCAACACTTCGGGTTTTTACCGCTATCGGATCAAAGATGTGGTCCGGGTGGTCGGTTGGTATAAAAACTGTCCCAAGATCAAATTTGTCTACCGGCTCAATCAGATGGTCAGCATTGCCGGCGAAAAGACCACCGAAGAATGTATTTCCTGGGCGGTTAAGGAATTTGCCAAGGCCACCGCCTGTGAACTGGTGGATTATTCGGTCTATGCCGATGTGGCGGTATCGCCGGGTCGTTATGTGATTTTTATTGAATTAGAAAAACCGTTGCCCAAAGAACAGTATGATGCCTATCGCCAAATCATGGAAGAGAAGCTGGGTAAGGCCAATCCTTCGATTGGATCCAAGGTGAAAAGCGGCGTCTTGAGTCCCTCGGAGATTTCCTTTGTTCAGGAAGAAACCTATGCCCTCTACCGTGATCTGATGATCATGCGGGGAATTTCTGCGAATCAGCTAAAACCGGTGCGGGTGATTGATACGTTGGTCAAAGAGAACTTTTTCTTTGCCTTAGTGGATAAGGAGTAACCGATGGTCAGTTTACTGTTACGGTATTTAAAAGACTACCGGCTCCAGATGATTTTGGTATTTGTATTTGTGCTCAGCCAGGCGGCGGCGCAGCTTTATCTGCCTACGATGATGGGGGATATTATTGAAAATGGGGTGGCCCAGGGGGATACCCCCTATATCCTGAAAAGCGGCGCGATGATGCTGGCGGTTTCGCTGGTGGCGGCGGTTTGTATGGTGGCTTCCAGCTACTATTCGGCCTATGTCACCGCCTCCTTTACCAGTCGGATTCGGGCCGATGTATTTGACAAGGTGAAAGATTTTTCCCAGACTGATTTTAATCGCTTTGGGGCAGCTACCCTGCTGACCCGCTCCACCACCGATGCCACCCAGATGCAGATTGTGGTCATCAATGGCTTACGGTCACTGCTACTGGTTCCGATCACGGGAGTTGGGGCTTTGGTGATGGCCTTTCGCGAAAACGTCACCCTGACGTTGTTGTTGTTGGGATCTTTTCTGATTACGACGATTATCATCGGCTTGACCACTGCCAGAAGCATGCCCTTATTTAAGGTGATGCAGCAAAAAGTCGATCGGCTGAACCTGCTGATGAAAGAAAAACTGACTGGGGTACGGGCGATCCGGGCTTTTAACCGGCAGGATTATGAAACCGAGAAATTTGGCCAGGCCAACCAGGAAGGTATGCAAGCCGCCGTCAAAGCAAACTATGCAGTAGCTTTTTTTGCGCCGTTGATGCAGTTGATGATGAATCTGACGATGGTGATTATTCTGTGGTTAGGGGCCGAAGAAGTTCAACAGCAAATCGTCAGCTTGGGCGGTCTGATGGTCTTTATCCAATATGTATTGATGTTTATGTCAGCCCTGGGCCTGGTTTCGGCCTTATTAATGGCCTATCCCCAGGCGGCGGTTTCGGCCGCCCGGGTTAAAGAGGTGCTGGACTGTGAATTCTCGATTCAGGATCAGGAAAACCCTGCTACTCTGGAAAACATTACCGGACGAATTGAGTTTAAAGATGTCTCTTTTGGTTATACTGGCGCCGAAATCAATGTTCTGGACCGCTTGAATTTTGTTGCCGAGCCGGGAAAAATCACCGCCATTGTTGGTGCCACCGGCTCCGGGAAAACAACCCTGGTCAATTTGATTTTGCGACTTTATGAGGTTAGTACTGGTGCCGTTGTCATTGATGGCATTGACATCCGGGATTGCACCCAGCATGATTTAAGAAGTATCATCGCCTACGTGCCCCAGGAATCGGTGTTATTCAGCGGCACGGTACTGGAAAATATCCGGGTCGGGAAGGATCAGGCGACTGAAGCAGAAGTAACTGAAGCCCTGGCGATTGCCCAGGCTCTTGACTTTGTCAATGAACGGGAAGGGCAACTTAGTAGCACCATTTCCCAGGGCGGTAAGGATCTTTCTGGGGGCCAGCGTCAGCGTCTTTCGATCGCTCGAGCGGCGGTCAAAAAAGCGCCGATCACGATCTTTGACGATTGCTTTTCAGCCTTGGATTTTAAAACTGACTCGCTGGTTCGAAAAGCCATTCGCGAAAAATTTGGGGATAAAACGGTGTTAATTGTCGCCCAGCGGATCAGCACCATTAAACATGCCGATCGCATTCTAGTGCTCGACAATGGTGCCATTGTCGGCCAGGGTAAACACGAGGAATTGATCGAAGATTGCCGGGTTTATAAGGAAATTCTGAAATCCCAATCCTATAGCGATGGGAAGGAGGAATCACTGTGAAAGCAAAAAAAAGAAAATACAGCTTTGGTGCCATCGGTAAGCGGCTGAGTCATTATTTAAAGGATAAAAAACATGTTATCTTTTTTGT
>JAQUWM010000003.1 GCA_028692885.1 Acetobacterium sp. | reverse complement strand
TCGGCGATAAGCTGGGCTTTCTCGAGGCCACCGTGGAGTATGGTTTGAGGGACAATAAACTGGGGACAGATTTTAAGCGATATTTAGAAACCTTATTAAATAAATAGGCAGTTAATTCTGTCGGGGGCAGTTACTGACTGCCCTGATCATCAGTAAACACCCCCGGGTGTTGGAGAAAGGAAATATAATGGACTACAAAAAAGCATATCAAAACTGGCTGGATCAGCCGGAACTGGATCCACAACTCCGTCAGGAACTGGAAGCCATCACTGCTGAAAAAGAAATTGAAGATCGCTTTTACATTGACCTGGAATTTGGAACCGGTGGCATGCGGGGAAAAATGGGCGCCGGCAGTAATCGGATGAATATTTACACCGTCGCCAAGGTAACTTACGGATTGGGGAAATATTTGCTGCGGCAGGACATACAAAACTGGGAAAAGGGTGTGGTGATTGCCTATGACTCGCGCCACAATTCCAGGAAATTTGCCGAAACTGCGGCTGGGGTACTGGGGAAAATGGGTGTTGTGGCTTATCTTTTTGAAGAATTGCGGCCAACTCCAGAATTGTCTTTTGCGGTGCGGGAGCTGAAAGCTGCCGGTGGCATTGTTATTACGGCATCTCATAACCCCAAAGAATACAACGGTTACAAGGTATATGGACCAGATGGTGGACAGATGGTAACGGCATCGGCGGATGCCCTGATCGCAGAAATTGAAAAAATACAGGATCCTTTTGCGATTCCGATTATGTCATTGGCAGAAGGGCGCGATCAGAAAATTATCAAGATGGTCGGAGAAAAAATGGATCAGGCTTTTACGGCAGCAGTTACCGCCATTTGCCTTGCTAATCGAGACAGTCAATTGAAAGTAGTTTATACCCCACTTCATGGCTCGGGGAACCAACCGGTACGGCGAGTCTTAGCGGAATTGGGTTATCAGCAGGTGTTGGTGGTGCCGGAACAGGAATTGCCGGATGGTGATTTTACCACAGCACCATACCCAAATCCGGAAGATCCGTCGGTATTTGCTCTGGCGATGGCACTGGCGGAACAAAAGAACGCCGATATTATTATTGGAACCGATCCTGATGGCGATCGGGTTGGTGTGGTTGGCAGAAATCAAAATGGTCAATTTGAAATTTTTAGCGGCAATCAAACCGGTGCGCTGCTGGTCGATTATTACCTGAAAACGCGAACCGATCTGCCCGAGAATAAGGTCGTCATTAAAACGATCGTAACCAGTGAATTAGGCGGAATTGTCGCAAAATCTCATGGTGCGGGGGTATTGGATGTGTTGACCGGTTTTAAATACATTGGCGAATTGATGACGGACTTTGAAAAAACCGGTGATTATACCTTTGCCTTTGGTTACGAAGAGAGCTATGGCTATCTGGCTGGAAACTACGCCCGCGATAAGGATGCGGTGGTGGCTTGTGCACTGATTTGTGAGATGACCGATTATTATAAAAAACAGGGTAAGACCCTTTATGAAGCGCTGATTGATTTATATCAGCAACATGGTTATTTTATTGAAGATGTGGTTGCGTTGACTCTTGAAGGCATTGAGGGAAAAGCAAAGATCACCGAAATTATGGAAAAATTCCGAACCATCAGTTTCCCTGGTTTTGCAGATGCCCAACTGATTCGTTTTGACGATTATGAAACAGGTGTAAGTAATGATTTGATTTCGGAAGCAAAAACAAAAATTGAGCTGCCCAGTTCGAATGTTTTGAAATTTGTTTTTGATGACTATTCCTGGTTTGCCTTGCGTCCTTCGGGGACCGAACCGAAGCTTAAAATCTATTTTTCCGTTACTGGGAAAACCAGAGAAGAAGCAATGACAAAAAAAGAATTACTGAAAAAACAAGTGACGGGTTTAATTGAGGTTTAGTATAACGATGATATGCTGACGGGCTAAAGATAAAAAAGGCATCATTCCTGATAGCGGGAATGATGCCTTTTAGGATGGGGCGTATTTATTTTACTGGACGGTTCCGCTCTCTGAACCTGAACTTGAATCTGAGCCTGAACTTGAATCTGAGCCTGAATCTGAACCTGAGCCTGAATTCGAGCCTAAATCTGAACCGGATGACCCGGAATCGCTGTCTGAACTGGAACCAGAGCCAGGATCGGTTGAATCTGAACTAGAGGAGCCAGACTCGGAAGAACTGCCTCCTGAACTGGAAGAGCCTGATCCGGAAGACTCGGTATTTGAATAGGTTGAACCTGAATTACTGGAGTTGGAATAATCGCTGCTGCTACTATTGGGACTCGATTCACTATAGGAAGAAGATGAACCGATACCGGTGTAGGCGGCAATGGCATCGCTTATTTCCAGAACCCGGGCAGAGGGTACATAGGCTTTGTAGGTGCTTGAACTAGAGCCGGAAGTGGTTCCGGTACTTGCCCCAGCGGTTGAACTTGAACTTGAACTTGAGCTTGAACTTGAGCTTGAACTTGAGCTTGAATTGTTAATAGGACTGGTTACATTGGTTCGGTTGCCACTGCTGCCTGAAGTGCTGTTGTCAGTATTGTTGCTATCGGTCGTGGTGGTTGAACTTTCGCTGGCAGTGGTGGTGTCCGTTGTAGTTGTGGTTTGGACAGGCCCATAGATAAAGGCATGGAGGGCAATGACATTATCCGCAAGCGTGTCAGGCACGACGTAAGAGACACTATTAATCATGGTGTCTTTTACGTTGGAATCGACGGGAAGTCGGAACTCTAAAAATTGTTTGTCCGGAGATTCTAAAAAGGCCTTGGCATAAGTGGTGATCTCGCTGATTGAAAGGGTCGTTTTAATATAGGGATAAACCTTACTCAACAGGCTAATACCAGTGGCCATGTCGATGTTGAATGCTTTGGCGGCAATTTGACCGACAACCTCCCGCTGACGTTCGGTCCGATGAAAGTCATCGTCGCTGAAACGGTTTCGGGCGTAGGCTAGAGCCTGAACCCCGGTGATGGTCTGAACGCCGGTTGTTTCCAGATACGGATCAGTTTTGCCGACCTTATCGTTGACATCATCAATATATTTATTGGTCCATTCCAGGACATCCTCGTTCTGAACATTGACGGAAACTCCACCAATGGCATCAACGGTATCGACCATGGCATCGAAATTGACGATCACATAGTCTTTGATATTTAAATCAAAATTTTCGTTCAGGGTTTTAACGGTCAGTTCGGGCCCGCCGTAGGCATAGGAAGCATTAATTTTGTCAAAGGTTTCGTCAGTATCCTTCGTTTCTGGAATTTGAACCAATAAATCCCGCATCACTGAGGTGACCTTGATGTTTCCGTTTCTGAAATCCATCGAGAGGATCATAATCGTATCCGATCGATCGCCATCGATGTCGCTGCGTCCGTCGACACCAAAAACAGCAATATTAATGGTATCAATATCAAGATCATTATTGACGTTTAGTCCAGCGGCGTCCATTTTCGGTTCGGCAACCATTTCATTTATCTGGCTGAGGGTATTAAAGCCATATACTAGTCCGGTGCCTATTAGTGAGACGATCAGAAATAGGACGACCAAAATTATTTTCTTTTTCATGAAGGATCCTTTCGATTAGCGAGCTAAAATCATATCAACCAATAATAACACAAATATGCTTAAAAAAACATTGAATTATCGGGAAGATTTAATTATTGCCCAGGAAAAGATTGTTTTTGGGGATTTGGATTAGCTTAAAAACCTGAAAGAATCTAGAAAAAAATAGACTTTTATAAGGATATAAAGTATAATGACAATGAATTTTTATGGGGTACAGCTTTAAAAAAGTCGAAAATCAGATCAAAAAAATACTAAAATGAGCGATGAAATAAGGTGAAATATGAAAGTTTTATTAACCGGTTCCAATGGCCAACTGGGTCGGGAACTGACCCGGCAGCTTGAGAAAAAAGCGATTGATTATGTTGGCTATGACATCCCTGAATTTGACGTTACCGATAAAGACAAGATGACGGCGATTATCACCAGAGAGCAGCCAACTGTGATCATCAATTGCGGGGCGCTGACCAATGTGGATGGCTGCGAAACGCAGAAAGAGCTGGCGATGGCGATTAATGCCGTAGGGCCAAAATACCTGGCGGAAATTGCCCGAGATCAGGATATTGTTCTCGTTCAGGTTTCTACCGATTATGTTTTTGATGGTGGCGGGATTACATTAAACGGCGCATTGCGGCCCTACGTCGAAACCGATCCCATCGATCCTAAAACGGTTTATGGTGAAAGCAAGGCGGCGGGGGAAAAAGCCGTTTCAGAAACGACGCCTAAGTATTTTGTCATCCGGACCGCCTGGCTGTATGGAGATGGCAACAATTTTGTCAAAACGATGCTGGAACTGGCATCAAAGCATCCTAAACTAACGGTAGTGAACGATCAGGTCGGTTCGCCAACTTGTACGGTGGATCTGGCTGGTGCCATTATCGATTTAATCGATACCGATTATTACGGTTACTACCACGGCACCTGTGAAGGTCAATGCAGTTGGTATGATTTTGCCGTCGAAATTTTCAGATTATCGAAAATTGATATCCCTGTCGAGCCGGTAACCTCAGAGCAGTTTGTCAGACCGGCCCCACGTCCCAAATACTCAGTGCTGGAAAACAAGGCTCTCAATGATTTGAAGATGAACCATTTCAGACCCTGGCAGGTCGCTCTGGCAGAATATCTAAAAAATTTAAAATAAGGCACAATTCGAAAGCGTACGGATCATCGCTTTGAGCCAAATGAGGCAAATTGGCCTCAAAGCTGATGGCGCGCCGAGAATGAGCAAACAATTTACAAGAGAAGAGGCAACGATGAAAGGTATTATATTAGCCGGAGGTTCCGGCACGCGACTTTATCCGATCACCCGGGTGGTGTCTAAACAATTACTTCCAATTTACGATAAACCGATGATTTATTATCCGCTGGCAACTCTGATGTTGGCCGGGATTAAAGATATTTTAATTATTTCGACACCCCACGATCTCCCCATGTTTGAACGATTATTTGGTTCTGGGGAAGAATTGGGGTTGAATTTTTCTTATGAAGTCCAGGATGCGCCCAATGGCCTGGCTGAGGCGTTTATTATTGGTGAAAAATTCATTGGTGATGACAATGTTGCCCTGGTTTTGGGCGATAATATTTTCTATGGCCATGGCTTTACCGATACCATCAGAAAAGCGGCGGAACTTCAAAGTGGGGCGGTGATCTTTGGCTACCCGGTGACCGATCCGGAACGCTATGGTGTGGTTGAGTTTGCCAAAGATGGTACGGTGCTCTCAATTGAAGAAAAACCAACTGAACCTAAATCTAATTTTGCGGTGCCGGGGCTTTACTTTTATGATAATAAGGTTGTCGAAATTGCCAAAAGTATTAAACCTTCGGAACGAGGGGAACTGGAAATCACCACTGTTAATGAAACCTATTTAGAACAGGGTAATTTAAAGGTCGAGCTGTTTGGCCGGGGAATGGCCTGGCTGGATACCGGAACCCATGACAGTTTAATTGAAGCGTCCAATTTTGTCGAGACCATTCAAAAAAGACAGGGTCTTTATGTGGCTTGTGTCGAAGAGATTGCCTATTTACGGGATTTCATCGATCGCGAGCAGCTGTTAAAATTGGCGGAACCGCTGAAAAAGACAGCTTACGGACAGTATCTGATCCAATGTGCTAAAGTAAGTAGGTGAAAAAATGGCAAAGATAAATGTAATAGCGACAAAAATTGATGGACTGGTGATTATTGAACCATCTGTTTTTGGTGACCACCGTGGTTATTTTATGGAAACCTACAATGAGGAAGAATTCCACAAAGCCGGTCTAACGATGCGGTTTGTTCAGGATAACGAGTCCAAATCCGGCAAGGGCGTTTTGCGGGGGCTTCATTTCCAGACTAAATTTTCTCAGGGAAAACTGGTTCGGGTGACCAATGGCGAGGTTTATGATGTCGCGGTGGATCTACGAAATGGATCGAGTACCTATGGCCAATGGGCAGGGGTATTGTTAACAGCCGAAAACAAAACCATGTTTTATATCCCGGAAGGCTTTGCCCATGGATTTTTAGTGATTTCTGACGAAGCGGTATTTAACTATAAATGCACCAATTTATATGCGCCAGAATATGATGGCGGAATTCGCTGGAATGATCCAGAAGTCGGGATCGAATGGCCGCTTGAGACAATCGATGAAGTGCTGCTTTCGGAAAAAGACGGGCAACTGCCCTTTTTAAGTGAGATCAGCGCTACCTTAAGATTTGAATAATCTATCGTATTAAAGATTTAACGTAGGGGCGATCGGTGATCGCCCGCACACGGCACAATTGCCAGTTCGATTTTTGAAATTCTTTAATTCAACTTATATAGAATCTAAATAGATAGAAATGGAGTAATCATGAAAACAGTATTAGTTACCGGTGGAGCCGGATTTATTGGCTCTAACTTTGTAAAATACATGCTCGCTCAGCACCCGGATTATAAAATAGTGAATTGTGATGTGTTAACCTATGCCGGAAACCTGGAAAACCTGGCGGATATTGAAGATAATCCCAACTATGTTTTTGCCAAAGGGGATATTGTTGACCGTCCGTTTATTCAAGATCTTTTTGACACCTATAATTTTGATACAGTGGTGAACTTTGCCGCCGAATCGCACGTGGATCGCAGCATCGAAGATCCGGAGATTTTTATAAAAACCAATGTGATGGGAACTCTTGTTCTTTTAGATGAGGCAAAAAATTACTGGCAAACCGGAAAAGATGAAAATGGCTACCCGACCTATCGGGAAGGGGTTCGCTACCATCAGGTATCCACCGATGAGGTGTATGGTGCCTTGGGAAAAACGGGAATGTTCACCGAAGCGACACCGATTGCCCCGAATAGCCCTTACTCAGCGTCCAAGGCCAGTGCCGATTTAGTAGTACGTTCCTACGGACAAACCTTTAAACTGCCAATCACCATCAGCCGTTGTTCCAATAATTATGGCCCCTACCATTTCCCGGAAAAATTGATTCCGCTGATGATCTCCAATGTGGTAGCTTTAAAAAGCTTGCCAGTTTATGGTGATGGGATGCAGATTAGAGACTGGTTGCACGTCAACGATCATTGCAGCGGCATTGATACCATCCTTGAAAAAGGAGTAGCCGGCGAGGTTTATAATATTGGTGGGAATAATGAGAAAGCCAATATTGACATTGTTAATTTAATTATTGAGGATGTCGGTGAAATGCTGCGCTCCGGTAAGTATCAGATTGATAATGATGGTTCAAAGATCGGCAAAGATCTGATTACCTATGTTGAAGATCGCTTGGGTCATGACCGCCGTTACGCCATCGACAATTCAAAGATCACCACTGAATTGGGCTGGGAACCATCCTATACTTTTGAACAGGGGATTGCTGAAACCATAAAATGGTATCTAAACAATCAGGGATGGCTGGAACAGGTGAAGTCTGGTGATTATCAGCAATATTATGAAAAGATGTACTCAAAAAAGTAGAATAGCTATAAAAGAAAAAGCACAGTTTTTGTGCTTTTTCATTTAAAAATAAGAATGAGGTGTCTAGTTTGTACTTGTTTAAAGATTTAATGGATTATCTTAGAGATTTGTATGCAAATCGGAAACTGATCCAAAAATTTTCGATCAATGATTTTAAATCCCGGTATGCGGGGTCTTTTTTAGGTATTATGTGGGCGTTTATTCAGCCAACGGTTAACATTGCGGTGTATTGGTTTGTGTTTGGCGTCGGATTAAAATCACCTCCTACAGGGGGAATTCCTTTTATTTTATATCTCATCACTGGTATCATTGTCTGGTTTTTCTTTTCAGAGTGTCTGGTGAATGGAACGAATTGTTTTCGTGAATATAGCTACCTGGTTAAAAAGGTAACCTTCAATATTAAAATTCTGCCAACAGTTAAAATAATATCATCTTTATATACTCATATTTTCTTTATTTGTTTTGCGTTATTGATGTTATTTATCTATGGTCATTCATTGACGCCTCACTTTTTACAAATTGGGTATTATTTATTCTGTTTAATTGTTTTTTTAACAGGATTAACATGGATAACTGCTTCACTACAACCATTTTTCACTGATATCCTGCAATTTATCAATGTCGGGATGCAGGTCTTGTTCTGGGGAACGCCAATTGTAGTCCCTGTTGAAACGTATCCTGAGAAGCTATTATGGATTATGAAATTAAACCCTTTATATTACATTGTCCAGGGATACCGGGAGAGTTTTTTTGGAACTGGATGGTTTTGGGAGCATCCGGTGATGACGGCATACTTCTGGGGTTTTTCATTTGTATTCTTACTAATCGGAATAGCCGTGTATCGAAAGCTAAGACCGCATTTTGCTGATGTCTTATAGAGAGAAATATTGATCATCGATCAGTGGAGGAAATTATGTCAGATGTGGCAATAAAAATAGAAGAAGTGACAAAGGTTTATCAACTATATAAACGGCCGATGGATCGCTTAAAAGAATCGATGAGCCTGATACGAAAAAAAGAATACCATCAAAAGTTTTATGCTCTTAATAATATCAATCTGGAAATAAAAAAAGGCGAATCGATTGGGATTGTCGGTAAAAACGGATCAGGGAAGTCAACCCTGCTGAAAATTATTTCCGGCGTTCTAACCCAAAGCAAAGGCGAGGTTTATGTCGACGGGAAGGTATCGGCACTGTTGGAACTGGGAACTGGGTTCAACCCGGAGTACACTGGCATCGAAAATATCTATGCCAACGGTCTGATCATGGGTTACAGTAAAGAAGAAATGGACGAACGGTTGGATGATATTGTCAATTTTGCTCAAATTGGCGAGTATATTTATCAGCCGGTTAAAACCTATTCCAGCGGGATGTTTGCCCGGCTGGCTTTTGCCACCGCCATCAATGTCGATCCGGAAATTTTAATTGTCGATGAGGTGCTGGCCGTAGGCGATGCAAAATTCCAGATAAAATGCATCAATAAAATGGAAGAGTTTAAAGCCTCGGGAAAAACGGTGCTCTTTGTGTCTCATACCCTGGAACAAATCAAACGCTTTTGCACGAAAGGGGTCTGGATTGACCAGGGCGAAATGCGGATGGTCGATGAGGTTACCCATGTTATTGATATGTATGAAAGCGAAATGCTCAAAGAAACCATGGAACAAAAAGCCCTTGAGGAAGGGAATCCGATGGCCGAAAAAATGGAAATTGATGCTCATTTAGGAAAAATTACCGCGATCAGCTGTAACACTGAAATCTTGAAGACCTTTGATGATTTCAGTGTCGAGATTGAATATGAGCTGTATGATGATGTCAAAAGCGAACCGCTGGTGGGGGTGGCCTTTTATACCATTGACCGCCAGTATATCTTTGGTCCCAACACCCATTTGGACGGAGTAAAGATACCAAAAACAAAAGGAATCCATCGGGTTCGCTATGTGGTACCGAGGTTGCCTCTGCTGGGCGGAAAATACGAGGTTGATGTCGGCCTTTTTGCTAATAAAAGCATTGTTAATCTGGACTATGAAACCGCGGCCTTTGTGATCTCGGTTGTGGCCGATTATTTTACTGAAGGTCTGGTTCATATGGAACATCAATGGGAAATAATAAAGGATTAGAGAAAGGTTAATGGTATGGAAAAGAAAGCAGTTAGTGAACAGGAAGAAATAAAATATTTCATCGACAAAATTGTTAAAGATGAAGCGAGTCGCTGTGCGACAGTCCAGGGATGGGCCTTTAATACAAAAACCAAAGAACCGGTCGAATTGTATTTGTTGGGAAGAGAAGCGGCGGGTGTTCAATTCAAACGCGATTTCAGAATTGACGTTAATAATAAGTATGTCCTGCCAGATGATGCCAAGATTGGCTTTATTATAGAGTTTGATGAAAGAACCTATGGGCAAAAGCTGAAACTTAAGTTAAAGGATGAGAACAACATCCGCATTGTTCCCATTAATTTAAAAAGGAATTATGATTATCTGAAACAGCCCAATCTGTTTAATGCCAAGCGATTAGTTGGTATTACAACCCGAACAGTGGGATATTTCAGTCGCAATGGGCTGAAAAATACCATCCGCAAAATAAAGTTTGAACTCAAATATAAAAATCAGGAAAACTATAATTTCTGGATAGATGTCCATGAAGATTATGATGAAAAAAAGGCCATCGAAGAAATTAAAAAATTTTCCTATAAACCTAAGGTATCAATTGTCATGCCGGTATATAATGTAGAAGAACAATGGCTCAGAGCCTGCGTTGATTCGGTTCGCAATCAATATTACCAAAACTGGGAATTATGTATCGCCGATGATTGTTCCAGTGATGCTCATATTAAACCCTTACTGGAAGAATTTAAAAGCCTCGATTCGCGGATCAAGGTGGTTTACCGAGCAGAAAATGGTCATATTTCAGAAGCATCAAATTCAGCCTTGGCCATTGCCACGGGTGAATTTGTGGGACTTCTGGATAATGACGACACCCTGGCTGAATTTGCCCTGTATGAAGTGGTTAAATTATTAAATGAACATCCGGAAGCAGATCTGATTTACAGTGATGAAGATAAGCTCAGTGAAGATAATAAACGAAGCCAGCCCTTTTTCAAAACGGACTGGGCGCCCGATATTCTCCTGGCAACCAATTATATCTGTCATTTTGGGGTTTATCGTAAAACCATTATCGACGAAATCGGCGGTTTCAGAAAAGGCTATGAAGGTGCTCAGGATTATGACCTGGTGCTGCGCTTCACGGAGAAAACCGATAAGATTTTCCATATCCAAAAGATCTTATATCACTGGCGGATGATTAGCAATTCGACGGCGGTCAATCCGGAATCAAAAGGTTATGCCTTCGAAGCTGGCCTTAAGTCCCTGGAAGATGCCCTGGAAAGACGGGGGATCAAAGGCATAGTTACCCATGGGGCGTTTCCCGGCGTTTATAATATTGACTATGAAATTGTAAATGATGGCTTAGTGTCGGTGATTATTCCAACCCGGGATAATGCCGCAGATTTAAAAGGCTGTATCGATTCGATTTTTGAGAAAACGATCTATCAAAATTTTGAAATCATCGTAGCCGATAATGGCAGCGAAAAAGAAGAAACCTTCAAACTTTTTGAATATTATACAAAAAAATACAAGGATCAGTTTAAGGTGGTGCGGATTGATATCCCCTTCAACTTTTCGCAAATCAATAATTTGGCAGTTAAGGAATCCACTGGTGAATACTTGTTGTTTCTGAATAATGATATTACCGTTATCACCAAAGGTTGGATGAAACGGATGGTCAGCTATGCTCAGCAGGAACATGTTGGCGCAGTTGGAGCAAAGCTTTATTATCCTGACAATACCATCCAGCACGCGGGGGTCTTATTGGGGATGGGCGGCGTTGCTGGCCATGGACATGTCGGTTATCCCCGTGGTGATTATGGTTATTTTGGTAAATTAGTGACCACGAATAACTACACATCAGTGACGGCGGCCTGTATGATGGTGAAACGGGAAGATTTTGATCGGGTTAACGGGTTTGAAGAAAAACTGACAGTGGCTTTTAATGATGTCGATCTTTGCCTTAAACTTTATGAATTGGGTAAATTCAATGTCTGGCTGCACAATGTCGAGCTCTACCACTACGAATCAAAATCTCGCGGAGCCGAGGATACCTATTCAAAATATAAGCGTTTCAACAGTGAAATTAAATATATGAAGGATCATTGGTTAAAGTATATTAAGAATGACCCCTACTATAATCGAAACTTAACACGAGTTGATGGAAACTACGCCATTAGTGTCGATATCGTCGGTTATGTCAAGGGAAAAACCAAGGAAGATGCAGAGAATGATATTTAACTTAAACGTTCATAAGATGTAACGAATAAATTGACGATGTAAAAAAATTGTGATATTATCGTGACATCTATAAGGTTAATGACAGCAGGCGATAATTTTAAGAAAGGAGCAAATAATGGAGTCGATTAAAAAAAGAAGAAAGCAAATTGCTTTAGTGGGGGTAGGAATCCTCATCTTGCTGACTTTCTTTTCATCTTTCAGCCTGACTGTTAATGCGGCCAGTACCACCATCGTGATTAATCCAGGCCATCAGTCTGGCACCGATACCGGAGCTGTTAACAAAACAACGGGCATTAGGGAAGTCGATCTTAACAATGCATTGGCCATCAAAGTTGTCACGACCCTGAGAAATAATGGTTATAATGCCATGTTAAGTCATCAAATTCCCGGGAATCCTGGTTTACCGACCTTACTGACGACAACGGTTAATAATTCAACGGCGGTATGCAGTGCAGCCAATAATCTGGGCGCAGATCTGTTTCTCAGTATCCATCATAATGCCGGTGCAGCAACGGCCAGCGGATACGAATTTTACTGGAGCAGTTATCATCCATCCGTGGATAATAATGGGATTTACCAGAAAGCAGGTTTATGGGGCGATGGTTCGCTGGCAGATTTGGATGCAACGCCGCCGACGATTGCGTTAAAGTCCAAAGAATTGGCAAATATTCTCAATTCAAATTTCAAGGCTAACCTGACCTACGTTCCCAGTCGCAATAAGATTGTTGAGCGTGACGATGCCTATACCCGAAAAACCAGTATGCCTTCAGTTCTGATCGAAGCAGGCTTTGTATCCAATAATGCTGAATCATTGAAGTTGGCGGATGGAAATAATCAGCAGCAGATGGCCGATCAGGTTTTGGCGAGTGTCAGAGAGCTTTTTGGAGCGGCAACAACACCAATGACAGCGACCGGTTTTACAGCCACTGTTAGTGGCGATAAAATCACTGCAACGGTTAAAGGTGTTTCAGCACCTAATGGGCTACAGGCTATTTATATCCCAACCTGGAGTGATGAGGGTGGACAAGACGATTTAAAATGGTACACCGCTACCAAACAAAGCGATGGCAGCTACAGGGTTACCATTGATGTTAAAGATCACAGTTTTGATAGTGGCGATTATCAATTGCATTGTTATGGTGTGGATTCATATGGTAAGTACACCTTATTAGGTAATACAACTGCCAATGTTACATCATCGGTACAGGAAAAAATGACGGCTACCAGTGTCACTGGCAGCGTATCCGGTAATGCCATTACGGCCACAGTAAAAGGGATAAAAGCACCGAATGGGATCACATCAATGTCAATCCCGATCTGGAGCGAAACTGGCGGCCAGGATGATCTTAAGTGGTACACTGCCACCAAACAAAGCGATGGCAGTTACAAGGCAGTCATTGACATCAAAGAGCATAATTACGATGGTGGTAGCTATAATATTCATGCTTACGGAACCGATAGCAACAAGAAGATGACATTTTTGGGTAGTACAACGGCAACTGTGAAAGTTGATACCATGACAGCGACAAGTGTGACCGGAACGGTATCAGGCAGTAAAATCACAGCAACGGTCAAAGGGATTACGGCACCAAATGGGATTACGGAAATAGCAATCCCAATCTGGAGTGAAAATGGTGGCCAGGATGATATCAAATGGTATACGGCAACTAAACAAAGCGATGGCACCTACAAAGTAACCATCGACAGTAAAGATCATAACTATGATGGCGGAATCTATAATATCCACGCCTATGGCAAGGATACGAATGGCAAAATGACTTTTGTTGGTTCAACGACGGTCAAGATAATGGTCGAACCGATGACAGCAACGAGTGTGACAGCAAGTGTGTCAGGCAACAAAATCACAACAACGATCAAAGGGATCAATGCTCCCAATGGGATTAAGTCAATTTCGATCCCGATCTGGAGTGAGTTAGGCGGCCAGGATGACATCAAATGGTACGCCGCTACCAAACAAACCAGTGGTAGCTATAGTGTCAGTATCGACATTAAAGATCATAACTATTCCGGCGGAGCTTATAGCATTCATGTCTATGGAACGGACAATAACAACAAGGTGACATTTTTAGGGAACACGTCAGTTAGTGTGGCGATCACACCGATGTCGGCGTCAACTGTCAAGGCGATCGTAACGGAAAATATTATTACCGCAACCGTTAGCGGAATAATCGCCCCAAGTGGGATCAATAGCATTCAAATACCAGCCTGGAGTGAGGTAAATGGTCAGGATGATATCAAATGGTACACCGCTACCAAACAAAGTGATGGTAGCTATCAGGCGATGATTGATGCCAAAAACCATAAGGGTAACAGTGGGACCTACTTCCTTCATGCCTATGGGGTTGAAGCTGATGGTCGTTCGGTATTCCTGGGTAACACTGAAGTGACTGTCCGCTATGTGGAGACCCCGATTATGGGCGCCACCACCGTGACGGCAGCACAGCTGGTGGCCTACTATAAGAGCACCGGAAGTGTGTATCCCCAGCATTACAATGATCTGGGTGTTAATCTGGAAAAATTTGTAGAACTTTACATTCAAGAATGTAAAGCCGAAGGCGTTCGCGCTGAGGTCGCCTTTGCCCAGGCAATGTTAGAAACTGGTAACCTGCGCTTTGGTGGTGACGTTAAAGTGACCCAGTTCAATTTTGCTGGGCTTGGCGCTACCGGTGGCGGGGTACCCGGATTTGATTTTGCTGCGGTTTATGGCAGTAACAGTACCGGTCTTCAAACCGGAATCCGCGGTCATGTCCAACATTTAAAATGTTATGCCTGTAGTACGGCGTTAAATCAAACCAATGTTGATCCACGATGGAACAATTCCCTTCGCTTAAAAGCCCTTTCAGTTGAAGAATTGGCAGGAACCTGGGCAGCTGATCTTACCTATGCAGGTAAGGTTAAAGCGATTATGAAAAAGTTTTAATAGGACAAAGTTTTATTTGAATGCGTTTTAATTCTGAAACAGAGCCAAAACAGTTTGGCTCTGTTTTTTAAAATTAGACAAAAGAAATGAGGATGCCAGAAGTGAAGAGAAAAATCGGGATAAGGTCATTGGCTGTTATGGGACTGATTATTTTACTTTTTTTGCCAGGCCAAATTTTTGCGGAAGAATCATTGGAATCGGTTAATCAAGAGACGATCGCACCGGAAGAAGCACCAGTGATATCTAACACAGAACCAGAGTTGGTGAAAGAAAATACTGAAACAACCGAGGATGCGCCAGAAAGCCGGTCGGATTCAGAGACTCTGGATCAGGGTGAATCAGTAATCGGTGAAAAAAATGTAGTTGCAGAGCCCGAGGATATCTTGACAACTGCCCTGGATTTTAGCAATATAACCATCACTGTTTCACAAGGCTCAGAAAACAAGACCGGGTTTACTATCAGTACCCTTGGTTATGCGGGAAAAACAGGGATCGGTAAGGTTATGTTTCCAATTTGGTCAGAGCGAAATGGTCAGGACGATATCCGTTGGTATCAGGGAATAAAAAATAATCAAGGCGAATATAGCGTTACAGTGGACATTAAAGACCACGGATTTGAAACCGGTGAGTACCATATTCACACCTATATCTACGGATTAAATGGGAACGTGATTAAAACCTATGTGAATACCCAAAATCTGGAGACGCCAAAACCATCAATCACGGTTGGGACAGTCTTAAACAATGCCTATAAGGTCCAAATAATGGATGTACGCAATCCTCAGGGTGTTACCGGGGTGAGTTTTCCTACCTGGAGCCAGGTGAATGGACACGATGACATCCGCTGGGAAACGGCAACCTATGTGGGCAATGACACCTGGGAAGCAATCATTTCCATCACTAATTATAAACAGAGTTATGATACCTTTATCACCCATGCTTATGTGAAAAATAAAGATGGGCAACCAAAATACTGCGGAGCTGTGGAGCAGGTGATCGCCAATCCGTTTTTAGCGGAGCCTTTAGAAATTAAAGTTGCGCAGGATAAGGATAACTCAAAACTTGCGATCATGACCCAGAATTGCGAAGGCAAAAGCGGGGTTAAAAGTGTTGCCTTTGCGGTGTGGTCAAATCGAAATGGACAGGATGAACTGAAATGGTATGAGGGTGCGCTGGGCCCCGATGGCGAGTTTTATGCTTATGTTGATATTGAAAACCACGGTTTTGAAACGGGTATTTTTGTTATTCATGCCTACCTAAAGGGAACAAGGGGAGAGAACATTGCGTTTAGCAATTCCGAATTTATCATGCCGGATATTAAGCCAACCATTGAATACGATAATGCGGTGCTAAACAATACGTTCAAAGTACGGATCAAAAATGTGGGAAATGAAAACGGCGTCTCGGCCATCTTATTCCCGACCTGGAGCCGTTCAAATGGGCAGGATGATGTGCGTTGGGAACAGGCAACCTACATTGGTAATCACACCTGGGAAGCCACTATTAATTTGCGAAACTATAATATTATTGTTGATGAGTTTATATCGCACGCCTACTTGTCTGATAAAAATGGCAAACTCGTCTTTCTGAAAGAATCGAGCAAGAAGATTTTGCAGAATACGGCCACTATTTATGGTTTCTATAATTATCCAATGGATAAAAATTATAAACCAAATGCCGGTGATGCAACTGACTGGTTTGGGCCAAGATGGGGAGACATCCACGAAGGAATTGATATCCCGGCACCCTATTATGCGTCCTGTTATGCGGTCGGCAATGGTGTTGTAGAAAAGGCCGGCTATTTTATGGGATACGGGCGCTATGTCAGAATCCGAACGACGGATCGCTATGGTGAAAGTGTTTCCTTCTTTTATGGACATTTACAGGAGATCAATGTCGGCGTGGGCCAATCGGTAAGCAAGGGTCAGAAAATTGGATCGGTGGGCGGATCAGGAAAAAATGCCCAGGGTAAATATGTTGACAATGCCTATGGACCACACCTTCATTTTGGGGCAATTGCCAATGCCGATGATGCCTGCGTCAATCCGGAAATATGGATCGATTTCCATAACCCCTATAGCAACGCCAATTAATAAATTACTAAAATTAATGAATGACTAAGAAAAGCGGCGGGAAGAAGCTTCCAGGTCGCTTTTTGTTTAGTAAAAGAACATCCTGTGTTATAATGAAGCGGACGATTGATGGGAATAAAAAGGATGGTTTTATGAAGTGTGACATTTCAGTTATTATACCGAATTACAATGGCGAAAAATTTATTGCAAATTGCCTGGACAGTTTGGTGGTTCAAAGTTTTAGGGATTTCGGGCGCTTGGAAATTATCGTGGTCGATGATTGTTCCACCGATGCCAGTGTTAAGATTATAAAAGCCTATCAAAACGTAACTCTCCTGGAAAATCCTGTTAATTCGGGTTTCGACTTGTCTGTTAATCAGGGGATTTTGGCTAGTCATGGCAAATATTGCCTGCTTTTAAATAATGATGTGGTGGTTGAACCGGATTTTGTGCGATATTTATATCTGCATATTGATGATGATCCGGCTATCTTTTCGGTAAGCTCAAAAATGGTTCGTTATTATGAACGGAATAAACTCGATGATACCGGCGATTTTTATAACATTCTGGGCTGGGGTTATAAACGGGGAGATGGGCATTCGGTTGATGCTTATCATAAAGTAACCCCCGTTTTCAGTGCCTGTGCCGGAGCCGGGATTTATCGCCGTGCGGTTTTGAACGAGATTGGTCTTTTTGATGAAGTTTTCTTTGCTTATATGGAGGATGTTGACATTGGCTACCGTGGTTTGATCAATGGTTATAAAAATCGTTACGAACCAAAAGCGATCTGTTATCATATTGGCAGTGCAACTACCGCTGAAGGACAAAAGTACAGCCCGTTCAAGGTACAAATCTCCGCCCGCAATAATATTTATGTGGCCTACAAGAACATGCCCTTTATACAGTTGCTGGTGAATAGTCCGTTTTTAGCACTGGGCTTTTTACTAAAGTATGTCCTTTTTTTAAAAAGGGGTTTTGGCAAAGACTATGCGGCTGGGATTAAGGAGGGACTGAAAAACTATAAAAAAGTAAAAAAGATTCCCTTTCAAATCAGAAATCTGAAAAATTACTTTTTTATTGAAGTTCAATTGATCTTAAATGTTTTGCGAATGATTGAAAATAAGCGGACGAAGTGAGCAACCCTTTCATATTTACAAAGATTATGGTAAAA
This sequence comes from Acetobacterium sp., assembly GCA_028692885.1. Lineage (GTDB taxonomy): Bacteria > Bacillota > Clostridia > Eubacteriales > Eubacteriaceae > Acetobacterium. The sequence goes on along the minus strand of JAQUWM010000003.1, from coordinate 61,220 downwards.
TATAGTGTCTTTTGAAAGACAAAAAGGCTTAAGAAAGGCTGAAAATGGATTTATCGATTATCATTGTTAATTATAGAACAGAAGAATTGACATCAAATTGTATTGATTCAGTTATAAAAAGCAACACTAAAGGATTGAACTATGAAATTATCCTGATTGATAATGCCTCAGAAGATGGTAGTATTGAAGCGATTGAGAAGCAGTTCCCGGAAGTGAAAATTATAAAAAACACCGAAAATCTGGGCTTTTCAAAGGCAAATAATATTGGTATCGAAGCCTCAACGGGGGAGTACCTTCTTTTGCTGAACTCCGATACTATTGTCGATCTGAATACTTTAAAAGATGCCATGGCATTTATCAGAGATCATAAACATATTGGGGCTCTGGGGTGTAAGGTACTGCTGCCTTCGGGTAAGTTGGATCCGGCCTGCAAACGGAGTTTTCCCACCCCCCTTAATGGGCTCTATCACAGTCTTAATCTGGACATGGCGTTTCCTGAGAGTACCCGTTTTGGCGCCTATAATCTGACCTATGTGGATGAGAATAAAACCTGCTCAATCGATTGTATCATGGGGGCTTTTATGCTGGTTCCCAGGACTGTTATCGATGTGGTTGGGATGTTGGATGAAGATTTTTTTATGTATGGGGAAGACATCGATTGGTGTTATCGGATTAAGCAGGCCGGGTATCAGATTATGTACTATCCAGAAGTTCGGATTTTTCATCATAAAAAAGCCAGCGGGATTGGGAAACGAAACCCCAGGGTGATTGCCGCATTTTATGACTCGATGATAATTTTTTATAATAAACATTATCAGAATAAGTATAATAGTATTACCCGGTGGGCGGTGACAACCGGGACGACGATTCTGAAAAAAAAGGCACTGGCCAAAAACAAGCTAAGAAAATAAAAGAAAGGGGAGATGGAAAATGATCAAAAGCAATCAGCGTTTTTTTAACTTTATTCTGGTATTGTTGGATATCGGTATTGTAACGGCTGCTCTTTTATTTGCCTGGTATATCCGGTTCGTCTCACCATTTTTTGACGATGGAGTACGAACCATGAACTTAACGGCTTACATTGAGTTGTTGGTTATTATTATCCCCCTCTATTTAATTCTCTTTGTTTTTTTTGGTCTCTATCAGCCCTATCGAAAACAGCGTTTTTTTAAAGAGTGTCGAGAAATAATATTTGCTAATATCATCGGCATTTCGATTCTGATGTCGGCCTTATTTACCATGAAGAGTATCCATTTTTCCCGAATCATGCTGGGCACTTTCTTTCTTAGCGCCACAATACTAATGATCCTGGAGCGGGGCTCCATTCGAAAAATATTAAGAATGGCCCGGGAGCGCGGCTTTAACATCAAGTATCTGATCATTGTGGGCGCTGGCAGCATTGGCCAGACCTTTGCCGCAAAAGTTGTTGGTGATCGACAGTTGGGTTATAAGGTCACTGGATATGTCGATGATTACTATCATAAAAGCGACAAAGATGGGATTCCGATTCTCGGAACAACCAAAGAAATGAATGAAATTCTCGAAGAGTATCAGGTCGATGAGGTAATCATTGCATTGCCAAACACCAGTTATAAACGGATTGATGAGGTCATTGATATCTGTGAATATCAGGGCATTAAAACGCAGATTATCCCGGATTATTTTCATTTAATTCAGGGAACCAAGGCTTATTTTGACGAGCTGGATGGGATCCCGTTGATTAACACCCGTTATATTCCCTTGGATCAGCCCTTAAATAAATGGGTAAAGCGACTGATTGATATCATTCTTTCGCTTCTGATTCTGGCACTGATATCGCCGATTATGCTGGTTACGGCGATACTGGTGAAATTGACCTCCCCGGGACCGATTATCTATAAACAAATCCGGGTGGGAATGGGGCGGAAAGAATTTTGGATCTATAAATTCCGGTCGATGCGCTGTGATGCCTCTATTGCATCCGGAGATGTGGGATGGACTACTGCTGATGATCCCCGCAAAACGAAATTCGGGACATTTATCCGCAAAACCAGTATTGATGAGTTACCACAATTTATCAATGTTTTAAAAGGCGATATGAGTATCGTCGGACCACGGCCAGAGCGACCCCACTATGTCACCCAATTTCAGCATGAGATTCCCAAATACATGATTAAGCATCATGTCAGACCTGGGATCACCGGCTGGGCTCAGGTCCAGGGATGGCGGGGGGATACCTCGATCCATAAACGGATTGAGTGTGATATTGAGTATATCGAAAAATGGACCCTGTGGTTTGATGTGAAAGTCTTTTTTATGACGTTTAAAGCGGTGTTTGAGAGTGGGTATTAGAGTTGAATGGAATATTAACAAATAAGAAAGCAAATAGTTTAGTTTTAACAATATCAGCGCTGATATTAGCTGGTTTTTGTGAATTGTATTTTTTAATGATTGAAGATAAAATTGCGATTGGCTTTTTTCAATCCTGGGCGGGGATCGTTCAAATCATTCAGGTGGTTCATTATCTCAGACTGTTCTTTTTTATGGGATTGGGGATTGGCTTAAGTTTTTTGGTGAAGGTTTATGGAATCGAAAAACTCGCTGACTTCGCCTATCAATATCGTTTCTGGATTTCAGGAACAGTGCTGATCGCACTTGTCCTTTTCGAAATTCATGGTTCATCCATTCTATATTGGCAAAATTATTTAAGTGATCTGACCAGGGTTTATGAACCGTTAATTGGCATATCGCGAGGAATTCGTAGTGACGAATGGGCAGTCAATACGCCGATGATGCTATCGCAGTATTATAATCATTCCGGACTGTTCCCCTATTTCAGTGAAACCATCCGGGGGGCATTAACCGATGCCTTTATTGTTTATGGCCAACCGGTGAGAGACCTTGCAGTAGTTTTTAGACCTTTTCATTGGGGTTATTTATTTCTAGCCCCAGCTAAGGGTTTGTCTTTTTTTTGGATAAGTCGTACAATTGGTTTGTTTTTAGTGTCATTTGAATTTGGGATGATTCTAGCAAAGAAAAGCAAATTGCTGGCATTGAGCTATGCACTACTAATCACCTGGTCCCCTGTTGTTTCATGGTGGTTTGCCATCAATGGCCTCGTTGAAATGCTGATTTTTGGTCAATTGGCTTTGATCATGATCACATTATATATGAATAATCAGAATTATATTAAGCGATCTCTTTATGCCCTGGTAATTTTAATTTGTGCCGGCGGATATATTTTAACCTTTTATCCAGCTTGGCAAGTACCCCTGGCATATGTATTTCTGGCATTGTTTATTGGTGTTTTTCTTGAAAATCGAAAATACTTTCTTTGGCATAAAAAAGATGTTGGGATTGGGATTGGTTTAGTCTTGTTATTAAGCCTGGGGATGATTTATATTTTCTCTAAATCTGGTGGTACGATCAGTTCGGTGATGCATACTGTTTATCCGGGAGGAAGTGCTGAGACAGGAGGAAAGCAGTTTTTGCGATTGTTTTTATATCCGGGGAATCTGTTTTTTTCTTTTCCCCGGGAATTGACGTACGCAAATCTTTGTGAATTGGCAGTTTATGTTGACTTTTTTCCAATGGGTATAATTTTAACCGGCTGGGTATTATTCAAACAAAAGAATCGGGACAAATTATTAATCCTGATGCTTATTACAAATATGATTCTGATATTATGGTGTTTGTTTCCATGGCCGGAATGGTTGGCAAAAGCCACCCTGTTAAGTTACTCAAAACCGGTGCGGGCTTTTCTGGCAGTTGGATTTTTAAATATACTGTTATTGATTCGATCCCTTGCTTTTTTTGAAGGTGAGTTTTCAAAATGGGTAAGAGCAAGCAGTGCGATGGTTATGAGTTTGGTGATCACATTATTAGCTTTTAAAACATATGAAGGCTATCTTGGTTTAAAGATGAGTATTCTGATTCTGTTTTTTTTGTTTGGATCATTTTATATTATATTAAGTGGAAACAAGGATTGGGCCCGAAAAGCTTTAATCGTGGTTTCGTTGGTGATTGTCTTTGTAGCAGGATTGTTTGTCAATCCAGTTGTGAGTGGATTGGATGCTGTTTATGAGCTGAATTTAATCAAAAAAATTCAACAGATAAATACGGCGGAAAATGGCTTGTGGATTGTGGACTCAGGAGCGGAAATCGGCTTTCCGGTTATCAATTTACCGCTGATGGCTGGGGCACCAACCATTAACTCGACGAATGTTTATCCCACACTGGAAAGATGGCGACTGTTGGATCAGGATGGATCTGAAGAGAAAATTTATAATCGATATGCCCACATCAGTATAAATTTGACCAACACAGATAATGAAACAAACTTTGTTTTAAAGTCGCCGGATCTTTTCGAAGTCAATTTAAATATTAATGATTTAGAGAAACTGAAAGTATCCTATGTTTTCTCGAAGCGGGATTTATCGATGCTTTCAAACGAGAAAATAAGTTTTGATGAACGAGCAGATGAAAATGGATTTAAAGTATATGCAATAAATTATTATTAAAGGAGTCGTGATGGAAAAGGAAAAAAAGACAGCGATATTAATCCCCTGTTACAACGAATCAAAAACAATCGAAAAAGTAATTACGGATCATCAGGCAGTGATGCCCCATGCCGACATTTATGTTTACGACAACAATTCCAGTGACGGCACCGATGAAATTGCCCGAAAAGCTGGAGCGATTGTATGCTATGAGTATCGGCAGGGCAAAGGGAATGTGGTCAGATCGATGTTTCGTGATATCGATGCAGACTGTTATATTATGACCGATGGAGATGATACCTATCCCGCTGAATTTGCATTGGAATTGGAGCAACAGATTTATCAAAAACGGGCCGATATGGCGATTGGTGATCGGTTGTCCTCCACTTATTTTACTGAGAACAAACGTCCTTTTCACAATATTGGGAACGTCTTGGTGCGAAAACTGATCAATGTGTTGTTTAAAGCGGAAGTAAAAGATATCATGACCGGGGCCAGAGGGTTTACTAGAGAATTCATAAAATCCTTTCCGGTGACTTCCAAGGGATTTGAAATTGAAACGGAAATGACCATTTTTGCTCTGGACAATAATTTTAAAATCGTTGAGGTACCCATTGACTATCGGGATCGACCGGAAGGCAGCGAGTCGAAACTCAACACTTATTCAGATGGTTACAAGGTTTTAATGACCATCGGAACCTTGTTTCGGGATACCAAACCCTATTTGTTTTTTTCAATGGTTTCATTAGTATTGCTGATAATCAGCGGGGTCTTTTTTACGCCGATTTTAATGAACTACTTTGAAACCGGCATGGTAGAAAAGTATCCAACCTTAATTGTTATCACGGCCTTGTGGGTTATTGCCATCATTAGTTTTTTCAGTGGGGTTATCTTGCAAGTATTAAAAAAACAGCATCGTCATAACTTTGAAAGACATCTGAACCTGCTAAACGAGATTTGGAGAAAAGACTCCTGATTTAAAGACAGATTCAGGTTACTTAGAAATTTAAATATATATAAGTTGAATTATATATTTAATGTAGGGGCGTATCCGTGATGACCAAGGGGTCAGACCCTCGCCCGCACACTGCGCAATTGCCAGTTCGATTTACAAAATTCTTTAATTAAACTTATATAGATACCAAAATTCAAGATAAAAAGAGGATAAGCGATTGGATGAAAGAGAAATCGAGTTAACAATATTAATGCCCTGTCTAAATGAAGCAGAGACATTGGAAATTTGCGTCAAGAAGGCGATGTCTTTCCTAAAAGATAACAATGTCAATGGTGAGGTGCTGATTGCCGATAATGGTAGTACCGACGGATCACAGGATATTGCAATAAGAAACGGTGCTCGGGTTGTGAATGTTGAACAAAAAGGATATGGAAGTGCCCTGAGAGGTGGCAGTGAAAACGCCCGGGGAAAATATGTCATCATGGGCGATGCCGATGATAGCTATAATTTCTTAAATCTGATGCCTTTTCTGGAAAAACTCCGAGAAGGTTATGAACTGGTGATGGGCAACCGCTTTAAAGGTGGTATCGAAAAAGGGGCAATGCCGCCACTGCACAAGTATCTGGGAAATCCGGTTTTATCATTTATCGGGCGAATTTTCTATCCCAGTGAAATTAAAGATTTTCATTGTGGTTTACGGGGATATAACCAGGCAGCTATTCAGGGTCTTCAATTACAGACAACTGGGATGGAATATGCCAGTGAAATGGTGGTACAGGCGACGCTACATAAATTAAAGATGATTGAAGTGCCAACAACCCTATCGCCGGATGGCCGTTCCCGTCCTCCCCATTTAAGAAGTTGGCGGGATGGTTGGCGGCATTTAAAATTTTTGATGATGTACAGTCCCGACTGGACATTTTTATATCCTGGCCTGATTCTCTCGATTATCGGTCTCATCATGATGGTTGCCATTGGTGTCGGACCAATGCGGATTGGTAGTGTCAACTTTGGTATTAATACCATGATGTATGGATCAGCCAGTCTGCTGGTGGGTATCAATATCAGCCTTTTTTCGATGTTTACCAAAGCCTATGCACTTAGCACCGGCTTCATACCCAACAACCCCAAAACCATTGGGATACTTGAAAAATTCACGGTTGAAAAAGGGGTTGTAATTGGGGTTGTTTTAACCTTGATGGGTCTCATTGCCACCATTGTGGCCTTTGTAATCTGGGGAAATAACTCCTTTGGAAGTCTTCAACCGGAATCCATTATGAAAATAACCATTCCGGCAACGACTTTGATTGCCATTGGGATTGAGATGATTTTTGCGAGCTTTTTCTTGGGAATATTGGAAATAGAGAGAAAAAAATAAACAATTTAGATCGTCTAGCATTTATTCGATTTGTCGGTTGTTTGGGCTCGAAAGGGCAGTGCATCTATAATGAGGGTGGAAATGGGAATACACATGTCTGGAAGTGAAAAAAAAATAAGTGAATTATTAAATAAAAACCGTCTAATTATATTTATGCTTGTTTTGATTGTCGTTAAACAATTGCTGGTCATCGGTCTGCCTTTGTTTGCACATGCGGGCGCTGGACATGATGATCGTTTAATGATTAATATGGCTAATTCATTAGTTAATGGGGAGTGGCTGGGAGAATATTCGGATAAAACATTGGTGAAAGGCCTCTTTTTTCCATTATTTTTGGTGGTTAATAATTATTTGGGGATACCCTATACTTTGTCAATTCCGGGAGTTTATTCGATTGCTTGTATAGTGTTTGTTTTTGGAATAAAGGACTTATTTCAAACAGAATTTCCCCTTTATCTCATTTTTGCAGCACTGATATTTAATCCTATCTCATTTGGAGATGAGACCTTTCTTCGTGTTTATCGCAATAGTTTGACGGCAGCTCAAGTTTTGATTGTCAGCGGAAGTATGTTTGCTGTTTATCTCAATCGGCATAAGAAAAGCAGGGTTCAATTATTGTGGGCCATTACCGGGGGGCTTGGGTTAGCGTCGCTCTGGCATACGCGAGAAGACGGTATTTGGATTATTCCCTTGGTATTGGGAGTAATCGTCATTACGGTGATATCTATTATTTTGAAAAAAGAACTGCTGATAAAGGATAAGGTAAAAAAAAGCATCATCACTGTTATACCTGTGGGGATACTGATATTATCCACTATCATTATTTCTAATATAAATTACGCCCATTATGGAATATATACCACCAATGAATTAAATAAAAGCAATTTTACTGATGCTATAAAGCTGATCTATTCCGTTGCAGAAAATGAAGATGTTGAACGGGCATCGGTCCCCAGAAGTACAATCACAAAAATTTATGAGATATCACCGACACTTAATTCAATTAAAGCGGAATTGGAATCAAGTTTGGATCGGTGGTCTTGGTATGAAAAAGATGCTAAGGTGCGACAGGTTGAAGATGGATTTTTCTTCTGGGCATTGAGAGAAGCTGTCTCCAATGCCGGCTATTACAAAAATGCTGTTAAAGCTAATGAATTTTATAAAAATTTGAGCGAAGAACTGGAAGCGGGTTTTGAAAGTGGTGAACTGAAACGCAGACCTACGATGCCATCGCCGTTAATGTCTCCCTGGCGCGATGTATATTGGGAAGAATTGCCAATTGCTTTTTTTAGAACTATCAATTATGTCGTCAGGTTTGAAGTGATCAAAACCAGTATGACTGACAGCATCGATGATGGGAAGAATGGGATCTTGCTTTTTGAAGAAATGACAAATAATCCGGCTCGGATTAATGGGGAAGCAATTTCATTGAATGTTCAAGTGAGACTTGTTCTTTTAAATGGTGTTATCGGAATTTATCAGATCTTTGGGTTTATTAACTTTATTGCTGCCATTTTAGTTTACGGATTGATTACACTTTTTATACTCATAAAAAAATTACGAGACAAATACGGGTTGATAGATTGCTGGTTGGTATTATCTGCCTTGCTTTTCAGCGCATGTGTTTTGGCAGGCGGTGTGGCATATACGGATATTTCTGCCTATGTAGCGATTTCATATTGGTATCTGGCTGGGGCTTATCCATTGATCATTGCATTTAACGTTATCGCACTTTATAAAATAACAGAAGTGCTCATTAAAATGATTTATGAGAAGACAAAAGGACAAATTGAATGAGATTAAAGAACTATTTATTTTTACATGCAAGTTTATTATTATATTCTTTCAGTTCGGTTTTATCAAAGATGGCCAGTGCAGAAGAATTTCTTTCCTTTGCGTTTATTCTTTACTACGGCCTGTTTTTGACGGTATTGTTTGCCTATGCCTTGCTCTGGCAACAGATCTTAAAGCGATTTCCATTAACGGTTGCCTTTGCCAACAAGGCGATTACGATATTATGGGGGATTGTATGGGGTTATCTTATTTTTGGAGAACCGCTGCGCTTAGGAATGCTGTTAGGATCAATAATCATTGTTTCAGGAATCTATTTGGTGGTGAGTGATGAGCAATAACCCGTGGATGTATTTTGTGCTGTATCTGTTTTCGGTATTGGTGGCCTCTTTATCTCAGGTAATCCTGAAAAAAAGTGCCATGATTCATTATGAAAATCGGATCAGAGAATATCTGAATCCCTATGTTATTGGGGCATATTTTTTCTTTTTTGGGTCGGCCCTATTAACAACCTTAGCATATCGGGGGGTACCGTTAACACTTGGACCGGTTTTAGAGTCTACTGGTTATATTTATGTTGGGATATTGGGGATGCTTATTTTAAAAGAAAAGTTAAGTCGCCGGAAAATTATCGGAAATATCCTGATCGTTGGTGGAATTCTTATTTATGCATTTGTTTAAGATAAGAACCTTTCACAACAAGTGTAGCGTTTAGATAGCATGATGATAGTTTGATTTTAGAGAAGGGAGGGTGAGACAAAGATGGATAATGATCGTTTTGTTAAAAAGCATAAAAATCAATTGATTCAAAATTTACTGAAGTCAAAAAAAACGAATCGGATTATTTTTAGTGCAATCCTGGCAATAACTTTTGTTTATATGGTTTTTTTAAATATCAAAACGCCATTGATTGCCGATGATTTTGTATACACTTTTATCTTCGGAACATCAATGCCAGTAATGAATTTTGGTGATATCATTAATTCACAGATTTCTTACTACACAACTTGGGGTGGCCGGGTTGTGGCAGAAACGTTGACCCAGCTGTTTATGTTTCTGGGAAAAGATGTTTTTAGTCTTGCCAATAGCCTCTGCTATATTATTTTTTGTCTGGCTGTTTATTTTCTGGCGGTTGGTCGAACAATCCGCTTTGAATTACTGTTATTAACAACAGTAATGATCTGGTTTTTCATTCCGATGTTTGGCCAGACCATTATGTGGTTAACCGGATCCTGTAATTATTTATGGTGTGGGACCCTTATTTTATTGGCTATTCTACCCTTTCGTTTGTATGAAGAAAAACAGAGCAAACTACTTAATAGTCTCTGGTTTGCTCTAATGATGATTCCCCTTTTTTTTATCAGTGGCATTACCAATGAAAATACGGCCGGGGCGATGATTTTGATTATGCTGATGTTCTGTGGGGTTTATTATAAACGTAAAATTAGGATTCCACTATTTGCCTTCAGCGGTTTATTTTTTTCAATCTGTGGGTTTTTATGCATGATCTTTGCCCCGGGGAACAGCCTGCGAGTTGAAAACGAGTCAGCCGTTGCTGAAGTGACTATGATGGTGGGATCAAACCCGATCATCACCCGGCTCGCTTACTTTGCTTACAATCTTTATGCCCTGATGCCATTGGTGATTCTCGCAGCCATCACTTTTGTGTTATTAAAAAATGAAAAAAATAAAAAATCAGGGGTAAATTTTGGGATCTTTACAGTGGCCGCAGCCGCAGCTATGGTTGTTATGCTGGCACCACCTAAATTTCCGCCTCGGGCGATGTTTGGGTTGGCGGCGTTTTTAATAATTGCCGTGGTTTATGCACTGTCTCAGCTTAAGCTAACGGAAAAAAGGGTTGGAAAAGTTGTAATCATACCCGGCTGTGCGATCCTGCTGTTTTATATCATGTCCTGGGGTTATATTGGCGTTGACGCAATTACGGTCAACAAGCAGTATATCGCCCGGGTTGAGATTATAGGAGAGCAAAAATTAGCAGAAGTGATTGCGGTGCCCGCCATTGTGCCGTTATCCAGTCATAATGGTATGTATGGTCTAAAAGATGTTCAAACAGATCCCAATCATTGGGTCAATCGGGCACTGGCAGATTATTTTGGGGTTAAAAATGTTGTTTTACAACCTTAAAGCATCGAAATAAAAAAGACGTGTTGGATTTTCCAACACGTCCTTTTTATTGATCGGTGGCGGTCTGTAGAATGTCATTGTTAAAAGCGTTACTGTAGCCATTTCCGAAAAGCAGGTCGTACTCAAGCAGCCAATGTTTGGTATTGAAGGCATTTGTTTCGGCAATGACTCTGTCAGCATCGATTATATCGGTGCTGAACAGGGTAAACTTATTCTGGTTGGCCCTGTTTTCCCGTTGTTCCAGTAAAATTTGCCAGTAAAGCGGCAGATTCATCTGTGCGTTTTCCAGAACCGCAGCCCCCAGCAAATTGGCATCGAGGGTTCCCCAGTTGTTGGGACTTAGGTCGTAATTGTTCCAGACCACAAAAGGAGTAGTATAAAGATTGTTATAATCAGCATCAGTCAGCGGACCTTCGGAAGCAAAACCCAGCTGGCGATAGATTTCGTAATTTTCGCCCAAGGTTGGCAGGTGATCGCCAAACATCACAATAATGGTAGGTTCCTGGTTGGTCGAAAAATAGCTGATCAATTGGTCTAATGCAGCGTCGGCATCATAAACCCCCTGGACATAATTCTGCAGGATCAGCTGATTTTGAGGTGAAAGATCCGGTGCATCGACGGTGACATCAAAAAAAGGAAAATTTTTATTATCGTAGCCACCGTGGTTTTGCATCGTCACCAGAAAACAAAAGACCGGGTCTGAAGACAGGGCACGATGATTTTCATAATTGGCAATGACTTTTTCAATGGCAACTTGATCTGAAATAAAATTTCCGCGGAATTCGGATACGGGAAAGTCAACATCACCATCAAAGGTATTAAAACCAAGCAGCGGATAGACATCGTTTCGGTTCCAAAACCATTTTTGATAGGAATGAACAGCCATGGTGGTATAGCCTTCATTCTTTAAATAAGCCGGCAGTGCGGCGGTTGCTTCCTTGATGTACTGCTGGTAGGCCATCGAACCGGAGGGAAGAAAGCTGGTTTTATGACCCGTGAGCACCTCAAACTCGGTATTGGCAGTGCCGCCGCCAAATTCTGAAACCAGCAGATTGCCGCTGATGCCTTCCTGACGGATCCGGTTGACGGTGGGCAGGGGATCTGCTGAAAAAGTGACATCAGGCAGTTGCGTCGGGTCAAAAAAAGACTCGCTCATAACGAAAATGATATTCGGATTTTTAACGGCGCTTGAATCGACCAAAGTGTTCGCTTGAAAATCGAACTCAGAAAGAATCGCTTCGATGGTCTCAGCGTTGTAGCTGTCGGGTTTATCGATGATCACGTATTTGATATTGTGCATAAAAGCGATTAAAAACCCATTATGATCGTAATTAATGTTTTGGTTCCAACGCAGATCCTCAATCCCAAGGGAAGTCAGGGTGTCCTGATTAAAAATAATCTGGGAAAAACAGGTACCTAATAAAACCCCGCAAGAAGCAAAGAGAATCATCCGAGTTTTAATGGAAAAGCACGGTTCTTTAAAAAGAAATGGCAACAGACTAAGCAGCAGCAGTAAAATCAGCAGACCAACAAAACTTGCTGGTAAACTGACTTGAATATCCGAAAGCACATTAAGGGCTTCTTTTCTAAGGAAAATATCCCAAGGCAAAAAAGGTTCGTCCCGAAAAATGGATTTCAGAAAATTGATCAGGCTTAGCCCAATAAATAAAAAAGCTGTAATCAGGGAGCTTGTTCCCAGTTTTGAAGTCAGGGCATAAAAAAGAGTGAAGGTGAACAGTATAATCAGATAGCTCAGATAAAAACTGGAAAATCCATAATCACCAAGCCATTGAAAGAAAGCGACAATATTGTCACGTTGAAGCTGTTCGACAAAAAAGGCAATCAACAGTGGAAAAAGAAAAAACCATAAAAGAAACTGACACTGGGTAAGTTCTTTTGGATTAAAGATATGTTGAAAAAATGGGTAACGGGTTAAAAGATGATTTTTAATAGTATTCATAGGGATGGTTTCCTTATTTCACTTAACGCATGCATCGGCATTGATCTCGGGAGTGAGAACGATGCCGATGCATAGGAAGGTTATTAACAGGTTGTATTGGTTTTAATTATTGTCACTTTTATATGATGGACTATAATCGAGAATTCCTTCGATTTCATCACTGATTTCAGTGGCTGTGACAGAAGGGGTGTACGCAGTTTCATAAACGAATTGATAAAAGGCCTCAATGTTTGCAACTAAGGTTTTAGGAATAACGTAAGATACCCCATCCAGCATATCAAGCGAAATCAGTTCATCGGTAGGGAAGCGACTTTGTTCAATATCCTTTGACGGCATCAAGGCAAGATTGGCTCCATATTTGATCATTTCCAGGGTGCTCAGAGAAGTTTCAACATAAGGCAATGTCGCCGTCACCAGATTGTATTGTTCCTTAACGTCCAGATCAAGGGTTTTTGATAAGACCTGCTCAAAAACAACCCGTTGTCGGAGGGTACGATCAAAGTCGCCATCGCCAACATAGCGAACTCGGCAGTAGGCCAGTGCCTGGGAGCCATCAACGATCTGGGAACCGGTTTCTTCCAGAAAGGGAGAACCGGTTTCAACTTTTTCATTAACATCCATTAGATACTCATTGACCCAGTCCAGCTCTTCTTCCGTTTCAATATCAATGGTGACACCATCAACGGCATTGACCATCGAAACCATAGCGCTAAAATCGATCGTGACGTAATCGGTGATGGCGGTATCAAAATTCTGATTGATCGTTTTAAGCGCAAGACTTGGACCACCATAAGCATAGGCAGCGTTCAGTTTGTCATAGTCGTATTTTTCGTTGATATAAACATAGGTATCGCGCATCAGTGAAGTAACCTTGACCTTGCTGTGTTCATAATCAGCCGTGGCAATCATGATTGTATCAGTCCGTTCACCCTCAACATCATCTCGACCATCGACACCAAAAATAGCAACATTGACAATCTTGTGCCGTTTTGCAAAGCTGGCAGCTTCAGCACTAATTTCGTATTGGCTTAAATTCCCTTTTAGATCACTGGTAACATTGCCCAGAAAAAACGCATTAATGGCAAAACCAGTGGCGATCAGAAAAATAATCAGCAGTAAGATCGTTCGCAGCAATTTTTTTATAAAGCCACGGAACCGTTTCTTTTTCCGAGGGCGTGGCGTTGGTAAGACGACTGGCTTGGTCTTTTCTTTTTGAAAGTTCTGTTTTGGTTTATATTCCGACTTAACTATTTTTTGAGGGTGGGTATCTTGTCTTAAGTTTTTATTAGATGATTTTTTTAAAGATGGATTTCGTTTGTTTTCAATCACACTTTTTTTTCGATTATTCAAGTTTTTACCTCATTTGGAAATTATTGGATTTGCAAATAAAAAATCGCAAATTTATAGCAAAGACGTGACTTTGTAAAGTTTTTTTCACGTCGCTAATTTGGAAATGAGTCCGAATTGTTCAACTTTTAGACTTCTAGTAGGGTATTATATCATATTTGTAAATATTTGTAAAAAAATATAAAATAAATGGAAAAAATAAGATGGTTGTAAATCTTGTTATACATTTCAGGAAAACTTTGTTATAATAGAACGCAAAGACTGATAGTAAATATAGGAGTGGGGTATTATGGCAAATGAGCAGGAACTCAATGAAAAAAATGAGTACTTTGAATATGTTGAATCACGCATTGAAAATTTAGAAAAATTGATTTTGAAAAAGGATGAAGAATTGAAGTCCTTGATCATCAAAACGATTCAAAATGGTCCATCACAGCCAGAAAAAAAATTGAATGAGGATAAGTCACAGCGTGATGATCCCGCGGGTTTCGAACGCGTGTTTGAAGATCTCAAGGAAGAAGAAACCCGTTTTTTAAGAAGTGAAGGTGAGCGTCCCAATTATAAGGCTGAGGAACTGAATAATCAATTGGCCAATATTGAAAAACGCGAAAAAATGGTTCAAGATATGCTGGATTCATTGGGAACAGCCCTTGCTATTTTAAAAAAACGCCACGAAGAAGTGAATCAAAAAGAAGCGATATTGAATCTCGAATATCAAAAACTTCAGGAAATTGAAACGCTATACCGGAATACCGAAGGCTTGGATGGATTAGCTTCAACCTTTGGGCAGATTTCGATTGATGGGGGAAGTTCTCGAGAAAACGGTAGAACTGCTCTAAAAAATGACAGCAAGGAGTGATTTGATGAAACTAAGTTTTGGTAAATGTTGGGGCTTGTTATTTTTTGATATCATCGGCTTAGCTATTTCGGGTTATGCTTTTTTATTGGGATATCAGGTGATACAGACACTTCCTAGTGCTAATGCGTATATTATTTTGATGGCATTTTTTGTGGGCATAAAAGTAATTGTTTTAGCTTTGTATGATTTAAACAGAAACATGCTGCGCAAGAATATTCCGTTTATTGGTGGAAGCCTATCAATCTTGGGTAATGGAATTATCTTTGTAATGTGTTTCTTTCTTATTCCCGAGGTACCGCTGCCATTTTTTATTGGTTTAATTATTTCAGACTTTCTGATAATCACCCTATGCCATTTTTTATGGTGGATCCTCATCGGGAAGGACGATGACTATCCCAAAGAAGAAAAAATATCGGCTAAAGAAGCGCGAGTTGCCAAGAAAGAAAATAAGAAATTGGCACCGAAAGAAGTCAAAAATAAAAAGCAACAAGAACCTTTAAAAGCGGATAAAAATCCTGAAAAAAAGGGGAAGCGCGATAAAAAAACATGGTTGTCCCGTGATGAAGAAGAATCCGAGTATGACAGTATCTTTACCAGTCTGCTGGAAAATGAAAAAAAAGGGCAGCAACGCTTTGTGGGGGATTCTACAATAAATGAGCCAAGAGTTATTGAAGATGAAAAACGTTATCAAACCAGTGATTTTCTCAATGAGATCAAAGAAAATTTAAAAAAAGAAACGAAACTACCGCCAAATAGAACTGAGGCTCAAAGTGACAATGTTCGGAAGTCTATTAAACAGGATTTACATCCGGTATCAGACGTAGTGCCGGTAGAGTTACCCTCAATGGCATCAGAGCAGAAAAAGGAAGCTCCGATTGAAGCAAATCTGATAATGAATAATCAACCATTCGCAGAGCCGGTCAAAGTATCTTCACAGATACCAATTTTAGAAGCTATAAATCCAGTTACCCAGCAGCAGGAGCGTAACGATATCTTTGGTGATTTGCCAACGATCAAAGAGAAAAAAACGGATTTTCAAAAAATGGAGACCTTGGATTTCAATCCTTCCGAAAACATTGAACCCGAAATGGATGATAATGAAGAAGGTTTTCTCTCAATTGAGCGACGACTGGGCTACCTCTTTCATGAAATCGAAAAATCGATGAAGGAAACCCAATATCTTCAAGGGGCAATCAGTGATTTTCAGAAAGAAGTAGAAAACTATGAACCCATTGCTGGTGATGAAAAAATTGTTGCCGCCGGAAATTTAATTCGCGAAAAGCTGAAAATGATCATTGATAAACAATTCGTTGTTGATGAGGTTCTAGACGATCTGATTCGTTTATCCAAACTGATTAATAAACGGATCAATGATTTAGACATTATCGAGGTGGGATTAAATCAGCGCAAGATCGCATTGGATCAAAAAGACTTGTTATTGGTTGAAGCCCGCAACCGGAACATGGTGGATAAAGAAATTGAGATTTTGCCGGAAGAAGTGTTGCTGGAAAATCAGGATTCGGAGTTCATCGTTGTCGAAGGGGATTACGAATCGATTCGAAAGTATCTGACTGAGAATCCAGAAGAATAACTCAGGGATAAGTTGTTAAGAATCAAAAACATCAAAATAGGAGCGCTGAGCCTGTACGAGTTTGGCGCACACCGGAAATCGACAGTTACCATCCCGTTCGATCATTCAGGAAACAATAACCATCTTCTTGTTATAGTTGATGGTTTTTTTTATTGCGGATTTTTTATAAAAATGATATACTGCTACCTGTATAAAAGTGGGTGTATTGGCTAAAGATGCATCAAAATTTATTATTATTAGGAGGAAAAGAAATGAAAAGAATCGCAAAACTCAGTGTTTTGGTAATGGTAGCCGTTATGGTTTTATCACTGGCAGCTTGTTCCGGCGGAGCAACAACTAGCAGTGATACAAAGAAATATGTCATCGCTACAGATACAACATTCAAACCATTTGAGTATGAAAATGAAAAAGGTGAACGGGTTGGGATTGATATTGATCTTTTAGCAGCCATTGCTGAAGATCAGGGCTTCGAATATGAATTGAAGGCCGTCGGTTTTGATGCTGCCTTAGGTGAGGTATCAACTGGCCAATCTGACGGGATGATTGCCGGTATGAGTATTAGCGATGAACGTAAAAAAACCTTCGATTTTTCTGATCCATACTTTGATTCAGGTGTCGTGATGGCCGTTTCATCGTCAAACAATACAATCAAGACCTATGCAGATCTAAAAGGGCAAAAAGTAGCGGTTAAAACAGGAACTGAAGGTTCAACCTTTGCCGAATCGATTAAAGATCAATATGGTTTTACGACAGTGTCTTTCCCTGATTCAGCGAATATGTACGAAGATGTCAAAGCCGGAAATTCAGCCGCTTTATTTGAAGATTATCCCGTCGTTGGTGATGCAATCGCCAGCGGTGTGCCACTTAAAATGGTGACTGACATGGAAAAAGGCAGTTCTTACGGCTTCGCGGTTAAAGCTGGCGAAAATGCTGAGTTGCTTGAGATGTTCAACACCGGTTTGGCAAATTTAAGAGCCAATGGAAAGTATCAGGAAATCCTGGATACCTATATCAAAAAATAATCTGTTAGAGAAAATTTAACACGTTATTAATTTTGAAATCATCTGTCAGCAGATTATCTTGCTGACAGATGATTTCTCTAAGTTATCTAAAAGTGTTTATTTGCGTGATTCCTTGCGCGAGAGTAAAGACTGTTGGACAACTGGAACCATAGAAGGAGGTTGACGTGAGTATACTCGAATTAATTGTACAGTATTGGCCCCGCCTGATCGCAGGACTGGGTTTAACGGTTGAAATTACCATCATTTCCCTTATTTTAGCAGGTATTTTAGGGATGGTTTTTGGGCTCTTGTCGGTATCGAAGAGAAAAGGCTTAAGAGCAATCGCGCTTGTTTATGTCGATATTGTCCGGGGAACACCATTATTGGTCCAGGCATTTTTTATCTACTTTGGTATTCCGGCGGCCTTGGGAATACAATCAGATCCGGTTGTTTCCGGCGTTATTACCTTAAGCCTGAATGCCGGCGGTTATCTGGCCGAGATTGTTAGAGGCGGGATTGAGTCCATCAGCAGAGGCCAGATGGAAGCCGCCAGAAGCTTGGGTTTACCCTATGGAATGGCCATGCGGAGTGTCATTTTACCGCAAGCAATCCGAACCATGACCCCAGCTTTGATCAATCAATGTATTATTACATTGAAGGACACGTCACTGCTTTCCGTTATTGGCGTGACCGAATTAACCCAGACCGGAAGGTTGATTATTGCCAATAATTATCAATCCTTCGAGGTATGGGCCATCGTTGCGATGATGTACTTTATTATTATTATGATCTTATCGAAGATTTCAAAACGAATTGAAAGGAAAATGTCTTATGGGAAAAGTAATAATTAAGAACCTGAAAAAGAATTTTGGTGATTTAGAAGTCCTGAAAGATATTAACCTGGAAGTTAAAGAACAGGAAGTAATCTGTATTATTGGTGCTTCCGGTTCGGGGAAGAGTACCTTATTGCGCTGTATCAACGCCCTTGAGGATGCCAGCAGCGGTACCATTGAGGTTGATGGTAATGATATTACCAGAGCCGATGGCAATATTAACAAATATCGGCAGAACATTGGTATGGTTTTTCAGCAGTTCAATCTATTTCCGCATATGACTGTTTTAAAAAACATATCATTTGCTCCAGTAGCACTAAAGCTTAAAACGAAAGAAGAAGCCGAAGAAACGGCAATGAAACTATTAAGACGGGTTGATCTGACAGAAAAAGCCAATGTTCATCCCGAACAGTTGTCCGGAGGACAGCAGCAACGGGTGGCCATTGCCCGAGCCCTGGCCATGAATCCGGATGTTATGCTTTTTGATGAGCCGACCTCGGCGCTAGATCCCGAAATGGTTGGTGAAGTTTTGAATGTTATGAAACAACTGGCCAAAGACGGCATGACCATGATTGTGGTGACCCATGAAATGGGATTTGCCAGAGAAGTAGCTGATCGGGTGATCTTTATTGACGAAGGCTTTATCGTCGAAGAAGGTCCTCCAAGTGAAATATTTGGTAATCCCAAAAACCAGCGAACGATCAATTTTCTGAATAAAGTCTTATAATTACCATTTATATTATTTAGAGCGGATAGCTGGCTATTAATCAATCAGTGACATTTAATACCATCTCGAGAGAGGTGGTTTTTTTGGCCCTGATGGTATTGATTTGACTTTTAGGGTATAATTGGCTATAGAATAGCAGAGAGGGGATTTAGAAAGCGATGATGATGATGAAAGAGCGGTTAATTGAGTGGTTTGAGTGGATTAAAACAAGGGTAATGGAAAACAAACAGAGGACCGGAGCCTTGTTGTGTGCCCTGCTTGCTCTGATTGCTTTCTTTTTGCCCTTTATGAGTGCCAAGGCCGATGTATCCGTATCGGGAATTATGAACAATACCGTAACAGTGATCAGTCCCGAGTATGACATGATCAATTTTTCGCTGAGCGATTTTGTACTACAGGAACCCATTGATGCGTTTGAGATATATGGGGTTCCCCTTGGTAATCTCAAAATAATGGATCAGTCGATACTGCAGATGCTAAGAAATCCACTGCCGGATAAGGGTTACCTCAGCAGTGTAAATCAAGCCTTATCAAGTCCGGCGCTAGATTATCTGGTCGATCCCAAGGTTCAGGAAATCGTCGCTACCCGGTTTAGTGATGGGGCAAACATCAATGCGATCCTCAGCGACCTATGGAACATGGTTCAAAGTGCCAGGAATATTGCCAGTAAGGTCAATGATGTGACCATTCAGGCGCGTCAGTCGATGGATCAGGTTAACGCTGCGATGGCAACCATCGACGGTTATAAAGCTACCGCCAATGGTGGCGTATTGATTTTGTTTCTGGTCATCATTGCTTTAATGGCGCTTGTTTTATATAAACGGGCCAGTATCAAACTCTCGATTTTCATTTCCGGATTATTAGCGGCTCTGTTTATGGCAGTTGGGATTGCTACCGCTGTTGCCAATAATAGAATTAATGAGCAGCTTAGCAGTTTGGCAAGTCAGGTGAATAATGGTATTGTAGAGGCATTGACAGCCATATTAACCGGAACATTTGGAGATGTGGGTACATTTATAGCCAATTATATCAGTGGCCAGGCCAACTTTTTGGTCATGGCCTTTACCCTCCAATTGGAAGCTGGGTATTGGATTATTTTGTTGGGATTGCTGGGAGCATTTATATTACTGATCGTGACAGCCAAAAAAGAGAAGCGGATCAAAGATGAAGCCGAAATAGAAGCAGTGTTGGAAGAATCGGCTTTAGCTGAAGAAATTGATGAGGTGATTGAAGCTCAAAAAGAAGATAAAGATAAACAAGATGAAACACGATTAAATGATGCCATTAAAGAAGCGATCGAGTTGGAAGAAATGCCAGAAATAGAAGAGACAGAAGAACTTAATAGATGATCAGTTTATAAAAAAAAGGATGATCCTGTGGGATCATCCTTTTGCTTATTCGACTAATTGTGAGATCTTGATACTTTTGGTATGTTCAATGGGTTCCCAGATGTCAATTGGTTTGATGAAACATAACACATTGATAGGAATCCAGGAGGCCAGGTAAAACCAGAAAGAAAAAACCGAAATATTGTTGATCTGACGGATTTTTTTGCCTTCCAGCCATAACACCATGGCGGTAAAGACGACGCTGAAGAGGACTCCACCAATCGAAAAGAGAATGGCAAAGCTTAAAGCGTTGGACCAGACACTGGTGGTGATAAACAGCATCCCCAAAATGATAAAGGAACAAATGGTATAAATACAGGTCAGCACTTGCATAAAGGGGGAAACCAGAAACATTAACATATCCATGGCACAACGGTTTTTATCCTTGATCACCGCGTCGATGAGCTGGGGTGAATACTGGTTAAAGCACTGAATTGTGCCTGTTGACCAGCGTTTACGTTGCGACCAGGATTGATCAAAGGTGATCGGATGCTCATCGTAGGTAACCGCCTCGGGAACCCAGGCGACCCGGTAACCCTTGATGATACACTGGGTCGTAAATTCGATATCTTCGGTCAGGCTGAATGTTTTAAAACCTTCTTTTTTGATGACATCAGCATGCATCATAAATCCGGTTCCATTTAAGGTGGCGGACCAGCCCAATTTATGGCGAGCCAGATTCATAAACCGATTGAGGGTCCAGTAAAACACCGATTGGCAGCCGGAAATCCATGAATCATCGGGATTTTTGCTATCCCGGTAACCCTGAGCAATTTTTTCGCCCGATTCTAGAACATTGTTCATCGAAGCGATAAAATGCTGATCAACCAGGTTATCGGCATCAAAAACGCAGAAGGCATCGTAAATATCATTTTCTTTAAAAATATAATCAAAGAATTGCGAAAGGGCAGCGCCCTTTGATTTAACTTCAGCCGTACAGGTCATGATCCTGGCACCATGAGAAAGAGCCACTTCTTTGGTATCGTCGGTGCAGTTATTGGGAATAACGTACACATCCATTAACTCTTGTGGATAATCCTGTTGATGAAGACTTTCAATGAGATTGCCAATAACTGCAGCCTCGTTTCGTGCGGCAATTACTACAGCAATGCGGTTTTTGGGAGGGGAGAGGGTGTATTTATTGTGTTTGGTATACCCAAAGAGTCCAATACCTAAATAGTAGAACCCATAAACAAAAAACGGGATGCCTAAAATAAATAACAGTGTAAAAATTTGTAAAACCATCTCTATTTGATTTCTCCTTCGTAATTAGGTTATATCGATCGTTGTGAAAACCGGAAAAAATTGTGCTGTTCCGTTTAAATAACCACCGGATATAGTATAAATGCTTTTTCTTCGTGACACAACCACCATGAATGACCATTCATGGTGGTTGTGTGAGTTTATGTTCGTCGCATTTAAGTTGTTTCATTTTAACACAAGACGGAGTATTTATCAAGGATATGGAGTGTTTCCTGAAAACGAGACCATCAATATTTTAAGGTTACTCAAAGGTTCGTGTTGATTTTATGTATTTATAAATCCTTTAAATTATCTTTAATCAGCCGGGTACGCGGCATTTCGCTTTTGCGCATATTGCTAAAGTAACCCCAGAGCATAATAAATCCGATTGGCCAGAGTAAAAAACACCAGAGAACAAGCCACCATTTGGAATAATAAAATGGTTTTTTTCCGACGCTATCTGTTACTTCATTTTCTGCCATCATATCTAATTTATCTTCTAACATTGTCACATCCTCCTTTTTTCTTTGTTGAACTATAGATACCCTAAAACTGCGAAAAACAACAATAATCAAAAAACTTAAAAAACTAAAGGGTTCATTTTTGATTCATATTGAATGCTTAAAATAGGATCATGAAATAAAATCAATGGTTGGAGGATCGACGTGAAAAAAGGAAAAACAAACAAGTTTATAATTGGCAGTGTGGTTGGAGTGTTGGTGATTGTGGGAGGATTTGCGGGATATCAGGTTTTGGCAAATTCGGCGAAAGATCAGTTTACCGCGACACCTGCTTTAGTAGGTAATATTGTCAATGACAATCGTTTTTCAGGGGTAATTGAGAGTCAGTCCCGGGAAGATGTCATGGCCGCCAGTGCTCTGGAAATAAGTGAGCTCTACGTCAGTGAAGGAGAACTAATTGCTGAAGAAACTGATCTTTATGAACCGATTTCGGGGGATCTTGTCACCTCAACCGTCGCCGGGGAAGTAGCCGAGATTTATTACGATGAAGATGAATCCGTGGCAGCCGGTGAGAAAATTATGGAGATTGTCGATTTTACTAATCTTCAGGTCAGTATCAAGGTGGACGAATATCAATTGGCCAGCTTAGCAGTGGGAGCGCCGGTCACCATTAATATCGACAGTATTGGGCGTAGTGTTCAGGGTTCAGTCAGTGAAATCAGCCGGGAAGCTAAAAACGAAAATGGCGTGGCTTATTTTACCGCCATCGTTGATTTTCAGGGCGATGCGCAAATCAGAATTGGCATGAATGCCGAAGTGGTCATTGTTAAGGAACAAGCTGAAAATGCAGTGATGGTTCCGGTGGACGCCATTCAATTTGGGGCTGAAAACGAGAGTATTGTCCTGGTGAAAGGCGAGTCTGAAGATTCGGAACAACGCCCGGTGACCACTGGGATTACCGATGGTATCAATATTCAAATAACTGCAGGTCTCACCGAGAATGAGGTGGTTTTAATACCCGTGATGACAACCACGGAGACCTCAACCTTCCAGCGACCGGAAACCGGTGGTGAACTCTAATGCCCGAAAAAATATTAGAAATGCAGAGTCTCGTCAAGACCTATATCATGGGTGAGGAGGAGCAGGTGGTTTTAAAAGGCATAGATCTGGATATCAATCGTGGCGATTTTCTTTCGGTGCTGGGACCGTCCGGTTCGGGAAAATCGACCTTAATGAACATTATCGGCTGTCTGGATGTCCCCACCAGTGGGACCTATTATCTGTCTGGAGAATTGATTCGCGATCTGCCTGAGGTGGATCTTTCCCATATCCGTAACCGCGAAATCGGTTTTATCTTTCAGCAGTTTCAACTGTTGCCACGGTTATCAGCTCAGAAAAATGTGGAGCTGCCACTTATTTATGCCGGAGTGCCCGAAAAAGAACGGCAGGCCCGCAGTGCCCATATTCTAGAACGGGTGGGGTTGGCCGATAAAATGAACAACCGCCCCAATCAGTTATCGGGCGGCCAGCAGCAGCGGGTGGCCATTGCCAGAGCGCTGGTCACCGAGCCAACCATTCTGCTGGCCGATGAACCGACCGGAGCCCTGGATCAACAGACCGGTCATCAGATTATGGCGCTCTTTAAAGAACTTTATCAGGAAGGAAAAACTATCGTGATGATCACCCATGATGCTGATGTGGCTAAAAACGGCAGCCGGATTGTCCGGATTGTCGATGGGAATCTCAGTGAGGGGGTGTACAATGCTTAAGGAAAGTATTAAAATGGCATTAGAAAATATCGTCAGCAATAAAATGCGGTCCTTTCTCACGATGCTGGGCATTATTATTGGGGTGGGATCGGTGATTGCGCTGATTACCATTGTTTCGGGAGCGACCAGCACCGTCACTGATCAGGTAGCTTCTATGGGGGCTAATACGGTGACCATCCAGGTTCAGGGAACACCATTGAAACAGGGACTGACCCAGGGCGATGTCAACAAGATCGCCGAGCTGTCAAACATCGCTGGAATTGCCCCAACCATTTCCGGTCAAACCACAGTAGCCTTTGACGGCAATACCATGGATGAGATTACCCTTCAGGGAAAAAATGATGTGTACTTTGAAAATACCGAAGATGTCATCTCATCGGGTCGCATCATTAATACCATTGATACTGAAAATAAAAGCCGGGTGGCGCTGATTGGAAATGACATTGCCAATGAACTCTATGTCGGCAAAAATCCCATTGGCCAGGAAATAAAAATCGGCGGCATTACTTATCATGTCATTGGGATCTTACAGGAATCGGACAGTTTTGCCTCTGCCGATACCAACAGCTCAGTGATCATCCCCTATACCACCGCTATGGGCGTGGTCGGGGCCAAATACATTAACAGTATGACCGTCTATATTGCTGACGAGGCGCTGGCCGATACCACAACCCGGCAAATTGAAGGGGTCTTAACAAAAGCCTTTAATGGTGACGAAGATGGTTACTCAATCGTCAACATGCAGAGTATCCTCGAGACCATTGAAGAGATGACCAGCATTCTGTCGATGATGCTGGCGGGGATCGCCTCGATCTCACTGGTCGTCGGGGGCATTGGCATCATGAACATGATGCTGGTTTCGGTCACCGAACGGACCAGTGAGATCGGTTTGCGCAAAGCCCTGGGAGCCGAGCCAAAACAGATTCAACTCCAGTTTCTGATTGAGTCGGTGGTACTCTGTCTGATTGGTGGCATCATTGGCTTTATCCTGGGAGTCAGCCTGGCCTGGGTGGTCGCCAATCTGATCGGAACCAGTTTTGCTCTGACGGCCTCCACCGTTTTATTGGCGATCGGCTTTTCCGCCGCCATCGGTGTGGTTTTTGGTTTTATGCCGGCCCGCAAGGCTTCCCGGCTCAACCCGATTGATGCCCTGCGAAGTATTTAGGAGAGAAAACAGGAGAATGAAATGTTCAGTATTTTAATTTGCGAGGATGACAATCACATTCGCCGGCTATTTCGGGATACTTTGGAAAAACAAGGCTATTCGGTTTTTGAAGCAATCGACGGCGTCATGGCGCTGGACGAGCTGGGGAAAAAGCATGTTGATCTGTTAATCACCGATGTGATGATGCCCCATATGGATGGCCATGTATTAACCAAAACCCTACGGGATGGGGGCTTAGAGCTCCCAATCCTGATGATCACCGCCAGAGAAAGCATCGATGATAAAAAAACCGGTTTTAAAGCCGGCACCGATGATTATATGGTCAAGCCGGTGGATATGGATGAAATGCTGCTGCGGGTTTTTGCTTTATTGCGGCGAGCTAAAATAGCCAATGAACAGCGACTGGTGGTAGGAAAAACGATTCTGGATTATGAAGCCTTGACCTTAAGTCTTGGTAATGAAACGACTACCCTGCCAAAAAAAGAATTTCTGCTGCTGTTTAAACTGTTATCGGCACCCAACCGAATTTTTACCCGGGCCCAAATTATGGATGAGATCTGGGGCTACGAAAGTGAAAGTGACCACCGTACCGTGGATGTCCATATCAAACGGTTACGGGAAAAACTGGAAAACAACCGTGATTTTGAAATTATCACCGTCAAAGGCCTGGGCTATAAAGTCCGGGTTTTATAATCCGGCATAAGGAGTCTTATGAAAAATAAAATTTTTCATTCAATTTACACAAAATTTCTGGTGACCTTTTTAGGAGCGCTTTTCTTCTCATCCACCTTAACCTTTGGGGTGATTTATTGGTCCCAGTTGGGCACTATTCTCGATCAGATCCGGGTGGAGTTGGTCAACCAGGCCCAGGCGGTGCAGACTCTGAATCAGGAACAGTTGAGTGAAGAAGCAATCACTGGTTTATATACCCAGGGCATCGTGGTGTCCCGGATTGTTGCCAGTCTGGATGAAGTCGGGGCAGTGCTGTCTGAAGAGGAACGAGCAAAACTTGAACAGGGGGAGATTGTCTACCTGGTTGCCTATCAATCCCGGAGTACCCCCGGTACCGGGTTGGGGCTTACCATCTCCCAACGGATCGTTGGTCTTCACGGCGGAACCATTGCCGTGGAAAGCACTCTCGAAGAGGGCAGTACCTTTTTTGTTAGATTGCTAAAATAAAAAAAAGTAGGGAGCAGCTCTGATCGTTCGTAACGATCAGAGCTGCTCCCTTTAATTTGGATTGCTTAACGGAGTATCGACTCACTGTTTGGCAAGCCCTGAACTAATTCGTTTTCTTGTTCCTCAGCTTTTTCAAACTGCGAGTTGTAAAGTTTGGCATAGAAACCATTCGCAGTCAGCAGGTCGAAATGATTGCCCTGTTCGACAATGTCGCCTTCATTCATAACCAGAATCAGGTCGGCATTTTTGATGGTCGATAAGCGGTGGGCGATGACAAAGCTGGTTCGCCCTTCCATCAGGTTATCCATGGCTTTCTGGATCAGCACCTCGGTACGGGTATCCACCGAGCTGGTGGCTTCATCGAGAATCAGGATTTTCGGATCTGCCAAAATGGCCCGGGCAATCGTCAGCAGCTGTTTTTGTCCCTGGGAGACATTACTGGCTTCTTCATTTAAGAACATGTTGTAGCCATCCGGCAGGGTGTGGACAAAATAGTCCACCTGGGCGGCGATCGCCGCTGCTTCCACCTCCGCATCAGTGGCATCGAGACGGCCATATTTGATATTGTCGCGGATACTGGCATTGTATAGCCAGGTATCCTGGAGTACCATCCCAAAGAGACTGCGCAGATCGCCCCGGCTGAAATCCTTAATATTATGGCCATCCACCAGGATCGCCCCGGATGCCACGTCATAAAAACGCATCAACAGCTTGACGATGGTGGTTTTACCGGCTCCGGTGGGGCCAACAATGGCAATTTTCTGGCCTTCTTTGATGTGGGCGGAAAAGTCTTTAATTACGGTTTTATCAGGATTATAACCAAAGTTGACGTGGTCAAAATCGACACGGCCAGAAACTGCTTTTAGATCAAAAGTCGTGACGCTATCGGAAACCTCTTCCTCTTCATCAAGAAAGGTAAAGACCCGCTCAGCAGCGGCGGTGGTTTGCTGCAAAATATTAGAAATATTGGCAATCTGCATGATTGGATGGGTAAACTGGCGGACATATTGGATAAAGGCCTGAATATCGCCAACGCTTAAGCGACCATGAACCGCCAGATAACCGCCAAGAATACAAACTGCCACATAGCCAAGGTTGCCAATAAAGTTCATCATTGGCATCATCAATCCGGACAGGAATTGTGATTTCCAGGCTGAGCTGTAAAGGGTGGTGTTGTAGTGGTCGAAGGTCTCAAAAGAAGATGCTTCGCCGTTGAAGGCCTTGACGACGTTGTGGCCGCTGTACATTTCTTCCACATGGCCGTTAATATGGCCCAGATAGGTTTGTTGCTCGCTGAAATGCGGCTGAGATTTTTTAACAATAATCACCACAATCACAAATGAGATGGGGACAATTAAAAGTGCCACAATGGTCATTTGCCAACTGATCGAAAACATCATAATCAGAATACCCGCCAGCGTCGCCACCGAGGTGATGATCTGGGTGACGCTCTGGTTCAGGGTCTGATTGACCGTTTCAATATCGTTAGTCAGGAAGGAAAGCACCTCGCCATAGCTGGTTTTGTCAAAATATTTAAAGGGCAGACGATTAATTTTAGCAAAAATATTTCGTCGCAGTTGATAGGTTACCTTCATCGAAACACCGGTCATAATATAGCCCTGAATATAAGAAAACAGCGCGGCGATGACGTAGAGACCAAGGAGCAGGAGCAGGATCTGACCGATATAGTCAAAATCGATGCCTTTGCCATTATCGGCAATCATATTCATAACCCCCTCAAAAAGGGCCGTGGTAGCGTTTCCCAGGATTTTGGGACCGACAATCATAAAGACGGTGGAGGCAACCGCGAAGATCAATACAAAAAAGAGACTGATTTTATAGGCCGACAGATAACGGGCCAGTTTTTTAAGGCTGCCCTTGAAATCTTTGGGTTTTTCGCCGGGCATCATGCCGGCGGGCCCTCCGGGGCCCCGACCCATTCCGCCGCCGCCCATGTTGCCGCGTTTTGGTGTTTTGATGTTATTTTGATCGCTCATATGTTTAGTTCCTCCTCTGATAATTGTGAGGATGCAATTTCCTGGTAGGTGGCACAGGTTTTTAATAATTCATTGTGGGTTCCTTGGCCAACCACCCGGCCGTGATCCAGAACGATGATCTGTTCAGCATGCATAATAGTGTTGATCCGCTGGGCGACGATCAGCACCGTACTGTTGCCAGTGTACTCTTTTAAAGCCCGGCGCAGCGCCACATCGGTTTTATAATCCAAAGCCGAAAAGCTGTCGTCAAAAATGTAGATATCCGGTTTTCGCACCAGGGCCCGGGCAATCGACAGCCGTTGTTTCTGCCCGCCGGAAACGTTACTGCCGCCTTGGGCGATTTCCCGCTCAAAGCCGTCGGGACTGCTTTCGATAAAATCGGTGGCCTGGGCGACCTGGGCGGCAATGGCCAGGTCAGCTTCATTGGCCAGGGGATCGCCATATTTAAGATTGGAAGCGATGGTGCCGGAAAACAGCACCCCTTTTTGCGGAATATAACCAATTTTTTCGCGCAGATCATGTTGGGTGACTTCGCGGATATCAATGCCATCGATCTTAACGGCACCAGAGGTGACATCGAAAAACCGTGGAATCAGGTTGATCAGGGTTGACTTACCCGAACCGGTGGAACCGATGAAAGCGGTCGTTTCGCCGGGGTTGGCGACGAAGTTGATATCATGAAGGACATCTTCATCAGCTCCTTCATAGCGGAAGGAGACGTGGTCGAAAGCCAGGGTGGTCTGAGCGTTCATGGGCAATTTTTGGGGTGCGGCGGGATCGACAATGCTGGGTTTAACCGCCAGCACTTCCTGGATCCGATCACCGGAAACAGAGGCCCGGGGAATCATGATAAACATCATCGACATCATCAGGAAAGAGAAAATAATCTGCATGGCGTATTGCATAAAGGCCATCATATCACCAACCTGCATGGCTGAAGTGGCGATTTGTTGAGCACCGACCCAAACAACCAGAAGGGTGACACCATTCATGATAAACATCATCGTTGGCATCATAAAAACCATGACCCGGTTGACAAAGAGATTATTGGCGGTGGTGTCCTGGTTGACCGCATCAAAACGATTTTCTTCAAATTTCTGATTCCCGAAAGCCCGGATCACCATCAAGCCAGTCAGGCTTTCCCGGGTGACCAGGTTCAGTTTATCAACCAGTTTCTGGATCAGCTTGAAGCGGGGCATGGCAACAGCAAAAACGACACCAATAATCAGCATCACCGCAATAACCGCGACGACGATAATCCAACCCATCGAGGTAGTCCGACGCAGCGCCATAATAATCCCGCCAATGGCCAGAATCGGAGAATAGATGAGAATCCGAATACCCATAATCAACATCGTCTGGATTTGGGTGATGTCATTGGTATTTCGGGTAATCAGTGAAGCGGTTGAAAACTTATCAAACTCGGTATTGGAGAAGCATTGCACTTTGCGAAAAACATCCCGACGCAGACTTTGCGAAACTCCGGCGGCAATTCGGGCCGAAAAAAAGCCAACCCCGATGGCGGCTGAAATAGCGATTAACGAAAGCAGCAGCATCATTGCGCCAATTTTTAAAATGTAAAGATTTTGAATCGCACCAACGTCAACTCCCAGTTCAGTATAGAATTGTTTGGTGAATTGGACGGCAGTCTGTGCCTGCATCGATTCCGGGGTCTGGATAGCCTGTTCCCGAGCCTCGTCAAAGGTGGCCGGGGGTAGCTGGGTGAGCATTGGCAGGGCCTGGTAAATCTGAGTAAAATCCAGATCGGTCATACTTTCGGTGGTGTTGGCATCGGTGGTGCCGGTATCCAGAGAACGCATGGTGTTGATAAAGGTCCAGGTGGCGGCTCCGAAGATCGGATCCAGGGTATCGAAGGTTTCGGCACTGGCATCGGTCAGGACATAAATCGACTCGCTTTCCAGCGCCGGGAATTTGGCTAGCGTGGCTTGATAGTCGGGATTAGTGGTGTCATCCGGACTCATCAGCAGATAGTTATCCGTTACGGTTTGTTGATCGGCTGGGTTCATAAAGGTCGTCATCAGGGTATAGCCGTCCTCACTGATGGCTTCCGGAGTTGCATGTTCGATCCCGTTCTGCTGAATCCCCACGTTGACAATGTCAGACATGTAGTTGGGCAGGTTCAGGTCGGAAATGGCCTGCACGAATAGCAGTGCCAGGGTGATGAAAAGAACCCCGAGATAGGGTTTTAAATAGCGTGAAAGCTTGATCATGTTGTTTTCCTTTCTATTTTTTCTTTTTGTTTCAGGTCGCATTGTTGTCGATCAATCTGATCAAAGGCACCAGCTAATTTGTCTAATAAGCGGACCAGGGCCTGGGTGTCTTCTTGACCCAGCAGGGTTGCCGCTTCATCATAGATTTGGAAGCAGGAGTTGGATACATCGGTTTCCAGTTGTCGACCAGCCTCGGTGAGGTTCACGTAAACCAGGCGGCGATCCTTGCTGGAGGCAATCCGTTCGACATAACCATGCTTTTCCAAAGTTGAGATCGTTTGAGAAACGCCGGGCATGGAAATGGCGCTTTCCCGGCTGAGCTGAGAAATTTTCACGCCGGGAGCCAGCGGAAGATTGTTTGTCTGGGCTTCTTGCTGTTCTTGTTCGTACATTTTTTTAAGGGTTTTTAACATAAAAAATTCATGGGGTTTGAGATTCTGCATAAATTCTTTATGAAGACGCCCCATGCTTGATTTTTTGATGCGGTGAAAAGCCTTAAACAGTTCATGTCCATTAAAATTCAATTTGAGCTCCTTTCACAGATTAATGATTAACTGAGATAATAGTTAATCATCATAATAGTTAATTTGATTAAGTAAATCTATTATAAACAAAGCTGGAAATTATGCAAGGCAAAAAAATTTTGCAAAGCATTACCATCAAGATTTATGCTATAATATTTCAGTAACTTAAGAAAAATTAAGCATAAGGAGCAAAAGTTTGAGTATAACCAAGAAAAAAGAAGCATTTAAAGAGACCTTAAAATATGCATTTATGCAAACCCTGCCGGTTCTTTTCGGCTATGTATTCATGGGGATGGCCTTTGGCATTCTACTGGAAAAAGCGGGCTATAATTTTATCTGGGCATTTTTCATCAGTCTGATTATATACGCCGGTTCGATGCAATTTGTGTTGATCGGGATGCTGGGTGGCGGCATGGGCTTGTTGTCGATGATCGTCCTGACCCTGTCGGTCCAGAGCCGTCATATTTTTTATGGCTTATCCTTTATTGAGAAATTTAAGGCGATGGGAAAATGGGGCTGGTATATGATTTTTTCACTGACAGACGAGACCTACTCGCTGCTGTGCGGGATGAGTATCCCCAAAGAACTCAATCAGAAACAGGTTTTTTTTGCCGTGGCAGCCCTGGACCAAAGCTACTGGATTATCGGCTGCACCCTGGGTGCGGTTATTGGCAGCTTCATCGGCTTTGATACCACCGGCATCGATTTTGCCATGACCGCCCTGTTTGTGGTTATTTTCATTGAGCAGTGGTATAGTTATCAATCCCATCTTCCGGCGCTGGTGGGAATGGTTTGCGGGGTGGCGTCACTGGTCATCTTTGGTGCCGGTGCTTTTATCTTACCGGCCCTGATCGCTTCGGTGTGTTTGCTGCTGGTCTTTAAAAACAGTATTAAACAAGGGGAGAATCAGGAGGTGTGTCAATGAGTGCTGACTTTATCATTCCGTTTTACGTGATCCTGGTGGTTGCGGCCTGTACCTTTCTGACCCGCTTTCTGCCCTTCGCCCTTTTTGGCGGCGGTAAGGAAGTGCCAGCCCTGGTTAAAACCCTGGGCGATCTGCTGCCGCCAGCAGTTATTGCCATTCTGGTGGTTTATTGTTTAAAGGGAGTTGATTTGATGGCGGCACCCCATGGTTTTCCCGAGTTTATTGCGGTTGCCATTGTGGCGCTGCTGCATATCTGGAAGCGTAACAATCTGCTAAGCATCGGTGGCGGGACACTATTGTACATGGTGCTGATCCAAGTGGTCTTTAGCTAGTTCACTTAACAATAAGGTCAAAAAAGTCATCGAAGGCGGTATTACTTCGATGACTTTTTGATTGCAAAATTCTGTTAAAGCCCGGCAATCAGAAATTTAATCTTGATCCCCTGCTCGGTATACATTTTTTCGTGCTCGGTTTCTATATTGCCCGGATAGTCAGCGGCGTGAAGGTCGGAGATCTGGGTTTTGATGGTAAAGCCGGCGGCTTCAAAATATTTGATCGAGTCGGCGAACAGGTCATTATTATCGGTCTTAAAATAGATTTCGCCGTTTGGGGATAAGAGTTTCTTATACTTTTCCAGCTGTTTACTATGGGTCAGGCGTTTTTTCTGATAACGGCGCCGCGGCCAGGGATTACAAAAATTAATGTAAATCCGCTCGACACCATCCTCAGGGGAGAGGATGGTGTCGATGCGTTCAATGTCCCAGGACATGATCTGGACATTATCAATGGCTCGATTCTTGTCAGCATAGGCCGATTCAATATTGCGTTTGGTCAAACCCAGCACCGCGTCAATCAGATCAATGGCCAGATAGTTGATCTCCGGATGGCGGCTGCCCAACGCCGCGATAAAGGTTCCTTTTCCGCAGCCCAATTCAATATGAAGGGGCTGCTTTTTTTTAAATAACGGTTGCCATTGCCCACGATGAACCGGGGGATCGGCCTGAAAAAATCCGCAGGCCTCAAGTTCCGGGCGGGCCCAGGGTTTTGGTCGGATATGCATGTGAGTTACTCCTTTTAACAATCATTGTTTTTATAATTCTATAATTCTTGTCGCCACATGGTCAATAAAGGACCGGTCATGCTCGACAAAAATCATGGTTGGCGGGGTCTGTAACAAAAGTTCTTCAATCTGTACCCGGGAGAGCACGTCGATATAATTTAGCGGTTCGTCCCACAAATATAAATGGGCTGACTGACAAAGGCTACGGGCTAAATAGACCTTCTTTTTTTGACCTTCACTGAAGCTGCCCAGATTTTTTTCAAATTGCTCCCGGTTGAATCCCAGCTTTCGTAAAATGGTTTTAAACAGACTTTCGTCAATCCCTTCACTATGGGAAAAATCTCGTAGATCCCCGGTCAGCAAGTCGGTGTCCTGCGGAATTTGCGAAAGCTGTAGCTGGCTGCCCAGCTCCAGACTGCCGGAAAAGCGGATCGGTTCGCCTAGCAGCAGTTTAAGCAGACTGGATTTTCCCGAGCCGTTCGGGCCGACAATGGCAATCCGGTCGCCCTGGTTGATCTCGAAACTTAAATTTTCAAGAATCGGTCGATCACCATAGTATAGGGACAGCTGGCTGGCCGAAATCAGCCGTTTTTTTTGATAGGATCGGGGTCGGATCCGGAGCGCATCGGCCCAGTCAATGTTCTTCAGCAGTTTTTCTTTTGACGCAATACTTTGATGCTGGCGTTTTTCCAGCGACTTCGATCGTTTCATCATTTTGGCCGACTGATGACCGATGTGGCCGCGGTCGGGACGAAGACCCGAAACCCGCTGGCCGTTTTTAGACTTCTCAACGGCATTAGACCAATTTTCGGTGCGCTTGGCGGCGGTTTTTAATTGGCCGATTTGCTGTTTGAGTTTCTTATTCTGATTGAGTTCAAACTGATCCTGACGCTGTTTGTTAAAGAGCCAGGTGGAATAGTTGCCTTTCTGAATCTCAATATTCATTTTATTAATCGACAAGACATGATCGACACAATTATCGAGGAAGGTGCGGTCGTGGGAAACCAGGATAAAACCCTGCTTTTTATTCAAATAGTCACTGACAACAAGACGGCCTTCCAGGTCCAGATGATTGGTGGGCTCATCGATTAACAAAAACTGATGTGGTTTTAAAAACAAGGCCGCCAGCAATACCTTGGTTTGCTCGCCCCGGCTCAGGCTTTCAAAAGGCCGC
Organism: Acetobacterium sp.; assembly: GCA_028692885.1. GTDB lineage: Bacteria > Bacillota > Clostridia > Eubacteriales > Eubacteriaceae > Acetobacterium. Next base: position 27,040 of record JAQUWM010000003.1, on the reverse strand, counting down.
TCCAGCAATTCCGGATCCAGGTTCAGCAGTGACAGTTCCCGTTGCAATTCCCACAGCGGATAATCATCATAAATCGCATCGACAATGGTCTGAGTTAGTTGGGAAGGATCCTGAATCGCAAAGGGGAAATACTCAAAATCGACCGATGCGGCGATCACCCCGGCATAGTCATAAAGACCCATCAGAAGTTTTAGAAAGGTCGTTTTGCCGCGGCCATTTCGGCCGATAAAGCCCAGTTTCCAGTTGCTGTCAATGGTAAAAGAAACATCTTCAAAAATGTTTTCGTAACTGCTTTCGTAGTTAAAGCTTAGGTGTGATATGGAAATTTGTGACATCATTGTACCTCCGTTGCCAAGCCTGATGAGAGCGACTTGGACACTAAAAAACCGCAAGAAAATTATCCTGCGGCTCAATGATGGACAGCCCAAAAAATCCATATAAAAGGAGTTAATGATGCTAAAGAGGCAGTGCTTTTCTTGTAATTTTCTTGCTTAAGCGCACCAAAACAAGAGGTTTAACCTCGGGCTTTGAAAACACTTTCCAATTGTTGGTTAGCAAGATAAATTACGCATCCTCTTTACTCCTTTTCGTATTTTGATTACAGTCTAACATTTTTTTTAAAAGAATTCAATCCCAAACCGTGTAATTAGTATTTAATGTAGAATCTTATGAAGGTGTTAAAAACGAAACCTGTTCTTCTGACGGGGGGTAGACTTTTAGTTTCGCCTTAATCGGCTTGCTGTAGCTGTTGGACAGGCCAAAGGACTGGCGCAGGGGGGTGAGTCTGCCGTAGAGCTCGTCCTTATATTCCTTGGGGGCGCCGCCTTTTTTGTACAGGTTCCAAAGGGTATCATACTTTTCGGGATAGCTGGTTTTAATAAAGTCGAAAAACGCTGGTTTGGTGGCCCCGCGCAGATAAAGGGCACCGGGCAGCACATAATCGATGCCGGCATCCTGGCCAGCGGCAAACAAGGCGGTTAGGGTTTCTGAATCATCGGTCAGGGTCGGAATAATGGGCATCAGATGGTGACCGATAGAGGCATTGGTTTTTCGGAACTGTTTAAGCATCGCAAAACGGGCCTGACCCGATACGGCGCCGGGCTCGATTTTTTTTCGTATCGCTTCATCTAAAGTCGTGACCGTGGCCGCCACATTGATATAGGTAATCCGGGACAATTCATCAATCAGGTCAAAATCCCGGAGCACCAGATCCGACTTGGTGGAAATAATTGCCGGTGTCTTGTATTTAATCAGCAGCTTTAATATTTCTGGCATCAGCTGATACTGGGCTTCCGCCGGTTGATAGCTGTCCGTGACACCGCCAATATTGACAATTTCCCGTTTCCAGTTCGGCGAAGCTAGCTGCTTTTCCAGAACTTCGACGATATTGGTCTTGATTGAAATATTGGTTGCAAAATCAGCAAGCCCGGTAAAACCATGGGTTCCCATGGCATAGCAGTAACGGCAGCCATGGCTGCAACCGCGATAAATATTTAAATCCCAGCCATAGGGAATTTTTCGCTTCAACTCATGCAGGGCGGTTGAGCAGGTGATCGGGTGATACTCAGGCATATCGGCCTCCTTATGATTTCTTTATCATTATTAAGTATATGTCATAAAAGTTTAGGGTGTCCACCAGAATTTGTGGTAAAATTATTTACTGTTTCGCATTAAATCTCTGGATAAAAGATACAGAAGTTTAAAATAAAGGGTAATAAATAAAAGAGACCACACAAGGGGGGCAACAGACGTGAGCAATCATAAGGGAAGAAAAGTAGTCGCTGTCATCATTATTTCGATGCTCATTATTTTACTGGTAGCAGCCGGGGCATATCTGGCATTGGAAGATCTGGTCGGGAGCATGGATATTCGATCGTTTTTCGATGATACCGAAGCCCAGCAGAATGAAGAAATCGCAGCAAGTCAGCAGCAGGCCTTTGATGGTTATGCCTTTCTTGAGGATAATGAAAAGCAGGCCTATGCCAGAGTGGTTGGAATGCTGACGGATTTTGATACCGAAGTAAAGGTAAATGGGGTCAACACTGAAGAAATCGAGCGGGTCCTGGCGGCCATTGATTACGACTATCCAGAAATATTCTGGGCCGGCGAATTTTCTTATTATTTTGACGAAGGCGATCAGAAAGTCAGCAAGGTAATGGTCGAGTATCCTTACGACGAAGCCGAAAAAGAGCGACGACAGGCCGAAATTGAGGCAGCCTTTCAGGAATATAGTGGGGGTCTGAAAAATGGCATGAGCGACTATGACAAAGTCAGATATGCCTATGAATATGTAATTAAAAACACCGTTTATCAGGAAGATCTCGAGGATGATCAGAACATTTACAGTGTCTTTGGGAAAAAAGGCTCGGTCTGTGCCGGATATTCTAAGGCCATACAATATCTGTTAAAACGAACTGGGATTGAGTGCTCCTATGTGGCGGGTGAAGCTATCGGCCAGGGCGCCCATGCCTGGAATATTGTCCGGGTTGACGGGGAGTATTATTATCTCGATGCCACCTGGGGGGAGTTTAATATCGAAGATAACAGCGAGCCGGAAAAGAGTATCTTCTATGACTATTTCTGTGTCACGACGGCGGAACTTTTTAAATCACATCAACCGGATCAGAGCTTGATTGAATATCCTGAATTTACCGCCACGGCAGCTAATTACTTTGTCAAAGAAAACAAACTCTATGATCTGAACAAACAAAGTGAGGCGAATCGCTTTGTGGGCGATCTGGAAACAGCTCTGAATTCGGGAGAAAAATATTTTCATTATGCGATTACCGACGCCAATACCATCAACGTCGCTGAAGACCTGATGGATGAGATCTTAGGTTCCTACTATTGGTTTTCCAGTGAGGACAGTTTGTCGAATACGATCGAGCTTTATTAAAAGTGTACACCAAACGGCTTGAATTGAGTTTTGACACCTCAACCAAATAGAATTTTCAATTGCAAAAGCCCCATTCTGAAAATCAGAATGGGGCTTTTATTTATTCCATCGCAATCAGATGAACACCGTGAACGCCGTCCAGGGCTTCCAGCATTGCCATCAATTCATCGATGGTCAAGACCAGATCCTTGCCATCCAGGGTCACGATCACAATCGCGGCCTGGTTAATGGGGATATCCTGATGAATAGTGATGATACTGGTCTGGTGATCCCTGAGAATATTTAAAATATTGGAGAGAATTCCCGGTTGATCATCCAGTTTAAACGAAAGGGTGAACTTCCGACCATAGTTTTCCGACGGGGTGAAAATATAGTCTTTATATTTATAATAGGTGCTGCGACTGATGCCCACCTTTTTTACCGCATCACTCACCGATTTACACTGGGAGGACTCCATTAAAATCCGGGCCTCCACCACCTTGGAATAGTAATCGGGCAGGATTTTTTTATTAACAATTAGATAATCTTTGATCATTGAACTAACCTCCCAAAACCTGGACACCGGTATGATCGGGAGACAAGGTAATGATCTGCCAGCCTGGTGCTTTTTCTGCTAAATAGTCAAGCATGTCCCGCTGGAAACTGTCGTTGTCGACTGAATTAATCGCCAGAATAGTAGGGCCGGCACCGCTGATGCAGGTGTTGAGGCACCCCATTTCGCGAGCTTTTTTGGTAATCACATCGTAGTGGGTAATGAGTTTTTTACGATAGGGTTGGTGCAGGCGATCCTTCATGCACAGTTTTAAAATATCGGTTGAACCATTGGCCAGAGCCAGGTAGGTCATGGTGGCTCGGGGCAGATTATGAGTGGCATCGCTGAAACTGATTTTTTTAGGCAAAACCTGACGGGCATCGGCCGTGGATAAGGGGAAGTCTGGCACCAGGGCGTAAAACTCATAACAGGAATGAACCTGGCTTTTGATATGGATATTCTTGCCGTGATCGTTCATCGAAACTACCAGCCCTCCGAAGATTGCCGGGGCGACATTATCGGGATGTCCTTCCAGTTCCACGGCGATGTCAAAAAGTTCCGCAGTTGATAAGGGCGAGCCAATCAGCGCATTGGCTCCAAAAAGCCCGCCAACGATGCAGGTGGCGGAGCTGCCTAGGCCACGGCTGATGGGGATATCGACATCGGTGTGGATGTAAAGTCCCTTGGGGTGGTAGCCCGCTTTTTTAAACACTTTTTGCATCGAACGGTAAACCAGATTGGTATCGCCTTGATACTTCCGTTCAACTCCCCGGATGGTCAGTTTACCATCCGCTTTTTCTTCAAAACTAAAGGTATTATAAATCGACAGCGCCAGACCAAAGGCATCAAACCCCGGGCCGATGTTGGCACTGGTTCCCGGAACCCGAACCTTAATCATTTTTAGCTACCTGATCTTTTAAAAAATCAAGAACGGCCTGGGACATTTCGGTTTTATCACATTGGGCCTGATGCTGATTGGCTTTTTTGTCGAGATCCTTCAATGGTTGCGGAATGACGGTACCGGTTTTTTCGGCCAGAACAGTTAACAGCTCATAATCGTTACAGTCGCAGTCACCGAAAATGCTTTCATAAACTGAACGGCCAAACTTATAAGGGCTGGCGGTGGAGACAATCACGGTTTTGGTGGCATCTCCGGTTTCGCTTAGATAGTCTTCATAAACCTTGTTGGCAACGGCCGTGTGGGGATCCATCAAATAGTGGCTTTCATCAAAAATAGCTTTGATAGCTTGAGCGGTTTCAACCTCGTCGGCGGCACCGGCATAGAAAAGACTGGTTTTTTCCATCAGGGTTTTAGAGGCCTGATAAGCGCCCTGATTGTTAAGCTGCTCCATCAGTTCATTAACCGCATCCGGATCAGCACCGGAAACATCGTAAAGGAGCCGTTCCAGATTACTGGAAATCAGAATATCCATCGAAGGGGACGAAGTTTTATAAAAATCCCGGTTGCGGTCATAGTTGCCGGTCTTAAAAAAGTCGGTCAAAACTTTATTGGCGTTGGAGGCGCAGATCAGCTTATTAATCGGTAACCCCAGCAGCGAGGCATAGTACCCAGCTAAAATATTGCCGAAATTCCCGGTGGGAACGACAAAATTTATTTTTTCATCCGGTTGGATTTCGCCCCGCTTGAGCAGCTCGTAATAACTGTAAAAATAATAAACAACCTGAGGCAGCAGTCGGCCGATATTAATGGAATTGGCCGAGGAAAAAATCACATTGGCTTTGGCCAGTTCGGCCGCCAATTGGGGATCGTTAAGGATCACTTTAACGCCATTCTGGGTATCATCAAAATTGCCGTCGATTCCCACCACGCAGGTGTTGGCACCGACTTGGGTCAGCATCTGTTTTTCCTGAACGGTGCTAACCCCATCCTTGGGGTAAAAGACAATAATGCTAATGTCCGGAACATCGGCAAAACCTTCTAGCGCGGCCTTACCGGTATCCCCGGAGGTTGCGGTTAAGATCATGATTTTCTTTTGATTATTGACATTTTTCATGGACTCTACCATCAGGTATGGTAAAATAGTTAGAGCCATATCTTTAAAGGCGCAGGTGGGGCCATGGAAGAGTTCCAGAAAATAGCGGTCTTTGACCTTTTCCAGAGCGACCGGTTCTTTTTCTTCAAATTTACCGGAATAATAAGCACCCTGAATGGAATCAGAAATTTGTTTGGCACTGAAATCATCGAGAAAAGCTGAAAAGATCAGATGTGCCATCTCGCCGTAGTTTTTGCCCATGAATTTGCTTGGGTCTAAATTAATATTATTGATAAAATTGGGGACAAAGAGTCCTCCATCCGGAGCCAATCCTTGCAGGATGCCCTGGGATGCCGTAACGTTGATGTCTTTGGATCGCGTGCTGTTATAGCCTTTTTTCATGTAATTCCTCCAAAAATTTATGGTGTGCCGGGAAAAATCTTTAAAAATATTCAAAAAATCTTCTCGGAGGGGGATTGAATAACCCCTAGCTATATGATAGAATGTTTTCACTGAAAAAACAAGTGTTTTTAGAATAAATACATATACGAGGTGAATTTTATTGAATATCGCACTTTTAGGTTTTGGAACCATTGGTTCTGGGGTCTATGAACTCATCAATTTAAATAAAGGTAAGTTTGCTGGTAATTTTACCGATGTGGAGTCTCGAAAGTCAAACCCGGTCATTACTAAGGTATTGGAGCGGGATGCGTCCAAGGATCTGGGCGATACCGTGGGAAAAATTGTGACCCACCCCAGTGAAATATTGGAAGATGAAAGTATTGGTCTGGTGATTGCCCTGATGGGTGGCATGGACTTTGAATATGAAATGATCAAAGAATGTCTCCGGTCGGGAAAACATGTGGTTACCGCGAATAAGGCCGTCATCTCTGAGTACTTTCAGGAATTGCTGGCTCTAGCTGAGGAAAATGGCGTAGTACTGCGCTATGAGGCTTCTGTTGGTGGCGGGATTCCGATCATTGGCAGTTTGAAAGAAGAAATGAAAATCAATCGAGTTACCGAAATCAAGGGGATTCTTAACGGAACCACCAACTTCATCCTGTCCAAAATGACGGAAGAAGGGGCAGATTTCGGCGATACCTTAGCTTTGGCTCAGTCCATCGGTTTTGCCGAAGCGGATCCCACTGCGGACGTTGAAGGTTACGATGTATCCCGTAAGCTCTCGATCCTCTCATCAATGGCCTATGAAAGCATTATCCGTGATGAAGATGTTTATAAACGGGGGATCACCGATATTCGGGCCGCCGATATTGAGATGATCGGATCGATGGGTTATGTGGTCAAATATCTGGGACATTCAATTCTGGAAGAAAAAAATGTCTATACCACCGTGGAACCGGTGCTGTTTAAAGAAGCCTCGATTATGAGTAATGTCAATAGTGAGTTTAATATCATCTCCATCACCGGGGATATCATCGGTGAGCTGCAGTTTTATGGAAAAGGCGCTGGAAAAGATGCCACCGCCAATGCCGTAGTCGGGGATGTACTCTATATCCTCAATATCGTCGGCGAACAGAATTTACCCAAGCCCCTACGGCTTAACCGTAAGCTTAATAAAATGGGCACCGAAATTTTCAGAGGTAAATATTATTTAAGAGCCAATCTGGGCAATAAAGAAATGCTGGATCAGGTGCTGACGGCAGTGGAAACGGTGGCGGCGCGAAAAACCGTCATTGTTAATGATAATCAGGTCTATGTGGTGACAAGTGCCATCGCTGCCAATGATTTTAATAAAATGGCAGAAAAATTGAAGGAAACGGTGCCTGAATGTTTTTATGCCCGGATCTACGACTAAGGAAAGAGTGACTGAGGTAAATGCAAGATCTAATCGTACAGAAATATGGCGGCTCTAGTGTCGCCAATGTAGAAAGAATAAAGCGGGTTGCTGGTCGGATTATTGAGACCAAGGAAAAAGGAAAAAAAGTTGTGGTGGTGGTTTCAGCCATGGGTGATACCACTGATGATCTGATTGATCTGGCGCAAAAGATTAATGAACACCCACCCCATCGCGAAATGGATATGCTGCTGGCAACTGGCGAGCAGGTTTCGATCTCGTTGCTGGCCATGGCTATTCAAGCCATGGGCCACGATGTGGTCAGTTTAACCGGTGCTCAGTGCGGAATTGTTACATCCAATGTTCATAAACGGGCCCGGATCAATGATATTCATACCCATCGGATTGAAAAAGAACTGGCGGCCGGTAAGATTGTTATTGTCGCCGGCTTTCAGGGAATCAATGAAAACAAGGATATTACGACCCTTGGTCGTGGCGGGTCCGATACCTCAGCGGTAGCCGTGGCAGCGGCATTAAAAGCGGAATTGTGTGAAATCTATACTGATGTTGATGGCGTGTACACTGCCGATCCCCGGATTGTCGAAGATGCTTCAAAAATCGATGAAATCTCCTATGAAGAAGTTTTGGAGATGGCCAGCACCGGAGCCAAGGTATTGCATCCCCGGTCAGTGGAAATGGCCGAAAAATTCAAGGTGCCACTGGTGGTGCGATCAAGCTATAATTATAATGAAGGAACCATTATTAAGGAGGATGTTATTATGGAAAAAGTATTAGTTCGAGGGGTATCTCTTGATGAAAATATCGCAAAAATCTCAATCTTTGAAGTGCCGGATCAACCGGGGATTGCCTTTCGTTTGTTCAGTGCCCTGGCAAAAGCCAACATTCATGTGGATATGATTGTCCAGAATGTTAATCGGACGGCAGTGAATGACATCTCATTCACCATTGATGTGGATGAACTGCAGGAAGCCGTCACCGTCGCCCAGAAATTTGCCTTTGAGGTTAATGCCCAAAAGGTTGAATATGATCAGGGTGTTGCCAAGCTTTCAGTGATCGGTACCGGGATCGTGGCCAATGCTGAAATTGCCTCGAAGTTCTTTGAAGCGCTGTTTGAACTGGGCATCAACATCCAGACCATCAGTACCTCGGAAATCAAGATTTCCTGTCTGATTGACAAGGAACGCGGTAAAGAAGCAATGGTTCATATCCATAAAAAATTTGATATGTAATAAATCAGCAAAAATCCCTGAAACCAGGCGTATGGTTTCAGGGATTTTTTTCGAAAATTTGTCAAGCTACCCCCGTCGCCAGGTCCGGGGACTTAACAGCACCAGAATCGGGAATAATTCCAAACGACCCATGATCATGATAAGACTTAAGGCAAATTTAGTCAGATTATTAAAACCAGCGTAATTTCCCATTGGTCCAACCATATCCAGGCCAGGTCCAATATTGTTAATCGTGGCGGCGACGGCGCTGAAAGCAGTTGTGAAATTGGGTGCCGACGTAGTTGTGATGAGCAAAAAAATGACAAATATAAAGGCGTAAGTGATCAGATAAACGCTGGTCTGGCGACTGAGGAGAGCACTGATTGGTTTACCCTCAAAGAGAATCGGCAGCCGCCGATTAGGACTGACATTAACCCTGATTTCCTTGATAGCAGTCTTAATATAAATGGCAACTCGGCTGACCTTGATGCCACCAGCGGTGGAACCGGCCATTCCGCCGACAAACATCAAAAGCAGAAGAATGACCTTGGAAAATACTGGCCAGGTATCAAAATTGGCTGTTGCATAACCAGTGGTCGTGATGATGGTGGAAACCGTAAAAAAAACATCACGAAAGAGTAGCGAAACAGAGCTGTAAAGGTGACTGACATTAATACAGATCAAGGTAAAACTAACCGTAATAAAACCAAAATACCAGCGAAGCTCCTCGTTTTTAAAAATATTTTTCATCCGCATAAAGAATAGGGCATAATAGAGATTGAAATTAACGCCAAAAAGGATCATACTGATTCCCAGGACATAATCAATATAAGCACTGTTATAATAGCCAATGGATACGGCTTTATTACTAAAGCCCCCAGTGCCGGCAGTACCAAAGGCATGGATAAAACTGTCAAAGAGAGGCATCCCTCCCAGGGTTAACAATAGCACTAACACAGCCGTCATCGATAAATAAATCACATAGAGAATCCGGGCCGAGCTCCTTAACTTGGTGCGCACCTTACCGAAGGTCGGGCCGGGAACCTCGGCCCGCATGATAAACACGTCACCAGATTCAATTTTAGGCATCACTGCCAGTGCCAGCACCAGCACGCCCATCCCGCCTATCAGATGGGTAAAGCTCCGCCACCATAAAAGTGAGTGAGAAAGTGCTTCGACATTGGTTAAGATACTGGCACCAGTGGTTGAAAAACCGCTGGCGGTTTCAAAAAAGGCATCAATGGGATTCGGGATGGCACCACTAAAAATAAAGGGCAGGCTTCCGAAAAATGACAGCGCCAGCCAGGATAAGGCCACCACCACGAGACCCTCCCGGGCAAAAAAATCGGTTCTGATTGGTTTTTTTTGACTGATCAACAAGCCAACAGCAGTAGTAATCGCAATGCTCAGAAGAAAGGGCCACAAGCCCTGCCAGCCTTCTTTGTAAATCACTGCCACAACAACGGCGGGGAGCATCAAAATCCCGGTGATGAATAAAATCCGCCCCAGGACGTAACTGACCATTCGTCGATTCATTGGTGGCCTCGGTTCTTTTCAAAGATATCATCAATATCCTGAAAATTTTTGTGTTTGGTGGTTACAACGATCACGTCATCATTTGCTAAAATTTTATTTGTGCCGTTGGGGTAGATGATTTTACCATTGCGAAAGATACAGGCAATGAGAAGCCCTGGTTTTGTTTTTAGATTGACAAGGGGGATATCGACCTCGCAGCAGGTTCCTTTGACTTTGAACTGCAAAACCTCCACCCGGCCATCCAGCAGCCGATAGAAGGCGCTGACATTGGAACCTTGAGAGTTTTCAATGGAACGGATAAAGCGGATAATATGATTGGCGATCAGTCGCTGGGGCGTAATAATCGACTGAAGCCCAACATTATCCAGTACCTTCAGCAAATCGGTGCGATTAACCTTAGTAATTGTTTTTTTGACTCCTTTGCGGGAGGCATAAATTGAAATCAGAATATTTTCCTCATCAACACCGGTTAAGGCAATAACCGAATCATAATCAGAGAAGTGCTCCTCGTTTAGAAAGGCCTGTTTTGTGCCATCTCCAAAAATAATTTCAGTTTGAGGATATTTGATGGCAAGTCGATCAGCGCTATCCGAATCAATCTCAATGACCTTGATAAACATTCGCATTTTGACGAGTTGCGATAAAAGATAGTCAGTTAGTTTACCGCCGCCGATGATAACTGCAGAGTTGATTTTTAGCAGATTGGGCTGACAATGTTTACTGAAAATCCGAACTTCTGCCGGACTGCCGGTAACCATGACATGATCGCCTGCGCGAAGGATAGTTTCGCCGTCCGGGATCATCACCTGGTCATTCCGAATAACGATACAGATGACCACGTCACCGAAACGGCCGTTGTGCTCTTTTAGCATCAGGCCAACCAGTGGGGTGCCTTCTTTTAGAACAACCTCGATCATATTGACCCGGCCATGCTCAAAGGTTTCGACATGCAAAGCAGAGGGAAACAGGAGTGTTCGGGTAATTTCCTGGGCGGCTTCCAATTCAGGATTAATAATTAAGGTGATCCCTAAAATCTCTCGAAGAAAGGTCATTTGTTTTGAATATTCCGGATCACGAACCCGGGCAACGGTGAATTTAGCGCCAAGTTTCCGGGCTGTAATTGCCGCAATGATGTTTGTTTCATCATTGCGGGTTACCGCAATGAAAACGTCACAGCTGTCAACTTCCGCTTCGGTTTGAATGTCAAACATGGCTCCGTTACCGTGAATGCCGCTGATGTCATATGAGTTGATAAATTGATCCAGGCGTGCTTCGTTAAGCTCAATGAGCATGATATTGTGATTTTCTTTAGCCAGATCACTGCAGAGAACTTCACCAACTTTACCAGCTCCTGCGATTACGATATTCATAGTGCGCACTCCCATCGATTAATAATCAGTTTATAATAGTGTTAACAACGCACATTATATATAATCGGTTTGAGATTTGCAAGAGCGGGATAAATTGAAAACGATGATCTACAAAGAAAGGCCGGTCTGATATCAGTGGGATTGGGTTTAATATTTTAAAATCAGAGCTATTTAAATGGCTATTTATTTACAAATCAGATATACTGCAATTATTGAAACAAACGATTAAACCATATCATTAGGAGGCGTGATGAAGGAAAATATGTTGGTTTTGGAAATGCTTCTCAAAAATAAGATAATCACCCGACAGAACATCGCTGAGCGAATTGATGAAGTAAAACGGACAAAAAATTCAATTTTGGATTTACTGGTAAGAGATCGTGTTATTACCGAAGCAGAAATCGTGTTGATTTTTCATAATGAATGGGGATTTGAACCTTATGATCCCCGGAAAGATGTGCTGGATCGGTGTGTCTTGCCTTTTTTCTCCAAAGAACAGGCTCGCAAACATCTGGTTTTTCCCCTGAACCAGGAGGATGACGATCAATTGACGGTGCTTATGGCAGATCCTACCGATGAAGAAACGCTGCGTAGTGTGAAACGGATCGCTGACAAACGGCTAAAAATATTAGTTGCTGAAAAGGACTGTATCCAGAACTTGATCGGCAAACACTACCATCAAAAATATGCCAATCAGAAGAGTGCAGATTTGATGAAACCGGGAGAGAGCAATGAAACCACCGCCGAGCCGACCATCATTACCCTTGTCAATGATCTGATTGAGGAAGGTGTCTCTCGGGGTGCCAGTGATATTCATGTGGAAGCCTTTCCACAGAAAATTCAGGTGCGGTTTCGGATTGATGGCGTTTTAAAACCAATTGGGTTGCTCAATCAAGAAACTTGGAAGGGCGTGATTACCCGGCTGAAAATACTGGGGGGATGTGATATTGCCGAGCATCGCCATCCTCAGGATGGCGCTTTTACGACCACCCATGAGCAGCGGCAAATCGACGTGCGCTTATCGATTATGCCCACCATTCATGGCGAAAAGGTGGTGCTGCGTCTATTGGACGAAAAGAAATTTTTGATATCAGTTGATGATCTGGGTTTTTCTAACGAACAAAAACAGTTGTTGCAGGAAATAATAGAAGCGCCCCATGGCATGCTGCTGGTCTGTGGGCCGACCGGAAGTGGAAAATCAACGACCCTATACAGTTTGCTCAATGGTCTGGATCCCCGGACGCAGAATATTATCACCATCGAAGATCCAGTCGAGTTTCAAATGGAAGATATTAATCAGATACAGGTGAACGAAAAGATTGGTCTAAATTTTGCCAGTGGTCTTCGGGCTATTCTGAGACAGGATCCCAATGTGATTATGGTTGGCGAAATCCGCGATGAAGACACGGCGGAAGTGGCCATTCGAGCTGCTATCACTGGCCATTTGGTACTGTCCACCATTCATACCAACAATGCCATTGCATCGATCAATCGGCTGATGGATATGAAGATTCCCTTATACCTGTTATCGGTAGCACTTCGAGGGGTGATTTCCCAAAAGTTGATCAAACGACTGTGTCCAAACTGCCGAAAAAAAGCGCTGGCCAGCGAAGCGGAAAAAAGGCTGCTGGGGATCACCGATCAGGACATCGAGCTCTTCTACCCGGTCGGGTGTTCTCTTTGCCATGGCACTGGCTATCAAGGGCGAATTGCGGTACAGGAAGTGCTGAAAATTACCAGAAGGATCCGGGAGGCCATCGGTAAGGGTGAAGACTATGATACGATTCGGAAAGTAGCTATTGAGGAAGGTCTCAAACCGATTGAAGAGTCTCTGAAACGTCATCTCATCTTGGGGAATACATCGATTTCGCAGGGCTTGGAGATTTTAACCTTCGAAAATGAATGGCATCGTTAGGGTGGTGTGATGGAGAAACAGTATATTTATAAGGCTAAAGATCGGCAGGGTGAGACGGTCAGCGGAATGGTTAATGGTCAAACCCTACGGGAGGCAGCCCTGGTTCTACAGACTCAAAATTTGATTGTGCTGGAAATCAAAGAAAAAAAGAAGTCGGAAGAATTTTTGAAAAAAGAGTTTAATATTCGCATCCGTTCCGTAACGGGTGATGCCTTCAGTCGTTTCTGCAGGCAGTTTTACATTATGTTAAAGGCCGGAATTCCGATTTTAAAATGTCTTGAACTAATCAGTGCGGAGACCGAAAACAAGGGCTTTGCCGAGGACATTTTCGGGGTCGGCCGTCGTATCCAATCGGGGGCAAGCCTTTCTCAGGCGATGACCGCTTATCCCAAGTCATTTCCATCCTTGTTCATTTTTATGGTAGCCGCCGGAGAAATGAGTGGAAATCTCAATGTCATCCTTTTTAAACTGGCTGAGCATTATGAAACCGAAGAAAAAAATCGGCGGCAGCTCCAGCAGACCCTCTTTTATCCGATGATCCTGAGTATTGTGTTTGTACTGGTATTGATCTTTTTAATCACCACAGTGCTTCCGACCTTTGCCGAGATGTTTGTGGTAATGAACGTCGAACTGCCGCAATCAACCCGGTTGCTGATGGAACTGAGTCATGGTTTAAGTACCGGATGGCCAATGATCATCCTGACGCTGACCGCGCTGGTGGCGGGATTTGTTTTTTTAATGGAAATTGAATCGGTGGCAAACCTGAAGGATTGGCTGAAAATGAAAACGCCGTTAATCGGAATTTTGGATCATAAACGGAGCCTGGCCAGAATCGCCACAATCCTGGGAATGTTTCTGGGAAGCGGGGTTGATCTTCTGGTCGCATTAAATCATCTGGAGGGAGTTGCTGATAATCGGTATATCAAAAGAGAACTCAGGGTTCTCCGGGAAAAGGTCGTCAGTGGAACCAGTCTGAGTCATGGAATGGCAGAAAGCCAGGTCTTTCCCAGTCTTTTTTGTCAGCTGGTTGCAATTGGTGAAGTTTCTGGATCTCTGCCAGAAGTGCTGGATACCTTGAATCTCATTTATGCAGATGAGATCCGCACCCGAATACAGTTGCTGCATACATCGCTGGAACCACTTATTCTGCTGATTTTCGGAGGGTTGGTACTCTGTATTCTGGCGGCGATTATGTTACCGGTGCTTGATCTATATTCAGTATATTCCAGTATGTAGGTAAAGAGGTGGAGATAAAAGAGTTCGGGAGTCAAGATGGAAGTGATTTATAGTAATGCATAAAAAGTAAAATAGTACTGGATTTTTAGGATGTAATCGGTTATAATAACCTCATGGTGTGAAAACGTTTTAATTCCCTTTCTTAATTTTCTTGAAAAAGAGGTGCGTCGAGCATCTCTTTTTTACTTTGTCGGAGCTGCTTGATCCATCGAGTTTCTTAATTTGACCGCTATTTTCGTTTGTTCTCTAGAGCTATTCCGAATTATCTGTTTTTTTCTCTTGAAATATTTTTAGTTTAAGGTTATATTTAAGGTCAAGAAAACATCAGGAAAGTAGGAAATAAATATGAATGCAGTAAAAATTAAAGACGATATTTTTTGGGTCGGTGTGAATGATTATCAAACGACACTTTTTGAAGGGTTATGGCCAATTGATCAGGAAGGTGTTTCCTATAATGCTTACGTGATCAATGATGAAAAAGTAGCGATTATTGATACTGTCAAAACCATCAAGGCGGATGAATACATTGAAAAAATCAAAGCCCTGATTGGCGATAAAAAGGTAGACTACCTGATTGTTAACCATATGGAGCCGGATCATTCCAGCGGGATTACCGACCTATTGGCCGAGTATCCGGATATGATTATTGTCGGAAATAAAAAAACCTTCCCGATTATGAACAATTTTTATAAAATTACCGAAAATCTTCACGAAGTTGGTGAAGGCGATACCCTGTGTCTGGGGAAACATACTCTCCAGTTTTTTATGACACCGATGGTTCACTGGCCTGAAGCCATGGTGACGTATGATATTAACGACAAGGTACTCTTTTCAATGGATGTCTTTGGCAGTTTTAAAACGCCAGTGGGCAGCATTTTTGACGGCGACAATGATCTGGCGGCCTTTGAAGGACCAATCCGTCGATATTTTGCCTGTATTGTCGGCAAGGTAGCTGGGCAGGCGTTAAAAGCATTAAACAAGCTTAGTGGCATTGAAATCGGAACGATTTGTCCAGCCCATGGTTTGATCTGGCGGGACAATCCTAAATATATTCTGGATATGTACATTAAAATGAGCGCTAAGGAAACCGATCCTGGGGTTGTGATTGCCTATGGTTCGATGTATGGCTGTACTCAGAAGGCGGCCGAAATTTTAGCGATTGCCTTAAAGAACGAAGGGGTCAAAGAGGTAAAACTTTATGATATCTCCAAAACCGATATTTCCTTTATCATTTCCGATATCTGGAAGTATAAGGGTTTGTTTTTGGGGGCACCATCCTATTACGGACAGATTTTTCCGAAAATGGCCTATCTGCTTTATAAATTGGGCGAAATTAAAGTTGATAATCATAAGGTTGGATTTTTTGCAGATTACAGCTGGAGCGGTGGCGCTGATAAAAACTTTAATGAATTTATTGAGCAGACCAAGGCCGATGTTATTGATGAGATCCTGATGATCAAGGGAACCCCAGACGAACAGGATGTCATTGCTTTAAATGAATTAGCCAAAAAAATGGCCAAAGAAATGGTTTAATAAAAATAACGAGGATATGGTAGAAAAAACAGAGGGGGAAAACTTAAATGAAAATCATTGTGGGCATGTCAGGAGGGGTTGATTCATCAGTTGCGGCATTATTGTTAAAAGAGCGTGGTTACGAGGTCATTGGGGTCTTCATGAAGAACTGGGAAGAACAGGATGAATCGGGAGTATGTACAGCCACAGAAGATTATGATGATGTGCGACGGGTGTGTGATGCTATTGATATACCCTACTATACAGTGAATTTTGCCAAAGAATACTACGACTCTGTTTTTTCTTATTTTCTGGAAGAATATAAGAAAGGGCGAACCCCCAATCCCGATGTGCTCTGTAATCGGGAGATAAAATTCAAACGTTTTTTGGATTATGCCCTTAAGGTGGTTGGCGGTGATTATCTGGCCACCGGTCATTATTCTCAAATTGATTTTGTCAATGAACAGTATCGGCTCAAGCGAGCCTTTGATCACAACAAGGATCAAACCTATTTTCTTTGCCAACTGGGACAAAAAGAGCTGGCCGATGTGATGTTTCCGATTGGACATCTTTCCAAAGATGAGGTTCGCCAGATCGCGGTAAAAAACAATTTGGTCACCGCCAAAAAAAAGGATTCAACAGGAATTTGTTTTATCGGCGAACGCAATTTTACCAAGTTTCTCAGTCAGTACCTGCCGGCTCAGCCGGGTCAGATTGTCGATCTGGCCGGTCAGGTGAAAGGAACCCACCAGGGTCTAATGTACTATACTCTGGGGCAGAGAAAAGGTCTGGGGATCGGCGGCGAAGGAACCGGTGAACCATGGTTTGTGGTCAGCAAAGACCTGGATAGTAACGAATTAGTGGTGGTTCAGGGTGAAAGCCATCCGGCGCTGTATTCAAAATCCCTTGAAGCTATCGAAATGAATTGGGTCAGTGGTTATCCGCCAGCTAAAGAATTTAATTGTACAGCTAAATTCCGGTATCGACAATCGGATCAGGGGGTATCGGTTCGAGTAACTCCAGAGCGGGTTTATGTGACATTTGATCAGCCCCAAAAAGCGGTAACCCCAGGACAGATCGTGGTTTTATATCAGGATCATATCTGTCTTGGCGGCGGAACCATTGATACCATCGAAATGATTTAATAAATCTGATTTTCTCGATAAAAGAGCAACCTTAATTTAGCTTGCTCTTTTATTTTTTTTGAGTAAAAAGCCCAGTTTTATGGTAAACTATAGATAGTGACATCAATACAATGGGTGAATCCTGTGAAAAAGCAAGTGAGAAGTCATGAAGATAGAGAAAAGTAAGCAGGACGATGGGGAAGGATTATAAATAATGAAAACGCCGTGTAATAAATGTGGAAAAACGATCGGTTTTTTTGATAGAAATTATAAAATAGATAATAATAAATTAAACATAAAATATGATGCTCTTTGTGGAGACTGTAATAATGTTTTAAAAAAGGGCGTTGAGAAATTAGATGATATATATCAATGGATGATCAATAATCTTAAAAAAAATAAGGATGTTCAAAAGAATGGAATGGTCTCAGTTGAGGCAGATCTACTGATTCTGCTGGCTGTTGAAGCGCTTTTTTCGGTAGCGCCAGACTACTATGATTTAAATTCCCCCCTTAATCAAACCTTTATTCGGGCCAAGGAAAGCCGTGGTGTTGACCGGCAACGGGATATTGTGCGGATCGTTCACATTCTGTTGCTTTACGGGTTTGAAGCTAATTTAATTGAACAGGGATTAGACAGCACCCGTAATTTTATCGCCTATATGATCCAAAACGAACAGTTTCTGGAAGAAGTGGAAGTTAATTGTGGGGTTGAGGATGAACTCATCAAGGCCAATGTATTTTTGAGTCGTCGCGGCTTGATCATTGATACCCTTAATAATCCTAAATTGATCTATATTTCGATTCCCAGCGATGTGTTGGTTGACTATCAGGTGGAATCCTCGGAAATTATCAATGAAATGATTCTGAAAAATGTTTATTATCCCTGGGATAAGAAAAAAAAGGTGGTTTTGACCCTTGTTTCAGAAAGTGCGCTGTTTTCAGTGGCCAATGCGATTGACCGCTTCAATCAGAAGACCGGCAAGCTTCAGGACAAGCTAAAAAAAGACAGCCTGGAATATTTTAATGATCAGGTTGTCGAAGATCTGCAAAAAATAAAACCTGGTGAATTTATTGAGGCAATCCATCTGGATTGTTTACTTTTGTGTATTGTCAAAAATTTAAAAAGTCAGAAAATGTTTTCGATGAAAGCCCTGTTTGATCCCAAAGGTACCGCCATCGAGTTGCTGTGGGCTTATTATCGGCAAAACTTGAGAAACATGGGCATTGATAATAGCGATAAAATTGTAACATATCTCCTTAAAAATTGTTTATATGCTGAAGGGTTTCACATTAAGCATGGCAATAAACCCAGCGATCGGGGGTGGGGCTTCTTTACGACCAAGGGCTATATTATTTATTTTAGACGAAGTCGGCAGGTGTTTTTTATCTATACCGAAACCTTCCCCAATCCCCTGTATCATCCCTGTAACCGGGTGACCTATGAGGATAAACAGTATTTACAGCTGATTATGAACAACGGCCGAAGCTTGGGGGAAGCGCAGCGGGAACTGGACGAATTGATCTTTTATAGTGACGAGCCGGAAACCATTGCTCAGATGGAGCGTTTTTTTGAACGGCATAACCTCTATTATCAGATGGAGACCTTTCTCACAAAGCAGAAAGAAGTTCAGCGAAAACGGGAGAAGTACCTGCAGGTGCAGCGAATTATCAATCATATTTTTAATGATTTCGGATTTTTGCCCTATTGTATCTATGATGAGTGGTATGTGATTCAAACCGAACTGAAAAAGGATGATCTTCTACTGAATAAACTCATCGATACCGATGCCGGCCTGAGAAAAAACTATACCCTAGGCCAGATAACCTATGCGCCGAAAATCATCGAAGCTTTTAATCGGGGCGCAGAAGCGGTCCAGAGTTCCTTGAATATTGTCGAAGATTCGGTGGCCCGGGCGATTTTGTGGGTCGCCTTCAAAGAGGCTGTTACCGAAACCTTGTCACAGGAATGGGTACGGATTGCCGGTGAAATTCTGGATAAGGAAGACAATGCCTTGTCAGCCTTTTTCAAATACGTTAATCTCAAAAATATTGAACCGGATAAGGTCTATTTTATGGGACTATTCATCTATCATCTGATGGATCGGGAAATCCTGCAAGCGGATAATTTTCTGGAAAACTATGAGGGGGCCGTGCGGATTTTTCTGGAATGCCGCCGGGTCATTGAAGAACCCAAATTCGAAGGAACCATTTTGCCGATGAACGAACTGCTAGAAGAAGTATTTCCGGAGAAGAAGAAAGAGAGCAACCTGTAGAGGAGAAAAACCATGCGTGTTCTTTTAGTTGAGGATGAAAAGCCCCTGGCCGCGGCTTTGGGGAAGATTTTTGAAAAAAACAAAATATTAGTTGACGTGGTCAATGATGGTATTGAAGGCAAGTTGCTCAGCGAGAATGATGTCTATGATGTGATTATCCTGGATATTATGCTTCCGGGAATGACCGGTTTGGAAATTCTGAAGTCGATCCGGGAAGCGGGAAAGAATGTTCCGATTCTCTTGTTAACCGCCAAAGATGACACTAAAGATAAGGTCAACGGGCTAAATATGGGCGCCGATGATTATCTGGTCAAACCGTTTGTGACCGAAGAATTAATTGCCCGGGTAAGGGCGCTGGGCCGACGACCCTGGGAGGTTTATCAGGATAATGTGATCCGCTTTTCAAATATTTCCTTAAATATCAATTCCGGGGAATTGTATGTCGACGAGGTTTTAAACCGACTCACCGCCAAGGAAGCCCAATTGTTGGAAATGTTTATCCGTAATCCCGGTATGACCATCTCAAAAGAGCAGATTCTGGATCGGATATGGGGGATCGAAAGCATGGCGATGGAGAATAGTGTGGAGATCTATGTCCATTATTTGCGAAAAAAGCTGGACACATCGCAGGCTTATATTAAAACCATCCGCGGGTTGGGTTATGTTTTAAAGGAGCAGGAGCATGTTGAGCCTTAACAAGCTTCGGATCAACCTCACCCTGATGAATACAGGAGTCCTGATTGGACTCCTATTATTTATTTCCATTTTTCTATACGTCGTTTTGAGTATGGATGTGGAGACAAATGTGAATAATAATCTTAAGATATATTGTTCTCAGCTGGCCAATGAAATTGAATACCTGGAGCGTCAGGAAGCCGGACAAGAGGTTGCTGAAGAAGAAAAACAGGGTTATTTTGAATATACCCGCAGTCTCGTTCAGAATAATATCTCCTATATTATTTTTGATCAACAATTTGGCGTACTAGATCAGTCTTATTCGCTGCCACTTGAAGAAGCAAAGCTCATCGAAATATCGAAACACTATTTTAAAGATAATAATGAAAAATATCTGATCAGCAATTACAAGCAGGGCGACAAGGATTATAAAATTTGTACCTATGCGGTGGTCAATAAGAATGGTGAACTAAAAATTGTTCAGGCGATGAAAAATATGGCTTCGGAACGATCGCTATTGGGAAATGCTCAGGAAATGGTAGGATTTACCATCCTGATCGGGGCTTCGTTATCTTTTTTGGGTGGTTATTTTTTGTCCGGTCGTTCCCTGATTCCGATTAAAAAAAGCGTTGAACGACAGCAGGAATTTCTAGCCGATGCTTCCCATGAACTGCGGACGCCAATAGCTGTGATTCAGACAAATCTGGAAGTGGTCAAGGCCAGTACCGATGAAAGTGTCGAAAGCCAGATGATCTGGATTAATAATGCCTATGACGAGATCCAATGGATGCAGCATATTGTTGAAGACCTGATGTTTTTAGCCCGGGCGGATTCCGGGGATATGATGGTACAGCAGGAACCAGTCGATATAACCTATTTAATCAAGTTGGTTTGTGAAAAAATGGCACCCTTAGCCGGGAAAAAGGAAATTACCTTTATCAATAAGCTGGAGGATGACCTGGTCATTACCGGTGATGAAAAACAGATTATCCAGTTACTGGTTATTCTTTTGGATAATGCCATTAAATACAGCAGCGAAAATACTAGTATTCGTATCATTGGGAAGAAGACTCTTCAGGGGGTGTCGGTGGAAGTTATTGATCAGGGGATCGGGATTCCCAAAGATGAGATTAAGAAGGTAACCGAACGGTTTTATCGGGTCGACAAGGCTCGTTCCCGAACCGAAGGCGGAACCGGTCTGGGTTTGTCGATTGCCAATTGGATTGTGGATGAGCACGATGCCGGCATGGTCATCGAAAGCGAAGAAAAAAAAGGTACTAAAATTACATTGAATTTTGACAAGGGAGCAGAAATAAAGTGAGTAAAACGAAATTTTATGGATATGAAATTATGGCTGAGTTCGACAACTGGCTGTCACTCAAGTGACTAAGGTCTTAACAAACATTTATTATGGTGAGAAGAAATTTTAAAAATGAAACAAGTTAGATCGTTGCAAAACGGAGCCAGAAGTGCTCAGAAATTTTGCGATTAACGATGAAATAAATATTTAGGAGAACACATGAGTTTATTAGACGGGTTAAACACTCGACAACGAGAAGCAGCAGAAACCATCGATGGGCCACTATTAATACTGGCAGGGGCTGGATCAGGAAAAACACGAACCATTATCCATCGCATTGCCCATATTATTGAAACGGGACAGGCGTGGCCCTCACAGATTTTGGCCATCACTTTTACCAATAAGGCAGCCGGCGAAATGCGGGATCGAATTGCCAAAATGAATATTGCCGACAGTAAACGGATCTGGATGTCGACCTTCCACGCCATGTGTGCCCGAATCATGCGAACCCATGCACAATGGCTGGGTTATGACGACAATTTTGTCATTTATGATATGGATGACCAGAAACGTTTATATAAAAGTCTGATCAAAGAATTAGGCCTCAATGACAAATATTTTACCAACCAGTTTTTAAGCGGTGAAGTCTCCACTGCCAAAAATAATTTTGTCAGTCCGGAAGCCTATATAAAAGAAAATTCCGGCGATTTCAGAAAAGAAAAAGTCGGACTTTATTATAAACGCTACCAGGAAAGCCTGAAAGCCAACAATGCCATGGATTTTGACGATCTGATCTACAATACTCTGGTATTGTTTAAGGGTTTTCCCGAAATTCTGGAACAATATCAGAATCGCTTTAAATATATTATGGTGGATGAATACCAGGATACCAATCATAGCCAATACGAACTGGTCAATATGCTGGCTGCTAAAAACAAAAATATTTGTGTCTGTGGTGATGACGACCAGAGTATTTACGGCTGGCGGGGAGCGGATATCAATAATATCCTGGACTTTGAAAAGGATTATGCCAACGCCAAGGTGGTTAAACTGGAAGAAAACTATCGCTCAACCCAGACCATTTTAGACTGTGCCAACGGCGTCATCGCCAGAAATACCGGCCGTAAAGAAAAGGCGCTGTGGACCAATAACGACGGTGATGAAAAAATAATGATCGCCTCCTTTAACCAGGGTTATGATGAAGCCCGATTTATTGTTGATGAGATTAATGACAAAATTACCAAGGGTCAGGGTATCTTCGGCGATTTTGCGATTCTATATCGAACCAATGCCCAGTCCCGACTGTTTGAAGAAGCATTAATGCGGGCTGGTCTCCCCTTCCAGTTAATCGGCGGAACCGGGTTTTACTCCCGGGTTGAGATTAAAGACGTCATTGCCTATTTAAATGTCCTCAGTAATCCCAAAGACAACATGGGCTTTATGCGAATTGTCAATGTACCCAAACGGGGGATCGGTTCAGCCACCATTGAAAAAATTGCCGAATACGCCAATTTTAAAAGCTTCAGCCTGATGCAGGCTTTCCATCATGTCGAAGAAATTCCGGAACTGAGCCCCAGTGTCAAAAATAAGGTCCGGGCTTTCAGCGAACTGATGAAGAAATTGGAAGCAATCCAGGAGACCGCCAGCTTAAGCGAGCTGATCACGGCGGTGATTGAAAAAACCGGTTATCTGGAAATGCTGGAAACCGGAAAAATGGATAAGGGCGAAAGCCGGCTGGAAAATCTCCAAGAATTGGTATCCTCAGCCACGGACTTTGAAAAAAACAGTGATGACCAGAGCCTCAGTGCCTATCTGGAAACAGTGGCCTTGTCTTCAGAAACCGATAAGTACGATGGCGACCAGGGTAAAGTTCTGCTGATGACCCTTCATAATGCCAAAGGGCTGGAATTCCCGATTGTCTTTATTCCTGGTCTGGAAGAAGGGATCTTCCCCCATGGCCGCGCCATGGATTCACCTGAGGATATTGAAGAGGAACGGCGCATCTGTTATGTGGGCATTACCCGAGCCATGAAACGTCTTTATATTTCCTGGGCTGCCGAAAGAACCCTTTACGGACGCCGTCAATTACAAACCCCGTCGCGGTTTCTCAAAGAAATGCCGGATGAGGTGTGTGTGGAAAATAAACAGCGTTACGAGCGTAAGCCGGAAATCGACATTGAAACTAAAAAGAATAAAACCTTTTCCGAACGGGTTACCCAGTCGAAGGTAGCGATCCGTAGAAATAATGCCAATGCCGTTAACCTTCAAAATGGCCCATCGGAAAATGGGTTTGCGTTGACTGACAAGGTTAAACATAAAAAATTTGGTATTGGCACCGTGGTTGAGGTTAAAAATAACATGATTTCGGTGGCATTTCCCGGGGTGGGGATCAAAAAAATGGATCCGACTTTTGTGGAAAAGGCCTAGTTAAGATATCGTTGAAAAAAAGTTAAAACAACAATGAAGGATTGGAAACAAATATGAGCGAAACCCGTATTGAAGCGTTAAGGAAAAAACTATCAGCATATAACAGAGCCTATTATCTCGATGATGCACCCCTGGTTTCAGACTATGACTATGATCAGCTGATGCAGGAACTGATTGCGCTGGAAACTGAAAACCCGGAATCGATCACCCCGGATTCTCCGACCCAGCGGGTTGGCGGAAGCCCTTCCGAGGGCTTTGACAAGGTCGTCTACAGCCGTCCCAAGCTGAGTCTCAGCAATGCCTTTAATGCGGGTGAACTCCGGGATTTTGACCGTCGGGTGCGACAAACCTGTCCCGTGGCCACCTATGTGGTGGAATATAAGTTTGATGGCTTAACGGTGGTGCTTAACTACGAAAATGGTATATTTGTCCAGGGCGCGACCCGGGGCGATGGGGAAGTGGGGGAGAATGTTACCACCAACCTTAAAACCATCCGAACCATCCCACTGCGTCTTTCAGAAGCGGTAACCCTGGAAGTTCGGGGCGAAGTGTTTATGGGTAAGGCCGATTTCGAAAAACTGAATCAGCGTCGTCTGACCGATGAGGAAAGCCCTTTTGCCAATCCCAGAAATGCGGCCGCTGGATCTTTGCGGCAATTGGACCCCAGGCTCACGGCCTCCCGGCCATTGGATATTTTTATCTTCAACCTGGAAGTGGCAGCGGGTTTTGAAGCTAAAACCCATCAGGAGACGTTGGCTTATTTAAGAACCCTGGGTTTTAAAACCAGCGCGGTTAAATCCTTTAGTGATATCGAAGCGATCATTGACTACTGCAGCCTGATGGAAACGGAAAGACGAAACCTGCCCTTTGAAATTGACGGTCTGGTAATTAAGGTGGATGAATTATCCTGTCGGGAGTTGCTGGGGAATACCTCAAAAAGCCCCCGCTGGGCGATGGCCTATAAGTTTGCCCCGGATCAGGCGATTACCACTGTTACTGCCATTACCGTTCAGGTGGGCCGAACCGGTGCTCTGACTCCAGTGGCCGAACTTGCGCCGATATCATTAGCAGGGTCGGTGATTGCTCGGGCAACCCTCCATAATGAAGACAATATCAGCGCTAAAGATATCCGCATCGGCGACCAGGTGGTGATCCAGAAGGCTGGTGATGTAATTCCAGAAGTGGATCATGTGGTGTTTGAAAAGCGATCGGGAAACGAGGTTGTTTTTCAAATGCCAAAACGCTGTCCGGTTTGTGATGAACCGACCTTTCGGATTGCCGGGGAAGCCGTGACCAAATGCCTGAATATGGCCTGCCCGGCCCAGGTATTTCGCAAACTGGTCCACTTTACGTCCCGGGATGCGATGAACATCGAAGGGTTGGGTCCAGGCGTGCTGCGGCTGTTGATGGCCGAAAAGCTGGTGATCAACCCGGTCGATATCTACCATCTGGATCAAAAAAGAGCGCAACTGGTCACCCTTGAAAAGCTGGGGGAAAAATCGGTGGACAATCTTTTGGCCGGGATCGAAGCCTCAAAAGAACGGGAATTATCGCGGCTTATTTTTGGCTTGGGAATTCCGCTGGTAGGTGCCAGAGGGGCGAAAATTCTGGCCGAGCATTATCGGAAAATGGATAACCTAATCCTGGCCGAGGTGGATGAGCTCAAAGAAATCTTTGAGATTGGCGAAAAAATGGCCACCGAAATTGTCGATTTTTTCCAGACTCCTACCAATATCGAAATCATCAGAGGCCTGGAAGCGGCGGGGCTGAATATGATTCAGGAAACCCGCTTGGCGTCTCAGACTCTGGCTGGAAAAACATTTGTTCTCACCGGCGCCCTGCCCACTCTCGACCGACGGGAAGCCAAGGCCCTGATTGAAGACAATGGTGGTAAGGTAGCTGGCAGCGTCAGTAAAAAAACCGATTTTCTCCTATCCGGGGAAAAGTCCGGGTCCAAATATGAAAAAGCCCAGTCGTTGGGAATTGCAATAATTGATGAAGATGCGTTTTTAACCCTTGTCAGGGGTGGTGGGTTTGATCTATAATGAAGGGTGATTTTTAGAATCAGACTGACAGCTCCGGCTGTTAACATAGAAAATCAGCGCAGTATTCTTAATAAAGTGCCGATATAAGTTGAATACAATAGTGTAAGGTAGGGGCTATCCGTGATAACCAAGTGGTCAGACCCTTACCCGTACACTGCTCAATTACCAGTTCAATTTGTACCAGTTTAATTCAACTTAAAATAGAAGTGATTAAAGAGATCAGGTAGAAAGTACAACAGCAAAGAAAGGATAACGAATATGAGTTTAACACGAGAAGATGTCACCTACGTGGCCAATCTTGCCCGTTTGGAATTTTCCGAGAATGAAGTAACCGCTCTGGCCGACCAACTTGGGGCTGTGCTGGATTATGCGGAAACCCTCAGCGGATTGGACACATCAAAAATTAAAGCCACTGAACATGTGCTGGCGGTTCAGAATGTCTTTCGGGCGGATGAAATCAAATCTTGTCTGACCAATGAAGAAGCGTTGGCCAATGCGCCGGAAAGCGAAGCCGGGTGCTTTAAGGTTCCCCGGGTTATGGAATAGGAGGCAATAATGGAATTATATCAAAAAACCATACATGAAATAAATGACCTTCTGGATAAAAAGGAAGTCACAGTTACGGAGGTAACCCAAGCGGTGGTTAACCGCATTAACGCAGTTGAAAAAGCCACCGATGCCTATCTCAGTCTCCAGACCGAAGCAGCATTGGAAGCGGCTCAGGGTTTAGATGCCGAGCTGTCCGGGCGAGCCCCAAGAACCCCACTGGAAGGGATTCCTTACGGACTCAAAGACAACATGTGCACCAAGGGGATCTTGACCACCTGTGCGTCAAAAATGCTGTATAACTTTAATCCGCCTTACAATGCCGAAGTTTATGACCGGCTTAGCGAAGAGGGTGGCATTTTGTTGGGAAAAACTAATATGGACGAGTTTGCGATGGGCTCTTCGACCGAAAACTCAGCTTATAAAAAAACCCGCAATCCCTGGGATTTAAACAAGGTACCCGGCGGCTCCAGCGGCGGATCGGCCGTTGCCGTGGCAGCCGATACGGCCTTTTACACATTGGGATCAGACACCGGTGGATCGATTCGTCAGCCCGCCTCCTTTTGTGGGGTGGTGGGGATGAAACCAACCTATGGTTTGGTCTCCCGCTATGGTCTGGTCGCCTTCGCCTCC
>JAQUWM010000042.1 GCA_028692885.1 Acetobacterium sp. | reverse complement strand
CCTTATGCAAAGTAACCGATTATGCAAAGTAAAACGTAAAAATCCTGGCAATAAAGGATTCTCACCGCATTTACTTTGCATAATCTTCAGGCTAACTTAGCTCTGAAAGCCAGGTTAGTAGTCCACGATCTTCTGTCCAATCAGGAAGGCTGCTGTCGATTAAATCGGGATATGCGTTCTCAATGGCATGCCGTTTTAACTCGGTATCGCATTTTGCATAAATTTCTGTTGTTTTGATATGTTCATGTCCAAGAAAATCTCGGATATAGATGAGATTGATACCGGCTTGCAGCAGATGCATTGCCTTGCTGTGTCGAAACATATGTGGTGTTACTTTTTCCGGCACTATTGTCGAGATTTTTCTTGCCGCAATCACGTAGTGAGAAATAATATAGGCGATCCCTTCTTTGCTGAGTTTATGGTGTTGCTTATTTACAAAAAGAGGGTACTCACTTTTCCAGGGGTTGTCGAGGGTATTCTCTAAAATGTAGTGCTCAAGCAAAATCTGGGTGTTTTTCATCAGTGGAACCCTTCGTGTTTTGTTACCTTTCCCCGTGAGAACCAATACTGGAGGATTAGTTAAAATAACGTCACGGATCTTGAGATCAGCCAATTCCTGAACTCGGCAACCCGAATCATACAATGTCCCTAACAGGGTAAGATCACGTCGACCTTTTTTAGTTGTTTTGTCCGGCTGCGATAAGAGCAGCTGTATGGCATCAGATGTCAGGTGTGGCATGACCGTTTTAGGCATCTTCTTGATGGGGATGGCAATAACTTTCTGGAAATGAAGTATCCCACATGGATCTTCGTACTGGACATAGCGAAAAAAAGAATGGATGGCAGCCAGCCGCTGATTTCTGGTTGAAATGCTGGATTGCCGGTCATTTTCCAGCCAGTCCAGAAAACCTGCGATTAATTCGGGTGTGAGCATCTTGATGGTCAGTTTTTCAACCGCTATGTTTTGTTGTTCCTGACAGTAATGGATTAACAGTTTAAATGCATCACGATAGGAAGCGATCGTATTCCTGCTAGCATTTTTTTGCCCCGGTAAATAAACCGTCAGAAATTGCGTAAGATAGAATGCAAAATCAGTTGGTTTCATCAGCATCACCTTCCAGCTTCGGAATAATATCCGGATAACACCCTTGAAGGCGGATCGATATATCCGGGAATACATCAGCTGTCATTCTGAGATAATAGGACGTTTCTTCGAATGAATCGTGACCCATATAAGTTTTAAGCACCGGCAGATAAACCATCAGGTCTTTTCCCTGAACGACCCATTTTTTCAAACAATGGCATGCGAAGGTATGCCGAAAATCATGGACTCTTGGCCCTTTACCCCGGCCACCGTGAGAAATACCGGCTTTCCACAGAAACCGTCTATAATTATGGTAGACATTTCCGATTGTCATCGGATTTTCGTTAAGGCCCGGAAAAAACCAGTCGGTGTCTTTTGAAATTGGATGAACAATCGCAGCGTAATTCTGGCATCTTCGGGTTAATTCATCCGACATCGGAACAAAACGGCTGTTATCTTTTTTTGAATGATGGATGGCGAGAATCCCATTGGTAAGATCGACATCGGCTAATTGCAGAAGCCTTGCTTCTGAAGAACGCAAACCACAGGTGTAAATCATCCGAAAAAATACCGGCATGATCAAATGGCGGTAGGGACAGCTACTAACGTAGTGGCAATGATCCGTTTCCTGAAAAAATCGCTTCAATTCATTATCTGTATAAATATAGGGGATGTATCGTGTTTCTTTTGGATAATAACCCTTTGGCAGAATATAAGCATTGACGCCGATTGAATCCATATAGACCGCCAGTTGACGAATCATGGAAGCTCTTGTACACTGGTTGGCCTGTGATTCATAGCTTTTTTTAAAACACCAGTCCAATACAATTTCACGGCTAAGTTCCTTTGCATCAGAATAATTGTCAGCAGTGAAAACAGAAAAACGTACCAGATGATCGGCTTCAGTTACATATTTATATCCGATTGCCTGCTTGAGTTTAACATGATTGGCGATGTGCTTGGCAAATGGGCCGACAAAAATATGATCAGTCATGAGCTTCAAGCTCCGATGTCATCAGGGAACAGTCTTTGAGTTTGCTGATATCAATTTTTAGATAGACTGAGGTGGAATCGGTATCCACATGTCCGAGAATATCGGAAATCACAGCTAATGGGGTGTCATGCTCAAGCATTCTCGAGGCGGCGGTATGTCGGAGTGAATGCATTCCCCGGTGTTTTTTTAAGGTGGGCAGCCTGGCAATGCGCATATAGGACTGAATCATCTGATACAAATGATCATCCGCAGCAAAAGGCAGAAACGGTGCCATATGTCTGATGAATATCACTGGTACATCCACCTTGGGTCGACCATATTTCAGGTAATCAATCACTGCCCATCCAACTTCAGTGGGGATTGGTAAAATCACGGTTTCCCGGGTCTTTGACTGGGTGAAAATCAGCCTCTTTTCTTCCCAGTGAAAACAATCAAACGTCAGATTTTTGATATCCGAAACCCGAAGCCCCAACATACAGGCGAGCAGAATCATCGCATAATCCCGCTTGCCCTTTGGACTTCCACGGTCGATGGCGCCAATCAGTGCCGTCAGCTCTTCCTTTGTCCAGACCGATGGGATGCGTGTTTGTTTACGTGCCTGAACCATCGGTGTTTTGGAAGCTAAATCAGTTGTCAAAATATCCTGTTCATGGAGGTATCTCAAAAATGATCGGATTGAACAGATATTCTGTTCCACTGTTTTGAATGCGTAGCCCGCCAAGGTTCGAATATAGGCGTTTATAATGGGCAGGTTGATATCATGACAATCCATGATTCGTTGAGAAATAAGATAATCCATCAATCGCTCCGACTTTTTGACATAATGATTAACGGTTACGATGGAATAATCTTTGTCAATACAGTATTTTCTGAAACGATTGCTGATATCCATATAATACGGATCCGCAAGTAACGCATGATGCTTATAATATCGCCTTAAAATGGTATTATGTAGCTGAAAATCACCGATCATCCGGATAATCCGAAGTTCCTGTATATCCTTCTGAGATAAGGTTTTACCCGAATCTTTTTCAAATATCTGGAAATAATGTTCAACAAAATCCAGCCCCAATTGTTCTGAAAAATACGTTTCACCGCGTTCATCGGCAAACAGCTGAAGTTTTTGCCACCGATTGCGATAAAAAGTCATGCTGCCTTTTGTATAGCCAAGGCGGATCAGTTCCTGTTCCAAATCGGATAAAACTTCTTTTAGTGGTTTTCTCTGCATAAGAAATACCTCCTTCAATGATTTTTGAGCATTTGTGCTCTCTTCATTGTCGGATATTATGCAAAGTAAATCAAAGAGAAATCCCATCATTTACAGGTATTTCAACTTTTACTTCGCATAACTACTTACTTTGCATAAGGTGGTGTTATTAGCCCGGTTCTTGCAAATCTGTTTATGCACTATGCATTCGACACATGGATTAGTCGAAAATATCCTCAAAATCCATGGGTGCGTTATGCTGATGACGGTGTCATACACTGTCAAAGCGAACAGGAAGCATACAATCTGTTGGAATACCTAAAGAAAAGAATGTTAGAGTGCGGTTTGGAAATCCATCCGGATAAAACGAAAATAGTGTACTGCCGAAGTGATCGTTATAATAAACGATATGAAAATGAATCGTTTGATTTTCTGGGTTATACGTTTAGAAGAAGATCTGTCAAAAGCAAAAATGGAAATTTCTTTAACGCCTTTTCTCCAGCGGTAAGTAAAAGTTCTGCGCAGAGCTTCAGAGATAAAATCCGAAAAATAAGAAAAGCATGCAAAACAAGTTCATTGGAATCACTGGCTGAAAAGTTAAATCCGATTATTCGAGGATGGATGAATTATTTCACAAAATTCTGTTCCAGAGAAGCACGAAAAGAAATTGATTATGTAAATAAGACGCTCGTACAGTGGTTAAAGAGAAAATATAAAACAGTTAAGAAAAGCAAAAGAAAAGCTTGGCGAATGTTAGTGCATTTAGCCAATTCAAAAACTAAACTCTTTTATCATTGGGAGAAGGGTATCAAACCAACGATTGGATAACAAGAGCCGTATGACGCGAGAGTGTCACGTACGGTTCTGTTATACCGAATTCGGTATAACAGAACTTATCCCGACTTTTTGATTATCCCGACTTTTATTACTGTTATTGACAAAGAGTGCATTCCGTTTTATAAAAGTCGGGATAATAATAATTTTATACTAACCCATAAAGCTTTTTAATCATTTCATCATCATCCTCCCAATTTATAGTTATTTCATTAGCAAGCAAAGGATTCAACTTTGAAGTTGCTTTTTCAAGCGCTTCCTTCTTCATTGTTGTATCGGCATTGGCGTAAATTAACGTTGTTTCTATCTGCGCATGTCCCAACCATTCCGACAACAATGGAAGCGGCATTCCGCCGCGATATAGATGCATCGACCTGGAGTGACGAAACATATGCGGATGTAGTTTTTCAGGCACTTGATTATTCTGTAGTCTTGCTGTTTCTCCATACTTTCGGATAAATTTCTCACTATTATCCGGCGACATGGCTGTTTTTTCGCCTTTTCGCATTATGTAAAATAGGAGTTGGTCTCCATCTGATGTTTGATGATATATTTTTGCATATTTATTGTAATGATCCACCGTTTTATCCATGATGGGTACTAATCTCATTTTTCTGCCTTTTCCGTTGAGAACAATATAGGAACCTTCTTTAATTATATGAATATCGGTTAACTTAATATCCAGCATTTCTTGGTTCCGTGCTGCTGTATCGTACATAAGGATCATGTAAAAAAGGTTTCGAATCCCCAATCCGGCTGTGCTAAAATAGTTTTTAAAGCACTTTCATTGAAAAATTTAAGCTCCGGGATTTTCGCCTTTTTTTTCAGCGGTATTTTTTCCAACTCCTGATAATAAGCGACTAAGGTCACATCCCTTCCAGCCGCATATTTATAAAAAGACCTTAAACATGATAATCGGTGGTTTCTACTTGAGACGCTGCAGTTACGTGCGACTTCAAGCCAATCCAGAAATGATTCAATATGGACACGGTTTATGATAGGGAAACTGATTTCGGCAATGCGTATATTCTGAGTTTCTTTTGTATAGTCAATTAGTAGATTGAGCGCATTTTTATAAGCCTTGACCGTATTCGGGCTTGCTGCCTTCTGCTTTGGGAGGTACACTGTTAAGAAATCCCTTATTAACCGGTATAAATCATTATGATATTTAGATATCATAATCCACCTTCGGCACAAGATCTTTAAATCGTTGCCAATCAATGGCCGTTGATTGGACAAGATTATCAGGCAGAAGATGGATGTAATAGGCGGTATCTGAAAAATTGGCATGCCCCATATAAGTGCTGAGATAAGGAATCATTTTGTAAAGGTCAACGCCTTCATTTACCCATTTCATCATAATCGTTGTTGCATATCGATGACGGAAATCATATACTCGTACGGAACAGGTATTTTTATCTGATTTTATGGCACCCCAAATTTTTCGGAAATTTTGGGTGAGCCATTTGGCAGAGTAGACATTTCCTGTTGCTGAAGGGAAAAAGTAGGGGCTTTCGGGGTATAGCCAGGACGCTTTTTCATTATATTCCCTGCACATTTCAGTCACATCATGAGCCATTGGTATCATTCGTTCACGGTGTGACTTGTTTTTCCGGATAAAAAGTATACCATCTTTGAGATTTACATCTTGTTTCTGTAGCTCACGGCCTTCATTAGGACGTAGTCCACAAAAATAGATCAGTCGATATATAACTGGTATGATAAAACTACGGGATGGTGAACTTTTATAGGGCGTTACCTGATCACTTGCATTGAAAAAATCGACTAATTCTTGGTCTGTAAAAATGTAGGGAATATATCTTTCTGGCCGAGCTGTATAATCTGCCGGCAGAATATACCCACCACTTCCAACCGCATAAAGATACTTTGTGAATTCTCTAAAAGCAGCAGCCCGTCGATGGT
The DNA here is from genome assembly GCA_028692885.1 of Acetobacterium sp. Classification (GTDB taxonomy): domain Bacteria; phylum Bacillota; class Clostridia; order Eubacteriales; family Eubacteriaceae; genus Acetobacterium. Next base: position 13,878 of record JAQUWM010000042.1, on the reverse strand, counting down.
ACCCGGAAATTTTTTCACTTTCACGCTGCTGACACCATTCAAGCGCAATGTTTTCAGTAAGAAATTCAGCCTCCGGGTAGTTTCTTTTTACAAATCTGGCGAAGTCGTTAAGAAAACCCTCATAAGTATGTCTGGCATATCCAAGACTTTCTTTATAACGAAGCATCTCTTCGGTGTAGTCATAAAGTTTTTTCAACGGAGTAGACCACCAATCGAATCAAATCCAAGCGTGCATTTCCGTAAACCATCAACATCAAGGGCGATATAATATTTTGTTGCTGACATTCCTTTATGCCCAAGTACTTGTGATACGGTCATTATCGGTGACCCATTTATAATCATTTCCGTGCCAACCATTCTGCGAATGCCATGCATGGTTCTGCCATCCCCGTTTTCATGAGCCAGATTTACCTGTTTCATGTATTTTCTGAAAATACATGAAATAGACACGCCATCATGAAAACCCTTATACGGCGGATTATTTCTGAGAAACAGTGTATCTATCGTTGCTTTTGGCCGGCTGTATAGAATATAATCTGCAATGGCTATCCCTGTATTTTGTGGCAGTGGCAGGATTGTGGCTTCAGAAGTCTTGCCCTGAAAAAATTGAATCTCATTTCTTTTCCAGTTGATGCAATCGAGTCGGAGTGATGCGATATCACCTGCCCGCAGCCCCGTTGTGGCTGCAAGAATAAGAATGGCGTAATCCCGTTTCCCACCAGGTGTATTTCTATCGACACAATTCATCATCATTGCAAGTTCGTTTGCATCCATGCAAGCTTTTACTTTCCGATCTCTTGATCTTGGTGCTGCAAGAATAGAATAATACCGATTTTCAGTAAATGATTTTTCATTCAGATACTGTAAAAACTTTTTAAGCGCCGTTATTACATCATCCATGCTTTTAGGTCTATCAGCTGAAATTTCAACAAGAAAATTTCGAAGTAACACCTCATCTATTGAAGAGAGATTTTCTTTTTCGCTTTGAATCATAAAAATAAGAAAACGTCTTACAATGGATTGATAAATGCCTTTTCTTTTGGTGCAGCAAATTAGAGTATTGGAAAAATCAGTCATGATTGTTTCATAAACATCCGGTAGTTCCTCTTTTTTCTTCGAACTAAAGACTTTCCAATCAAAAAAACCAGTATCATATATTTCATTGATGATGTTAATGCCGCGCAATCGCCAGTTTAAAGTTTGTTTTGAAATCACTCCCTGTTCGTGTTGCATCAGATATAAATGATACATTTCGATCATTAGACTATTCTCATAATGAACATTTTCTTTATCCCCATAAAACTTTTTAATGGGATAAAATGCACATGTTCGATATGATTTAAGTGTTGCATCAGACAATCCCATTTTTGCTAATTGCGATAATGCCGTTTGAACCAGTTCTTGAATAAGTTTTTCTTCCATTTTAAATTACCTCCATAAAAATATTGACTTTGTCATATTTATTATCGAAGTAATGATTCATTTGATTATTATTATCCCGACTAATTTTGAGGAAAACGTGTTAATTACTGAACATTGTAATAGAATCGGGATAATCAAAAAGTCGGGATAAGTTCTGTGAGAGGCTTGGGGTGAAATTCCCCTTGCCTACTCGACAAAGATGACGTTTAGCAAGTCTGATCCAAACCTGCTATACTGATGACATCATTATTTGAGGCACTTTTTATAGTTATGATTGAGTCTGCACACCTCAGGCAATTCCTGAGACCATGGCAGGTATTGTTAAAGTACTTCCGGCTGGTGCAGATAGTCACTGTTGGGGATTTCTGTCAGAAGGTAATTCAGATATTCATAGACATCAAGCTCATTGGCTCGAGCAGATTCCACCAGCGTGTACAGAACCGCATTGGCGGTTGCACCTTTGGGCAAATCGGCAAAAAGCCAGGCGCGGCGTCCTGTCGCAAAAGGCCTGATGCTAGCCTCACAGAGTTATTCTTATTTCTGGATAACTCTGTGAAAACAGCATTCGATCCTTTACTGTGGGTCGAAAAAACTGGCTCTTCTACACCCAAAGTAGCTTCAGCCTGTGCGGCAATATATAGCATTGTCGAAACTACCAAAGCCAATGGGCTGAATGTCTACGCCTATCTTAATCATCTGCTGCTGTATATGCCGGATGCAGATTATCTCAACGATCCGGATGAATTGGATGATTTATTGCCTTGGTCAGAATGAGTACAAACAGAATGCAAACTATAAAAGAGAACTTTTCCAGAACTGGACTGCTAATAAGCGCCAGTTCTATTTTATTTTTTGTGGCACATTGTATTTAAGCGCTTACTTCCCTTTGCCTGGTTTTTCTTGTAAACAAAACTACAGTTTCAAGTACTTTCGAGGTGAGTAGCTCCGTATATTGTTTAACGACAATCTCAGCATACATAACTTATCTAATTTTCGAGCGTTTCCACTTTTTGAAAGGATATATTTACTAACGCTGGTTCACTTTTCCGCTCCAAGAAAAATAGACTAAATGTAATTCGCGATATAAAATAGTGCCCACAATTCATGCCACATCTTGAAATATTGTCTATAAATAAATATAATAGAAAAAAATCTATAATTGTTTGTTGTGTAGACATGAGATATGCAGGGCTAAAAATTAATATTTGTTAGATTGGAATTGCGGATAGATTGTTATGTTTAGCGTTGAATTCTATGTTCTCCAATACAAAAGTCGTATGAAAGTGAGAGACTATATGCAACAGTATTTTAAGGGAGCAGGATAATAAAAACTGCTATGAGCTGATGGACTGAGGAAGTATTATGGCACTTTATTTAGGCGGTGTTCCGAACTTACCGTCAAAACTGATTCATAAAGGAACTTTTGAGGAATTAGATTCTTATTGAAGTCAGTATTACCCGGTTTCATCCAGGTATGGCTTTGAACTGGGAGCGCTGACTGACGGATAAAAAAATTCTAGCTGGTTGTTGTTATCATTTGCTTCAATTCTGTGAGGACATCATCAAAGAATTGAAGGGTTTCTTCTAGTGAATAAACATAATCATAAATATCAATGTGCATTGAGAAATTTTTAAAGATAGAAAAAAGTTTAGGTTCTTCTAGCAGCGATATCATTAAGTTTCCTTTAGAATTTTTTACATAAAGTGCAGCGATAGTTTCGTTATGTAGGGAAAAATGGAAATGACTGTCGAGTTTTTCCAATTCCTTTTTTACAATTTTAAACTGCCCTCTCTTCACATAAGGCAGAACGTTTGAAAGAATCTCAATTCGGTCCTGTATATTTATCGGATGATAAATATCATCTGGTACAATGGAAATTCTTCCTGTATGTGCAAAATATAACAACCCAGAAAGTGTGAAATATGAATAAGAATTTTGATTAATAAAAGTACTATTTAATCGTCGAATATAGTCACCTAGAAAATTAATAGTCGCTTCTCGGTCATCTATGTCGTGCAATATTACGTTAGCGAGCATTTGCTCGGTTACAAAAGAAGTAATGCAAGGTTCAAATTCTAAAACAAAAAAAGAGTTAATCAAATCACGAAAAACTAGATATTGCTCTGTTATTCCGCTGATTGTTCTGTACAGGGGCAAACAATTAGATAAAAGCTGATCGACATGATTGTTGTAAAGTCTGACAATATCATTTGAAGAATAATATATTCCACTATCGAAGTTGGCATTAAAAGAAATGGCGCTGTCTGTTGTTAGAAGTAAGAAAGGAAAAAGAGCGTGATTGTTAAAACGAGCCTGAGCATCATCGTAATAATAGAATACGTCGTATCTTTGTAAATTGGTCAGGAAATTTAAGGTTTGCTTTAAACAGTTGATATTATAGTGATCCGCTCCAGGAACAAGGTCGTTATCACGATTGCTTAAGCAAAGAATGTGAGTAACCTCTAGATTTAATTGTGTAAACAAGCGCACAACTGACTCATTTATTAATGATTGACTAGGTTGGAGGATCATTTTTACCTTTTGATTGCCCTCGGCGCATTTAAGAAGGGCATGATAGAGCGAGTTTGATAATTCTATTGTGTTATTTAGAGCATAGGAGGTTTGACTCATTTCGAAATCAAATTCGTAACGGATTTGTCCAAATGGAATACCTGTGGCATCAACAGTGCTAAAACTAAGTAAAAGTGCCATCGTATTTTGGAAGTCCCAATAAGTTTTCTCGCCGAGTAAGGTTTGATAATAGGTGGTAGTAAGGTTTGCTGTTTCATCAAAGGTCAGGTTTAAAAACTGACAGATTTGTTTAACGAGTGATAAGGACGGGGGATTTCTTTCACCCTTAAGAATTTTGTAGAAGGTGGAACGATCGTAGCCGCAATACTTTGAAACCGCTGAAATTTTAGCGCTTTTTTTATCGATATAAGATTTTAATTGATCTGAAAAAGTACTCATGATATTTCTCCGTCATTAATGAAGTTTGGTTGTTGATCTTAAATATAGGGCATTAATTTTTTTAATGTGCTTGAAATTGAAAAAATATTTCACGATGATGTAAATATATTAACTTAAAAGCTGTTTGCTAAGTCTGTCTATTGTCTTTGCCATACCTTTAAAGGTTGCATATGAATTAAAGATAACAGAATAAACGTTTGCTAAAATTATGAATATTTAGATTGTGTTTTTAAATATAGCACTTAATTGTATTTTTATCAATATGAAATGCAAATGAAAATAAGGGCATTATTTTCAATAATCCATTAAGTTGACAGTGTCCGGTTTTCATAGAATACTGTTGCTTATAGTTACTCCAGAAATTGAGTGCACATTATTTAAGTAGATTATTTATCTAAATGAGATTTATTGTATACTGTTATCCCTATGGTTAAAGAATATTGGGAGGAACATTTGACGGCAAGATAACTCAGGTTGTTTTGTACCTTAAGTAAAGTGAAAGGAATATAATATGAGAATGAAAAGAATGATTGCATTATTATTTATCTTTATGGCTATTAATGTGTTTTTGCCTACTAATCTTATTTATTCTGAAGGAGAAAAGAGTAATAATTATAGTTCGGAAGTTCAATTTAGCTTAGGTGGTAATCATAGCGGATTATTGAAAAGCGATGGTACTTTATGGTTGTGGGGCTGGAACGATCACGGCGAGCTTGGGAATGGCACAACTCAAGCGCAATATACACCGGTTAAAATCATGGACAATGTGCAGGTCATGAGTATCGGCTATAAATATAGTGCTGCAATTAAAACAGATGGTAGCTTATGGGTTTGGGGTAATAACTCTAACGGGCAACTGGGAACAGGAACAACTTCTGATGAGTATCGGCCGGTAAAGATTATGGATGATGTAAAAAGTGTCAGTCTTGGGATTTATCATAGTGCAGCCATCAAAAACGATAATAGTCTTTGGATGTGGGGGAAAAATAATTATGGTCAACTGGGAATCGGGACACAGGAAAGTGTATATTTTCCGGTTAAGGTGATGGATAACGTGAAAAGTGTAGATGTAGGAAACGCTACATCCGGGATCATTATGACCGACGATTCCCTCTGGATGTGCGGCTCTAATGATAAAGGGGAGTTGGGTGACGGAACAACTCAAAATAAATTATGGCCTAAGAAGGTCATGGACAATGTAAAGTCAGTGTCACTTAGTAAAATGGGGAGCATAAGTACAGCTGTGAAAACGGATAATACTCTTTGGCAATGGGGATATGTCGGGCTAAGGTCACAGACGAGTAATGTCCCGTTATATGTTGTTGATAATGTCAAGGAAGCTAGAGTTGGAGCAGGACATGTTGGTGTAATTAAAAATGATAATTCATTATGGATGTATGGATTTAATTGGCAGAAGCAGGTTGGGACTGGAGAAGGTTCGGATTGGGAGCCAATTACAAAAATCATGGAAAATGTGAAACAGATATCACTAGCGTATTATGGATCAGCTGCACTGACAACCAATGGTGACTTATGGATATGGGGTTATCCCCATGTCAGGGGAGGAAACGGGGTGATAGACGCAGTTCTGGATACTTATGATGTACCAACAATGTTTCTGGACTTGGGCAGTATTATTTCATACCGTACTCATGTGGAGAATGAGGGCTGGCAGATCTGGCGTTCATATGGAGAGATGAGTGGAACCAGAGGTAAGTCATTGCGCTTAGAGGGGATCGAAATGAAATTAGATCGGAGTGAATATGATCTTGGAGTTCAATATGCCACCCATATTGAAAACATTGGTTGGCAGGATTTTGTAAAGGATGGTGCCATGAGTGGAACCACTGGAAAAGGACTGAGACTAGAAGCTATTAAAATTCGATTAACTGGAAATGATGCTAAGCAGTTTGATATTTATTACCGGGTTCATGCGCAAAATGTAGGCTGGCTTGATTGGGCAAAAAACGGAGCGGGTTCGGGGACGGCCGGTTTCGGTTACCGTCTTGAGGGGATTCAAATCGTTGTTGTGAAAAAAGGAGAAACTCCTCCGGGCTTAACTATCCGCCCATTTGTTCAAAAATAAAAGATGAAGATAAGGGATTTCGCCCGAAAAGACGAATGGAATTTAAATTTTAAAACTGAAATTAGGATAATTTATCTGATGAATCAAGGATTGTATTTTATATGAGGATTATTTAAATGAAACTAAGCTATATAGTATAACGGGGGTAGTAATCGCTTTAAACATAAAAATACAATGAAAACATGGGGCTTGTCATATTTATTTTAGAGGCTTGCGGGCGATTTTATAATAAGAATAAAGGAATTAGAGAGGAGCAAAGGAAGAAAAATGGAAAAGATTATCAATGAAAAAATATTTTCAGGAGTCGACAATAGTTTTATTGTGCGCGGAATGATTGTAGGAATAGTAATTGTGGCGATTGGATTTATAGGTGTTTTATTAGTATTAGCCTACGAACTATATGAAGAGATGATCGGGATGTTTTATTTGATTATTTTTATAGGAATGTGTGGTTTAGGTGGAGTACTTTGTGAAATTGTTTTTAAGTCACGAGAAAATTCAGTTGAAATAAAAAACGATAAAGTCATTATTAAATATATAAAAATGAGCTTGGCAAGGGTGTTAACAATAACAGGAATGAAACATGAGTATCACGAGTTGCCAATTGAACAAATTATTGAAGTGAAGACTGGTAAGAAAGGATACTCAATCATTATCTACACAAAATCAGGTACGATAGAAGTATACATTAAAGATGCAAATGTGCTGACTAAAATTATAAAAAGTCGTCAATTAAAATAAAAAATTATTTATAGTTTTTAGATCTTATTTAGACTTTTTAAAGTACAACTTGTATCATCGTTTCTTTTAAAGAATCACTACAGGTTAATTTAGAAAAAACGTTTCTGATTAATGATGGTTGTTTTCAAAAAACTATAAAAGTTCTTCTTAACTGTTAAATCATTGCGTTACAGTAGTGTAAAGGAATTAAAAAATGAAAGAGAGCATTTGGTATGGGTGAAAGAAAAAAGAAAATATTCTGTTTTTTGATGTTAGCAATCATTTGTATATCCAATCTGCCAATAGAAGTGCTGGCGGCAAGCGAATCAAATGAAAATTCGGTAATCGATGCTTTAACTACTAAGAATGAGAATGTCGTTGAATTGGCAAATGTGAATTCAACGAATATATCTGATGATATTTATTCAGATCATCAGATATATATGGCAGATGCAATCATTAATGGGTTTAGAGACGAAGGCGGTATCAATCACCCTCTTGAAGGGATGAAATATAGAAGCTTGTATGGGTATGCGATTTCGGACAAGCCGCTGTATAAAGAAGCTGCAGAATACCTTATTAATGACGGAGTTACCTTAGCGGCAACGAGCGTTTGGGCGGGGTTGTTTGATCATACGAATATCATAAAGAATCAGGAATATTACTATGAGATTGTTCTCATGGATTACCTCAAATTTGAAACCAATTCGGAGGGATATCAATCAGCTCTAAAGAAAAAAGCTCTGTCCTTTGGGGAAAAAACCGGAAATGAGATTTTTGACTATATGGTAAAATACAATCTCGATCCCCAAAATTTTCAAAAATTGAGTAAAACCGAGGCCGGAAAAATTATGGCTAATACCAATGTGGCAAAGACATACGGAGGTCTCTATGATGAGTGCTTTTCGGTGGCCACCTCGGCGGCAGAGCTTTTGAATCTGGTCAGTGATGCTGCCGCCTGTGCCCAGGCCAGGGAAGAGCGGATTGCTGCTCTTGAGTTGATGAAGGAAAATGCATCAGATAACAGAAACCTTCAAGTAGCCATTCAAACGGTGCTTAAGGCGGTGAATGATACCGATTTATATATTGCTGGAAAAACCATTGAGCAGATCACCAATTTAAGTCTGGACGCAGTGTGGGACTTGATGACAACAAATAACCCGATTATAAAAGGATATGAATTAACGGGATTGGGGTTTGATGTTTTGTTCGGTAGTTCAAATAAACAACAGACAAATTTGAAATTGCTAACCCTATATATTATTGATAGTAAGGAATATCTGGCCTTGATTGAGGCAAAGCATCGATTTGATGAGGCTCCAACCCTGGAGAATGCGGTTGCCTTTAATGGGGTCTACCAGTCATATATGGATTTTAAATTGTACGGTCTTGATTTTATCAAGCAGTTTGCAGAGAACACTGTATCGGATAGCTTGCTTGGCTATCTGACCAAGTTTTTTTCTGGAAGTCAGCTACAGGTGGTTGATGATTTCGTAGAAAATGCCAATGACCAGATTGCTAAGATCAGCGAATTTCAAAGCATTCTTGATAATTATCAGAAGGTGTACCTGAAGATATATAGAGCTTCGGATAGTGTTTATGATGAGGTTGGCCAAGACAATACAAAAATTGCTTATTGTACCCATGTTCAGAACATCGGCTGGCAGGATTTTGTATCTGATGGTGAATTAAGCGGAACCCAAGGAAAAGGGCTGCGTCTTGAGGGGATAAAAATCCGGTCAAACATTGAAAATGTAGGGGTGGAGTACAAAACACATGTTCAGAACATTGGCTGGCAGGAGTTTGTAACTGACGGTGAACTAAGTGGAACCGAGGGATTGTCCTACCGACTGGAGGCTATTAAAATCGATTTAATCGGAAGTGACGTTGGTTTGTATGACATTTATTACCGAGTTCATACCCAGAATATCGGCTGGATGGGCTGGGCCAAGAATGGGGAGGCATCTGGCAGCGAGGGCTTCGGTTATCGGTTGGAGGGTATTGAGATTTGTATAATATCTAAAGGGGGTCCACCACCGGGAAGCACCGAACGACCGTTTGAGAAGAATATAGATCAAAAAGATATAGAATTCATTGAAATGAGAATAAACGAAGATTTTATTAATTCTTTCGGAGAAATACCCAGTGACTTTATAGATGTTGAAGAATTTGATTTAGATTGGGCAGTGACTAAATCGGTAATTGATGGATCTTCTAGGAAAAAAAATGCACCATTACCTATAAACACAGAGGAAATAGTTTTTAATACCTCAACTGATGAAGTTGCGCGATATGCCAAATGGTTGATCAATCCTGCAATTAACATCCCGAAAACTAACCCGTTATATGAAAAATATACGAATACTGTTGCTCCAGTAGGGAGAATTGGTTGGGATAGTAATGAAAAATTATTTCGTTTTTTTAGTCTTGGAGATACTGAAAGAAGAAAATTCTCATATATTTTGCTAGAAGATGCGGTTCAATTCGAAGGAATCATCTATGCTCAAGTTAACGAATTGCATTTTGAAAGAGGATGGAATGAGAATTCAATGAGAGAAAATGATCGTGTCTTTTGTAATGGGGAATTTGTAGGAATAGGTATCGTTAGTAAGTCAAACCAGAAAAATCGATATAATTATGAGTTTTCTCTTGACGAAAGTAAACTTACATATTGGACATATGTCCTAATGGAACGATCAGATGGTGATGGATACTATTTAATTTCGAAATCTATGAATGATGAATAGCAACTGCTTTAAGTATGTATCTCGGTTGATAGCCACGTTTTAAACTTGCAAAAAAACTTTTAAATCAAAATCTATTTGAATTCAAAAAATTGTCTGGAGGTAAGAGAGTGAAAAATTTTTTTTTATTGTTATTGGGGTTATCGTTTTTAGTATCATTTATCCCAGTATCCAATGTTTGTGCTAGTACTCGTGAAACGACTAACTCTGCATCAAAGTTACTTTATAACACACATGTCCAAAATATCGGCTGGCAGGATTACGTATCAGATGGCATAATGAGCGGAACCCAAGGAAAAGGGCTACGTCTGGAGGGGATGAAAATTCGGTCTAACATTGAAAATGTGGGAGTGGAGTATAAAACTCACGTTCAGAACATTGGCTGGCAGGAGTTTGTAACTGACGGTGAACTAAGTGGAACCGAGGGATTGTCCTATCGACTGGAGGCTATTCAAATCAAGTTAACCGGAAGTGACGCCAACTTGTATGATGTCTACTATCAGGTGCATGCCCAAAATATGGGTTGGCTCGGATGGGCAAAGAATGGTGAGAATGCCGGTACAGCCGGATACGGTTTTCGATTGGAAGGCGTAAAAATTCTGTTGTTGAATAAAGGTGATACCCCTGAGATTGGTGATATTGATCAAGCAGATGCATTTTACGAAAACCCTTTGGCGTTGTATAGTCAAATCGTTGAGGAATACTGCATAGCCGAGTCAAGCGGTTATTCCCATGAGGTGATAAAGAATCTTGGGAATGTCAATATGGAATTATACAGTAGTAGTTATAAAAAAGAACTTTACTACTTGCTTATGGATATTTCGAATGATTCTATTCCAGAGCTATTCATAAGCATGTACGATCCAAAGTATAAAACGATAGTCAATCCGACTGGATACCAGATTTATGATATGTATACACTTGTAAATGGAAAGCCAGTCAGAATATTTGATGTTTATACAATGGGCTACCGCGCTGTGTATACGTTGTGTGACGACAATTTTATTAAATGCTATGGTAGTGGTGGTGCTTTGAATACTGTTTATCAACTTTATGAGTTCAATGGTCAGGAAGTTAAGCTAAGCCAGCAAATTGAGTATAATGGATGGAATGGAAATAAATACTACCTAACCGATGCAACAAATTCTAAACTATTAATCACAAAAAAACGTACGGATGAAATTATTGAGAGTTGGAAACCACGTCAGGATTTAAATTGGATCAAGTTGTAACTTGGATTCCATGCCGAGATCCTTGAAACATTCGGTGATATAAAGCTTATCCAGTAGCGACTAGAATGGCTATAGTGTTTGAATAACCCGAAACCCTGCGCACTTTTTAATTAGGTGGCTTCATAAAAGCTACGGCTGGTTGTGGTAATAGGTACCAGCTCGGATTTTGTCGGTTGGATACATCTGTTCTGTTTCTTGCATTTTTGCCCCGCCCATCGGTTGGGAGGATTTTACCCGTCACTGGATTACGTTTGCCGATGAGTTTACGTTTGGCCCAGGCTGTTGCTTATCTTTGTTCCAGTAAGATCGGGATTCATACACATATGTAGTAGATCCACTGCACTTATCAAACTGGTTTATAATTGCCATTGTGTCGTCCCCTAGTTATGAGTAACGGGAATCTAGGAAAATAGCGCTTACTGAAAAAGACTCGGTAATTTAATCATCCGAGTCTTTTATATTTTTAGCGATATCAAAAATTATTTTAATTTTTCGACCATTTCCAGTACTTCCCAAAGCGATTTGCCCGATTCCTGAGCGATTTTCTTGACATCCTCATATTCCGGGGTGGCTCGGGTAATATCGCCTTGTTGAGATATCTTGAGGGTGACCTCACCTAACGGAGTATCAATTTTCTTAAAATGCCGATGCATACAGGTTCGTTCCACCGGATATTTGCGAATGCCAATGGTGGAGGTTTCTTTTAAAATGATTTCTTCAATCAACGGCAACTTGGCTTCACTGCACAAGACGGTGAGATGAATGCCCGGGCGGTTTTTCTTCATATATACCGGCGTGTAGAAGGCGTCGAGGGCGCCGTTTTGCAGTAAAACTTCCAATACATAGCCGGCCATTTCGCCAGTCATATCATCAACATTGGTTTCCACAACCATGATGGTGTTGGGTTCGGATTTTCGACCAAGAATAATGCGTAGGGCATTTAGGACACCAAAATCTTTTTCGCCAAACCCATATCCGGTTTTTTCCGGAATAAAACTGGGGGTGGTGGGAGAGTAGGTGGCCAGTTCGGCCAGAATGGCAACCCCGGTAGGGGTTGCCGCTTCGCCATCAATCGCCTTGGAATACATTTCAAAATTAGCTCCACAGAGGATTTCAGCGGTGGCCGGAGCAGGTACCGGCAGGAGTCCGTGGGCACAGCGGACCCAACCGCTGCCCACATTTATTTTTGAACCATAGACCAGATCCGGTTTCAGAGCATGATAACAGATGGCGGCACCGACGATATCAACAATCGAATCCAGGGCGCCGACCTCATGAAAATGAACCCGTTCAACCGGGATATTGTGAACCTTACCTTCAGCCACTGCCACCCGCATAAAAATAGCCAGCGCGGTGGTTTTTACGGCCACCGAGAGGGTTGAGTTTTCGATGATCGCTTTAATATCGTTAAAGTGCCGATGATGGTGTCGGTCGGCTTCCAGCCGTACATGACAGCGAGTGCCAGCGATTCCTTTTTTCATAGTGGCTTCAGCTTCGATGCGAAACCCGCTGAGATTCAGCTTTTTCAGTTCGGCTTCAAGGTAAATCGGATCAATGCCCAAATCAATAAAGGCACCTAAAACCATATCCCCACTAATACCGGAAAAACAATCGAAAAATAAAACCTTCATGCTCAATTCTCCTTTTGGGTCACGCCCTGATGAAATTACGAATAGGTTATAATTTGTTAATTTTTGATGCCATACAGGCCGCTCCAAAACCATTGTCAATATTGACAACGCCGATCCCGCTAGCACAGGAGGTCAGCATCCCCAACAAGGCTGAAATACCACCAAAACTGGCACCATAACCGACGCTGGTGGGGACGGCGACAATCGGTTTATCGGTCAGCCCGCCGACCACCGAGGCCAGTGCCCCTTCCATCCCTGCCACAACAATGATAACCTTAGCCTCATTGATAATGGGGACATTGCCCAGCAGACGATGAATCCCTGCAACTCCCACATCGTAAAGCCGTTTGACCTGGTTGCCCATGACCGTGGCAGTAATTGCAGCTTCTTCAGCCACTGGGATATCTGCGGTACCAGCGGTGATCACCAGAATGTAGTTTTCGGTAGTTTTGAATTCAACTCGTTTAACCACCACTGAACGAGCTTCTTCATAGTAGATGGCATCTGGTGTCACAGATTTGATGGCGTCATAGACATCTCTTTCGGCTCGAGAAGCCAGAATATTGCCCTGTGAACGAGCCAGCATATTTTCTACAATTCCCTTAATCTGATTAAGAGACTTTCCCGGACTGTAAATGACTTCCGGGTAGCCGTTTCTGAGTTCCCGGTGATGATCCACCTTGGCGTAAGATAAATCCTCATAGGGAAGGGTTTTTAATAACTGAAGCGCAGCGTCCACATCACAGGTGTGGTTTTTGACGTCTTCCAGTAGTTTAGTTAATTGATCTACATTCATTTTTGTCTCCAATTCTGCTTTTAAGTCAGCTCAATCATTATGTGCGCAATGGTGATTGCATGTTTCCAATTGAGATAGCACTGTGTTCCATTATAGCATAGGGTTAGGAAGTCAAGTCTTAATGCCAGGGAGCCAGCCGGAAAGAGAAAATGTTTATTGTAAAATAAAAATGTAGAAAGTTGCAAAGCAAAAATCCATAGTATTGCAAGTTGGAAAATGCACAATATTGCAAAAATCCATTGCGGGCAAAACTCAAGTCAATTATCCTTGTATCTG
>JAQUWM010000154.1 GCA_028692885.1 Acetobacterium sp. | reverse complement strand
TCTCGGAAAAAGATCGGGTGTTGGTTTTATTTTTTCCACATTCATTATAACATGAACATAATCGCTTTGCAGTAATAAACCCTTCTCTATTTCAACTATTTTCCCACCCAAAACGGCGATTGGCTTTCGAGCAGCTGCCAATTCTTCCTGGTAGTCTCTTCCTTTCATGGATAGAAACTGCCCGCCAACCTTTGTCAGTGGTAAACAATATTCAGAAAGAAGCGTCAGGTTTGCCACCGCCCGAGACGTAACAACTTCATATTTTTCCCGAAAATTGCTGTCTTGTCCCAATTCCTCGGCTCTACCATGAAGGATTTTGGCGTTCGTAATGCCCAACTCCTGGGCGATAGACTCGACTACATTCAGTTTCTTTTTAGTAGAATCCATTAGTGTAACCTCCGCCTCATCGAGTAGAATCGCTAACGGAATGCCCGGAAACCCACCACCGGTTCCCACATCCAGAATGCTTGCCTGAGGATTTTTGATCAGTTTAAGCAGAGTCAGTGAGTCCAATAAATGGAGTCTAATAAACTCATCTTCATCGGTAATTCGGGTTAGATTGATGTGTTTGTTTTTTTTCAGGAGCTGATCCATATAAGCGATCAGCTTTTCAGCCTGTTTTTCATTAATAATTATTTCAACTTCTTTGCCCATGGCAATCAACTTTTCGATACGACTATTCATAATCTATTCCATCCTTATTTGAACTTCTTCTGCGCTGTTCTAAAGCGATTAATAAAACCGAAATATCCGCCGGCGAAACTCCGGAAATTCGGGACGCTTGACCCATCGATAAGGGTTTTATTTCCTGAAGTTTTTCGGCGGCTTCGATCCGTAGTCCGCCGATTTTAGTGTAATCGAGTTCCGGAGGGATCAGTTTATGTTCAAGTTTCTTAAACTGTTCCACCTGTTGCAGTTGTTTTTTAATATAGCCTTCGTATTTGATCTGGACTTCAACTTGTTCAACCACGCTCCAGTGAAGGGCTGGTCGATCTGGGTCAAAGACCGCGGTTTGCAGATATTTAACTTCCGGCCGTCTGATCAGTTCACCAATGGATAAACCATGCTGGATCTCCGAGCTGCCAAAAGACTTAAGAATCGCATTGTTTTCCTGATTGGGTTTGACAATAATCTGATTAAGACGAATAATCTCCTGTTTGATCTGTTCCTTTTTCGCCAGAAACTTCTGATAACGGGTTTCACTGATCAGCCCGACCCGATATCCGATCTCGGTTAACCGCAGATCGGCGTTATCCTGTCGCAACAATAAGCGGTATTCGGCCCGGGATGTCATCATCCGATAGGGTTCATCGATCCCCTTAGTGATGATATCATCGATGAGTACCCCTATGTAACCTTCAGATCGATCGATAATCACTGGTTGTTCACCTCGTAAATAGAGCGACGCATTAATGCCGGCGATCAGCCCCTGGGCTCCCGCTTCTTCGTAACCAGAGGTGCCGTTGATCTGGCCGGCGAAGAACAATCCTGCAACCTCCTTAGACTCCAAGGATGCCTTCAACCGGGTTGGATGGATGCAGTCATACTCGATGGCATAGGCCGAACGCATAAACTCCACCTTTTCCATTCCCGGCACCGTTCGGTATAAGGCGATCTGAACATCCTCCGGCAGACAGGAAGACATCCCCTGGACATAAATTTCATTGGTATTTAATCCTTCCGGCTCCATAAATATCTGATGTCGTTCCTTATCGTGGAAACGCATTACCTTGGTTTCAATAGAAGGGCAGTAACGAGGACCGATCCCCACCACGTCTCCTGTATAAAGGGGTGATCGTTCGATGTTGGCATTGATAATGTTATGGGTTTCCGGGTTGGTGTAGGTCAGGTAACAGGGTATCTGATTAATTTCAATCTGATCGGTTTCAAAGGAAAAAGGAACGATGTGCTCGTCCCCTTCCTGAATAATCATTTTGGAGTAATCCAGGGTTTTCGCATCCACTCGGGCCGGCGTTCCGGTTTTAAAACGTTGCAGCGCGATACCGTTTTTTTCGAGGCTGTCGGATAAAAGCATAGCCGGAAATAAGCCGTTGGGACCACTATCATATTGAACATCGCCGATAATAATGCGTCCCTTTAAATAGGTGCCGCTGCAGATGATCGCTGCCCGACAATTATAAACTGCACCGGTATTAACCATTACCCCGGTGATTCTACCGTCTGTGACAATAATTTCAGTGGCTTCCTGTTGTTTTAATAAAAGGTTTACCTGGTTCTCAATCACTTCTTTCATCCGGAACTGGTAGGCTTTTTTATCGGCCTGAGCCCGCAGTGAATGAACCGCCGGACCTTTTGCGGTATTTAACATCTTACATTGAATCATCGTTGCATCAATGTTTTTTCCCATTTCACCGCCAAGAGCATCGATTTCTCTGACCAGATGCCCTTTTCCGGTACCACCAATCGATGGATTGCAGGGCATCATCGCCACCGAATCCAGATTGATCGTTAGTAACAGGGTTTTTAGCCCCATTCGGGCACTGGCCAGTGCTGCTTCGGAACCGGCATGGCCGGCGCCAATGACGATAATGTCGTAATCTCCTCCTGGGTATGTCATTCTCTTTCCTCTACTTTCCAATGCAAAAATTTTTAAAAATCTGATCGATGATATCCATACCAACGGCCTTGCCGGTGATGCCCCGGAGCGCCTCCAGGGCTTCCATGACGTCAATACTGACGAGTTCCAGCGGCATTTGGCTGGCCATCGTTATGATCGCATTTTCCAGACTGTTTTTAGTTGTTTCTAATAATTGAATGTGCCGGGTATTGGTGATCAGGTAATCTGCATCCTGGTTAACCGTTCCTTCAAAAACCATTTCCAGCATTTTCTGTCGTAGTGTTTCGATCCCCTGATCTTCCAGCAGTGACATCGGAATCCAGGGTTCTGGAATCGCGATGTCACTTCCCGTGATGACATCGGTCTTGTTGGCGATATAAATGGTTTTGCGGTTTTTAAGCAACTCGATCAGTTCCTGTTCGCCGGCGGACATTTCCTTTGAGATATCCCGCATAAAGATCACCAGATTAGTTTGGTTTAAAAGCGCCCGGGATTTTTCCACCCCGATTTTTTCGACCAAATTATCGGTTTCTCTGATCCCGGCGGTATCGATAATTTTAAAGGGAATCCCTTCAATATTAAGATACTCTTCGATGGTATCTCGGGTTGTCCCGGGAATATCGGTGACGATCGCTTTATTTTCCATCAATAAGGTATTTAATAATGATGATTTTCCCACATTGGGCTCGCCCAGAATCGCAGTGGTGATACCTTCGCGGTAAATTTTACCGGTTTCTGCCACCATCAGGATTTCTTTGATCTTTGTCAATAGTCCCAAAATTTGGCTATTGACAAACTCATAGGAGATTTCTTCAATATCATATTCGGGATAATCAATATTGACTTCCATATGAGACAAAATCCCTACCAGGATCTCATCGAGCTCTTCTAATTTCTGAGACAGACGTCCTTCCAGTTGAGCCACCGAATACTCCAGACTTTTTTCGGTTTTGGCATTAATAATATCAATAACCGCTTCGGCCTGGGTTAGATCCATTCGACCATTTAAAAAAGCCCGCTTGGTAAATTCTCCGGGTTCGGCCAAGCGCACTCCGGAAGAAATGACCAGCTTTAATATCTTTCGCATCGGGACAATTCCCCCATGACAATTAATCTCGACCACATCTTCGGCTGTATAAGAGTGAGGACCCATCATTTTAGAAATGAGGACCTCATCAATATCTTTATTTTCAGTTGGATCAACAATTCTTCCGTAAATCAATTCATGACTTTTGGCCGCGGCCAGGGTTTTTCCCCGGGGATTGACAAACAGCTTATTGCCCAATGCCACGGCCTGGGATCCACTGATTCTGATAATCCCAATTCCAGCGCCGCCCATACCGGTAGCTACCGCGGCAATGGTATCTTCGTTTTGTAATAAGACTTCCAATTTTTTCTCCTGTCTCAATGATCGTTTCCTAATCTCTTATAATATAATAAAACCATGGAATTGACAAGTATGGCTCATTAAAAAAGCACTTTACAATTAACTCTTAAGCTAACTTGCAAAGTGCGCGATTATTTTTTTATTGTTTTCTTATCTTTTAGTTTTTATCTTTTAACTGGATAACAACCCGGCGATAAGGTTCTTCCCCTTCACTAAAGGTAAAAACCTTATCATGATTTTGAAGTTTTGCATGGATAACACGCCGTTCCGCAGGAT
>JAQUWM010000153.1 GCA_028692885.1 Acetobacterium sp. | reverse complement strand
TATTCCAACAGTGCCGGCTGGTTTGATCTGTGTAAGGACTGGCAACCGGCCTCATGAGTAGCTACGGGTTCTGGCATTGCGTTTTGATGAATCCAATGTTCTTTGGGAAATCATATTTTTAGAGGGGTTTAGGGGAATGTGATAAATGAAATGTCCCCGATGTCCTTCTTTGAAATGGGCGAAGCGTCCATGTGGCTCCGCAGTACCTAACCGGGCTTAAGACTCCTGATCGAAAGCTGCCAGAATGACGTCAAGGGCATGAAGGACCATCATTTTTTCGGCATTGGGAATGTTATTAAAAATATCCGCAAAGAAAGTATCGTTATTGCTTTCGATCGTTTCAAAGATAACCATTCCAGAATCAGTAAGGGATATGTCAACACTACGCCGGTCTTCAAGTGAGGGGATGCGTTGGACATATCCCTTTTTTACCAGTCCGTCCACGGTGCGGCTGGTGGTACTCATATCGATAGCCAGGATGATCGATAACTCCTTTAAAGAAATGCTGTTAACACGGCCGATTTCCACTAAGGCATGGCATTGAGCCAGGGTCAGAACGGCGGCGCAGCAGCTGCCGTTGTTTTTTTTCAAGAGTCCCAGTTTTCGCTCAAGGATTCGTATTTGTTCCCTAAATTGTTTTGGTTGTACTCGATTCATAATAGCGCCTCCTTTAGATGGAAATATTGTATCATAATTGATTTGCACTTGCAATGTTTGATAAAAGCAATAGTTGTTATTTGCAATTAAAAGAATAGTATGTTACAATAACAAACAAATTTGAAAGGACGTGTTAAATATGAATCAGACCATTAAAAAAGCCGAAAACTATTTCTTAAAAACATATAATCGTTATCCGATTGTATTAGAATCCGGGGAAGGTGTTTATCTATATGATGACGCTGGAAAAAAGTATCTTGATTTTGCAGCGGGCATTGGGGTGTTTGCCTTAGGTTATCAAAACAAAACATACAACGAAGCCTTGAAAGCACAGATCGATCAACTCATTCACACCTCTAATTTGTTTTATAACAAGCCCTCCGCAGAGGCTGCCGAGAAGTTTGCCCAGGTATCGGGAATGGAGAAGGTGTTTTTTACCAATTCAGGAACAGAAGCCATTGAAGGGGTATTAAAGATTGCCCGTAAATATTATTTTAATAAGACCGGCAGTCCCGAAGGCGAAATCATTGCCATGGATCATTCCTTTCATGGCCGCAGTATGGGGGCGCTGGCGGTTACCGGACAGCCCAAATACCAGGAAGCTTTCGGGCCGATGATGCCAAATATCAAGTTTGCCCAGTTTAATAATCTGGCCAGTGTTAAAGAGCAGATCAATGACAAAACCTGTGCAATATTAATGGAAACTATTCAGGGGGAAGGTGGCCTGTATCCGGCAACCGCCGATTTTTTAACCGGAGTGAATAAGCTTTGCGAGGAATATGATCTATTGTTGATGCTGGATGAAATCCAATGCGGCATGGGACGGGTGGGGGATATGTTTGCTTACCAGGCATATGGCGTTATCCCGGATGTGATGACCTCGGCAAAGGCGCTCGGGTGCGGAATTCCAGTGGGTGCTTTTGCAGCACGGGGGAAAGCCGCAGCGGTTTTAGAACCGGGAGATCATGGCACAACCTATGGCTTTAATCCATTGGCAGGAGCCGCAGTTGATGTGGTGTTGGATATCTATGAGCAGACAGATTTATTAAACCATGTAAAAGCGGTTAGCAGCTATTTAGAAGCGAAACTGGATGAGCTGGTCAGTGACTATCCGGAGGTAAAGGAACGACGAGGGGTGGGTTTAATGCAGGCCCTTGAGCTGGATCGTCCGGTAAAAGATATCATCGCAAAAACCCAGGAACTGGGACTGATCATCATCACCGCCGGACCAAATGTATTGCGGTTCTTACCGCCATTAGTGATTAAGAAGAAACAGATCGACGAAATGATTAGTATCTTAAAAAGTAGTTTAAATTTTGTGCGAAGTTTGAGTTAATAAAAAGAACTGCTATTATTGTAGCAGTTTTTTTTAACTTCTTAATCCTGTTTTTCTTCAAACAAATCCGATAACGCGGCCTTTTCGTCAAGTTCTTTAAGGTCAGAAAATTCTTCGATGCAGGTATCCCTGATAAAAATAAAAGGGATACGATAATGATGGGTTTCAGCCTGCAACTGATATCGAAAGTCATCATTTTTAAATATATTGACATCTGTATACGCAATATCTCTTTCTTGAAGAAATTTTTTTGCACAGGCTAACTGGAAATTAAACAACTATTATAGTACAATATACAACACCGTAATAATTTGTTTAAAGGAGTTTGTGATGGATGCTGCATTGGTTTTACGGCTTGCTGTTGAAGATAAAAAAAGTCCAGATGGGGATGAAGTAACCAATTTATTAAAGCAGTCAAAACTGGTAACCAAACTCACCAAAGATTTTGTGGATAATCCTTTATTTATAGTATTTCGTTTGTTGGGATTAAGCGAAATACCGTTTACTCAGGATTTGCCCTACACCCAAAAATTACTAAGCTATGTCAATGAAAATATAGCGACGCCCCAAGGTTTTTCATGCTTGGGGGGAGTTGCAGAACTGGTGCCATGCTATAATGCGCTTCTTTTGGAAGCTTATTGCCGATTTGGTTTGGCAGACTGCAAAGAAGCAAAAGCAGCCCTTAATTGGATTAAAACCTACCAGTTATTCGAAAGAGGATCAAAGACGACTTGGCAATATAAAGGCGTGTGTAAACATGGCGGCTGTTTAGGCAATATTCCTTGTTATATCGGAATAGGGAAAACGATCCGTGCGCTAATAACTTATTCAGAATCGGTTAATCACACCGATGATGCTGTGGAAGAATTGATTGGTAAAGGCATTACTTACATGCTGCGTCACAATATGTATCAGCGTTTGTCTGACGGAGCCCCGATCAGCGCACATATTACCGATATTATGATGCCGCAAAGCTATGCGCTTTCGCTTACCGACTTAGCCTATATTGCAGGTAAACGGAAACTAACCGATAAACCAGAATGTGCATCATTAATGAAGCTTATCAAAAGTAAACAAATTTTTGAAAACCAATGGAAGATTGATTACCGCTACACCTATAGGGGTTATGTTGGATTTGAAACGAAAACCAGAGCATCAAATTGGATTTCCGGTTTATTCCCGTTGTGGTTGTCATAGATTAATATTGAGCTAAAGAAATGCATGATAAGTAGTTGCAGTCACTGAAGGAGAGTCTGATTTTGCCAGATGAAAGCAGATCTTTTACAACCAATTTGATAGCAGTTTGAGAATGAGTGGTTTTGCTGTTGAATATAACATCAAATAAGGGTATAATTTAATCAACAAGAAAGGAGTTGTTGACAATGCCAAATATCAAACCAATTTCAGATCTAAGAAACTATACGGAAGTATTGCGGGATGTTGCGGTGGGCGAACCGGTTTTTTTAACAAAAAATGGTCGAGGTAAATTTGCCATTATTGATATCAATGAATATGAATCATTGAAGGCTTCTCTGAAGCTAATGTCGCAGCTTTCTAAAGGTGAACAGGCAGGTCGTGAAAAGGGCTGGCTGACCATCGATGCGGTGGAATCGGAGTTGGGGATCTAAAATGGCTAGGCTTCAGATTTCTCCAGAAGCAAGAGATGATTTATTGCTGATTAAAGAATACATATCCGAAGAATTGGGGAATCCTCAGGCCGCAATCGAGTTAATCCGAAAAATCACAGCAAAAATGCGAAGTCTGATCGATCATCCTCAATTAGGGCCGTCCTTAACATCACGAATTGCTATGCAAACAAACTATCGTTATCTGACTTGCCAGAATTATATGATTTTTTACTGGTGTGAAGACGACCTTGTTTTTGTGTCTAGAGTTCTTTATGGTAGACGAGACTATCTGCGGATTTTGTTTAAAGATATACCAGAAGAGTAAAGCAGAAAATTAAGCCGGGTTTAGGTTTGACCCGGCTTTTCCCATTTTTATCAGAACAGGAGTAATTTTAAATGGCAATAGAAAAAGTAAGAGATTATTTCAAACAATGGAATATTGAAACCCGTATCCTGGAATTCCAGGCCTCATCGGCAACGGTGGAACTGGCGGCGCAAGCGGTCGGTTGTGCCCCGGAACGAATCGCCAAAACCTTGTCCTTTAAACTGGCGGAAAAATGTGTGCTCGTCGTGGTAGCCGGTGATGCCAGAATCGACAATTCAAAATTTAAAACGCATTTTAAAACAAAGGCAAAAATGATTTCACCGGAAGCGGTCGAGGA
>JAQUWM010000152.1 GCA_028692885.1 Acetobacterium sp. | reverse complement strand
AAATGTAAAATCTAGGGTTTGAATATCATATACAGAATATTTGATACTTGGAATTTTTTATGGCCGCTGCCCGGTTTGTCTTCGACGGCGCTCAGATCTTTTTCAGTTTCTGATCCCTCATCGGCTGACTTTTCGTCGCATTCCGGGACCTTAATAAAACGATTGACTAAAAACGCCACGATGATCCCAAATGTTGTTTCCAAAAGCCTTAAGATTGCCAGCATATAGGTACCCGTATCCATCGGATAGGTGGTCATCAGAATGAGATACACCACACAGGCAATAACAATGGCACCCGACTTATTGATCGTGTTACATAGATAAATTAATCCCATAATTCCCAAGGGAATGATGAAAACATGGGCGAATTCATATGGGATTAAACGAGCGGTAAAAATACCCAGCATTCCCGCTGCGCCACCAAAAACTGTTCCCAATATTCGATTCCAGCCAGTTTCAATGGAATTTTCAATACTCGGCCCCATCGTAATCACTGCTGCAATTGCCGCAACAAGCGGATTAAACTCCGGTCCCATGATTGCAAATACTACCACACAGATGAACACTGCTAATACCGTTTTTATGTTTCTCATACCAATAGCTGGCAGATGACATAATTTCATGATCTTTTTGCTCCAATTATTTATTTAACTTTTACCCTCATCATTTTATTCCCGCAAACTTGACGGTTCAAAATGTATCTTTATCTTGAGTATACTCCCATAATAAATTAAGTCAATAGGGTAATCATTTTCAGACTGATATAGTAGTTTTCACACTGCTTCTCTTAAGCAAACTCACAGGTTCTTTAAGTTCTTCGCTTCCCGGATCGCCCCCATAGTAACGCGTTTTTCCCGAACCGATTTAAGCCGCGCGATCAGTTCTTCCTTTTCATCCAAACGGATCATTTCTTTCATGGCTTCCAGACTGGACTCAAATTTCTCGATCTGATTGAGTAGATTTTTGCGGTTGCACATAAACAACTCCGTCCACATCGACGCATTGATCGTAGCAATCCGGGTCAGATCGCCAAAACTGCCGCCCTCAAAGTCAGTGATCGAGAGATCATCCTCGCAATCGACCAAGGCCGCAGCAATCACATGACAGAGCTGAGAGGTGAAAGCTATTTTTTGGTCGTGAATTTCGGTCGTCGTTTCGACAATATGGTTAAATCCCAAGTCAGTAACAATATCCCGGATCAATTGAATGTTTTCCGGTTGATTGGTTGGTAAGGGGGTCAAAATATAATTCCGATTCTTAAAGATACGGTCATCAGCCCCACCGAAGCCTTCCTTTTCACTGCCCGCCATCGGATGCCCAGGAATATAATCAATATCTTTTCGCAACAGATTCCCAAGGTTTTTAAAGACCACTTCTTTGACCCCAATAATATCAGTGACAATGGCCCCCGGTTTAAAGTCTTCCATATAGAGAGCTAAAAAAGCCAGGGTGTCCATCGGGGTCAGACAGATAAAAACCAGATCGCATTGGGGCAGCATTTTTTGCAGCCCCGCCGAATCCCAGACCCCTTCATCAATCACGCTCTGGGCCAGGGCGGTTTCGATCACCGCCGGGTTTAAATCATAAGCCCAAATTTCTTTGGGTCCCTGCTTCCTGAGCCCCATGGCGAGCGCCCCGCCCATCAGACCCAGGCCAATAAAGCCAACGATGGAGTCTTCTCGGTTTTTCATTACATCACCTTGTTCTCAAATTCAGCATATTTTTTGACTGTGATCATAATTTTATGGAATTGTTCCGGCGTAATCGACTGTTCGCCATCACACAAGGCTTCCTCGGGATTATTATGAACCTCAATCATCACCCCATCGGCGCCGGCGGCAATGGCTGCCTTCGTCAATGCTTCAACCGTCCAGGATAGCCCGGTGGCATGGCTGGGATCAATAATAATGGGCAAATGACTTTTTTGTTTAAGCACCGGGATACAGCTGATATCAAGGGTATTTCGGGTGGCGGTTTCAAAGGTTCGGATCCCCCGTTCACACAAGATAACCTTATCATTCCCTTCTTTCATGATGTATTCAGCTGACATCAGAAATTCCTGCATCGTCGATGACATTCCCCGTTTTAGCAGAATTGGCTTGTCAATTTTTCCCAATTCGCGGAGTAAATCAAAATTCTGCATATTTCTTGCCCCTACCTGGATGATATCGACATCTTCAAAGGCCTCCAGATGTTCCAGTGACATCAGTTCGCTGACAATCGGAAGTCCAGTTTCTTTTCTGGCAATTTTTAACAACTCCAACCCTTCCAAACCTAATCCCTGGAAGGCATAGGGCGAGGTTCGCGGTTTGAAGGCGCCACCACGAAGAAAGGTAGCTCCAGATGCTTTAATGCTTTTGGCAATCGAAACAATCTGCTCTTCACTTTCTACCGAACAGGGTCCGGCCATCACGCTGATGGTTCCCTCTCCGACTTTTCTACCCCTGACATCAATGATGGTATCATCGGGATGAAAAAGACGATTGGCTTTTTTATAAGGTTCCTGAACTCTGAGGACATTTTCTACAATACGATTCGAACGGATTTTTTCCACATCTGCCAACGTTGTATCCCCTACTATTCCCAGAATGGTGTGATCCACACCTTTTGAATAATGAATGTTTAATCCCTGTGTTTCGATCATCTTGATCAACCGCTGAATATCTTCTTCCTTGGTGTTGGGTTTAACGACTACTATCATTTCTTCCTCCATTATTTTACTCACTGACCACTCAGTTTTTTATCTTCTGTGCACCGAAGACCACCGGAAAGCGATTTACTGATTTCCCGTGATTCACAGGGTGCCGCCAAATTGCTAGCATGATGTTTGGCAGCAGCCTTGCGAAAAAAAAGGAGACTTCCTAAGAAGCCTCCTAAAAATCAACTTTTATTCAATACACTTGTATCGCTAAAAATTTCTCATGGGTTGGGATTCTCAAAGGAACTTAATTGATTGCACGCAAAGTAACCAAAGCTAAAGAACCAATAGCTTTGGGTGTTAACGTAGTAATATTCATTTAAGTTTCTTCTCAACGCTTCCATGATATTCCTCTCAGGACATTCTACCGATGGGAAAATAAAATTCTCCCCAACCTTGTAAAACTGTAACGTGTATTTTGGTTTATTATAGACTTAATTTTTATCAATGTCAAACGAATAGTTACTAAAACAATGTTAATTTTTCATTCTTGGCTTTACGTATTGACAAGATCGTGTCATTTGTGTTATATTGCTTATAATTCCTACTGGAATGATATGTAATTTATAAATAGCGATACAAGGAGATACGATTATGAAAGATACCCGAAAATTTGAAACGCTTCAGCTCCATGGGGGGCAAAACCCTGATCCCACTACTCATGCGGTTGCTGTTCCCATTTATCAGACCACCTCTTATGTTTTTGACAACAGCGAACACGCTCAGCGACTTTTCGGATTAGAAGAACCAGGCAACATTTATACCCGGATCATGAACCCCACCACCAATGTCCTGGAAGAACGGATGGCTCTTTTGGAGGGTGGCGTTGGCGCTCTGGCCTTTGCTTCCGGCTCCGCAGCCATCACCGCAGCGATTCTAAACATCGCTGGCACCGGTGATGAACTGGTTGCCGCATCCACCCTTTATGGCGGCACCTATAATCTCTTAAGTGCCACCCTGCCCCGGCTCGGTATTAAAACGACCTTTGTTAATCCGGATGATCCTGAAAATTTCCGATCCGCTATCAACGAAAATACCAAAGCCATTTTTATCGAGTCACTGGGGAATCCGGCTATTAATATTGTCGATGTCAAAGCGGTTGCCCAAATCGCCCATGATAACGGACTGCCCCTGATCATCGACAACACCTTTGCCACCCCTTATTTATTCAGACCCTTGGATTTTGGCGCGGATATTGTGGTTTATTCGGCTACCAAATTTATTGGCGGGCACGGCACCACCATCGGTGGGATTATCGTTGACGGCGGCACCTTTGACTGGGCCAGCAGCGGTCGCTTCCCGGTGTTCACCACCCCGGATCCCAGCTACCACGGCATTACCTACGCCACCGATATCGGCGCCGCAGCCTTTATTGTCAAAGCCCGGGTTCAGCTGCTGCGAGATACCGGCGCCTGCATTAGTCCCTTTAATGCCTTCCTGCTGTTACAAGGTCTGGAAACGCTGTCGCTGCGACTCGATCGACATCTTGAAAACACTCAAAAAGTGGTCGCTTTTTTAAGTGATCACCCTCAGGTTACCTGGGTTAACTATCCCTCACTTCCTGACAACCCCTACAAGGCTCTTTCCGAAGAATACTTTAAAAAGGG
>JAQUWM010000151.1 GCA_028692885.1 Acetobacterium sp. | reverse complement strand
GGCCAGATAGGCCTCAGCTTCGGTCCGATTGGCGATGCCGTAATACCGTGCGGTTTCACTCCGGCCCAATCCTTTAAGCTGGGGAAAAACATACCACATCCAATGGCTGCGCTTGTGGCCATTTTTTATTTCCTCTAGTGCCTGCCCATAGCTTTCTTCCTGGGCTTTGATAAAACGTTCAACAGTGTCCATCAGTCTTCCACTCCTTCTTTTAATTTGCCAACTTTTAAGCTGATTTTATCATAACATATCCTAACGTATTTACCATTGGCTTCTCAAATAAAAGTGACCTGGTCCTTGCGCATTGCGATGCAAAGATCAGGCCCTTTTTCTTGATGACCGGTTAATTCTTTAATTTAAATCATATTTCGGCTCCCGCCCCCTTATTCGGCTTTCTTGCTGAATAAGACACTAACATCCTTAACCGCGCCGTCTTCGCCATAGCTGTAAAGGGCGGTGGTATCCTTTTTGCCGGTGGTAATCACCGCAAAGGTGCGGGCGGCCTCGGGAGAATCGGTATTATGATCAACCCAGGTGCCGGTGTTCAGGTAATATTGCCCATCGCCCAGCTCCTGATAAATCGGCACATGGGTATGGCCAAACAGCACCACGTCCACATTTTCGTTTGAATTTTCCAGATACTGGGTTTTCGCCTGACCGAAGTAATATTCCCAGTCCAGTGCACCGGCAACCGCTTCACTAAAGCTATTGGAAACCTTGATCTTATTAAGACTCTGTCGCTCATCCCAGGTGCGCTGAATATTCTTAAACAGTACCGGGGCCGAAATCGTTCCGTCCGCCTGCTGGGCCGGGTAGAAGTCCAGATAAGAATAGGCATCATTAACGCCAACTTGACAAAAAAGGTGCACCTCTTCAGGCCAGCTTCTTGTTCTTTATTGACTGCGATGATTTTACCACAAAACTGCTGCCACCAATATCTGTTTTTTATTTATTGTCATCTGACAAGGCTCGAAAGCTTCTACCTTCAGCTACTCTTTGTCATCCCTGAATTAATAAAGACCCTGCGCCTTCACGTCACAGGGTCTTTCCCGACTCTTTTTCTTTTTTTATACCCATCTTTTAATTCTATTCTTGCCGGAACTTAAAGCATCTCGTCTTTTAAAACATCATGGTCTCTCAGTACTTTTTCAATCACGGTTCCCTTGGTAAAATGAATGATCGGTTTTTTTAATAGCTCCAGAGGACCTGGTAATTTAATTTCCAATGGTGATTTCCCATCCATCAGTTTTACACTGCTGTCAAGCAGCTCTCTGATATCATAGACACTCCCCCACACTTCCGGCACACCTCGGTCAACGCCAAGCAGCCCATAGACCGATTCCATTGCGGTTCTGACTGAATACTCGGTTGTAAAGACGGTATCTCTGGGGGTTTCGGCAAACTGCCCCAGAAAAGCAAAATTAACGCAGCCATCCGGAATAACATCCGGTCGGTCCCCTTTGGTTCGTGGCATGAAAAAGGCGGTAATATAAGGCATCATGGTTGGTACACAGATGGCACTGTTTTCAGCCAGTTCATCAATTTGATTGACTGGCACACCCAAATGATACAACCATTCTTTAGTAATTTCTTTGCCGGTACAATCTTTCATTGGTTTTTTTATGTAATCTCCCGATACATCTGAGAATAAGCCATAGACCCATACACACACTTTGTTTTTATCCTGTTCCTTAAACTGCCCCTGCCGGTTAATGGTCCAGCTGAGCAGCCATGACGAATCCATACAACTGACAATCCCACCGGTTACGACTTTTCCGCTTTTGGGATCTCTTTTACAGATATTTGTGAGATATGGCATTATCTTATCGTCTAAGGTTGTGATCGTTGCTGATTCCCAATTTGTTTTCTTGATATCGGAGCAGAACTTTTCGGGATGTCCAAACGCCGGATCCTGCTGGGCGATGTTTTTCCACAAGCTCCAGCTGCCACTGGTTCTCACTTCGGCATCCCCGTTTGGCGCATGATTCTGATCGCCGTAAATTGTTCCTTCGGTGCAGCTTCCGTTTGTCACAAAAACCAGATCATTTTCTGTCAGCACCAGCCCTTTCTCGACTCCGTTTACGTTATATTCAATTGCTTTGGCAACCTTTTTATTCTCAGCGATCTCAAAGATGACATTGGTTACTTCGGT
The DNA here is from genome assembly GCA_028692885.1 of Acetobacterium sp. Classification (GTDB taxonomy): domain Bacteria; phylum Bacillota; class Clostridia; order Eubacteriales; family Eubacteriaceae; genus Acetobacterium. The sequence goes on along the minus strand of JAQUWM010000151.1, from coordinate 2,158 downwards.
ATTAAATTCAAATTTTACACCGGCTGCTTCCAGATACTTCTGCATCGGTAGAATTAATGATTCATACTGGTTGAATTTTGTGAATTTCAAAGCGCTAAAATCCGGCAATCCAGCAATGTGATGAATAAATCGTTGAAAATACAGTTTCATCTCCAGGGCACTGTGCCAGTTCTCAAAGGCAAACATCGTTCGCCAGTAAAGCCAGAACGTGGAATCGAACACCTCTTCATCAAATACATCCTCAATGGTTTTGTCATATAAATCTTCATCCTTTGTCATGAAGAGTTTCATGATTTCCATGCAGCCCTTCTGACTTAAGTTAAATTTCCCATCTGTCTGGGCATCAACGCCCTGATTTCTGGTGGCACGGCACAATGAATAATTGGGATCTTCTTTGTTTAACCAATAAAATTCATCCAACACCGAGGCACCCGGGATTTCAAGGGACGGAATACTGCGAAATAAGTCCCACAGACACTCGAAATGGTTTTCCATTTCCCGGCCGCCCCGCATCACATATCCTCTGGTCGGATCTTCAATTCCATCACAGGCCCCACCGGCGACATCCATTGCCTCCAGAATATGAATGTGTGAGCCCGGCATTTGTCCATCCCGAACCAGAAAACAAGCCGTTGCCAGTGCCGCCAAGCCACTACCGACAATGTAGGCGTTTTTGTCATCGACCCCTTCTGGTTTTCTGGGGGTTGCAAAAGCTTCGTAATTACCATTGGTATAATAGATCCCCTTACTATTTTTTTGATGTTTACCCCGTTCGGTATTCCGGTAATTGGAATCCTGGGGTATTTGCTTTTTCTCATTATTTTTTTTCAGCTTGTTTTTTACCACCATTGCGGTGGCCCCGGCGCCAGCCACTGCAACTGTTGCCAATCCGACTTTTACTTTTTTATTTGCCATTAAATGATCCTGCCTTTCATCACGCTTTAACGCTAAGAGCTTTTTACTTTATGGTAAGGCTTTTTTAATGACTTATCAATTTACAAAACAGGCCGAATGATAAAAAACTGATCACTCTGCCTGTTTTGATAAAAAGATACTTATTCATGATGTTTGGCGGCAAAATTCTGTATTGAATTGGCGATATTGCCGCTGAGGGTTGTGCTCATTTTGTCAACAATGGCATTCGGATCCTCGCTCATGCCTTTTTTAATCCAATCCAGCATCATTCCCACAAAACCGTATTTGTAAAACTCGGCGATAAAATTCATCTCTGCCTCGGTAATTGACCTATCCTGGGCCTGTTCTTTAACCACCTCTTCCAGAAGTCCATAGGTCAACTGATATAAATAATTTTCTATTTGCTCTCTGCTCACCGAGCGATAAACATTCAAAATAAAGGGTTTGTTCTCTAAAACTGCTTCAAACAGCTGCAGCAGACCTTCCTGCCAGGTGTAATATGTTTTTTTCCCCTGCAAGGCTCTTTTTCCATCTTCTTCGCAGCTCCATTCTACTAAATCGTAGATGTCCTTAAAATGGTAGTAGAATGCCATTCTGCTAATTCCGCAATCCGTTGCCAGATCGCTGATTGTAATTTTATCAAATGGTTTTATGAGTAATAATTTTTTTAAAGACGCTTCCAAATCTGCTTTTGTAGAATGTGACATAACTGGTCCCTTCTGTTCTGCGGTTTTTTAAACTGTTCTTTGTTCATGTATCGTTCTTAGCAGGTCCCCCACCGCTTCAGCCGAAAGCGGCGGATAAAAATAATAACCCTGAATGACCCGACAACCTGCCGCCAACAGGAATTCAAGCTGTTCTTCTGTCTCAACCCCTTCGGCCACCAGCTCCAGATCGAAAATCTCGGCCAGGGCAATAATCGCCCGGATAATACCGATACTGCTGACGTCTTTGGGCAGCCCATCGATAAAGCGTTTGTCGATCTTAATCTCATCGACAGGCAGACTCTTGAGGCGATCCAGAGAGGAGTATTCGGTCCCGAAATCATCAATCGAAATGGCAACACCCAGCTTTTTTAAGTCCTGAACGGTCTGGTCAATCTGGGTAAAATCATAAACGTTGATACTTTCCGTTATTTCAACTACCAGCGTTTTGGGTTTCAGATCAAATTCCTGAATTACCGCAGCAATCCGCGGGACAATCCCCGCCGCCATAAACTGAACCATCGAAAAATTCACCGATA
>JAQUWM010000150.1 GCA_028692885.1 Acetobacterium sp. | reverse complement strand
TGTTACACCACTGAAGGTTGATTGTGGACAGTGTGGAGAATGCTATCTCAATGGTACCGGCGGAATTTGTCCAATTACTGCATGTTCAAAAAGTTTGCTCAGCGGCCAATGTGGCGGTGCCAAAGAAGGCAAGTGCGAAGTTGATAAGGAAATGGAATGCGGATGGGAACGAATTTACCGAAAATTAGAAAAACTGAATAAATTGGATAATATGAAATATGATGCACCAAAAGTGCGGAATTATCATAATCCAAACGCAGAAGAACCAACAATTTAAGAAGATTAGGAGTAATTATAAATGAGAATAACTGAGCTGTTTCAACGTGGCGAGTTTGTATTAACTGCAGAAGTGGGACCTCCAAAAGGAGTTGAACTTGACCACTTAATTAAAGATGCCCATGAATATTTAAAAACCCGGGTTCATGCATTGAATGTAACGGATAATCAATCCTCAGTCATGCGTACTGGTTCACTGGCAACATGTAAGGTATTAAAAGATGAGGGACTGCTCCCAATTTTTCAAATTACCTGCCGTGACCGAAATCGTATTGCTTTACAGTCTGATGTATTAAGTGCCGCATTACTGGGCATTGAAAATTTATTACTGTTAACAGGGGATTACACCACATTGGGAGATCATCCTCAAGCAAAACCTGTTTTCGATTTGGATTCCGTTTCGTTAATTCATGCGGTAAAACGATTAGAAGAAGGCTTTGACATTGCCGGTAATGCAGTTGATGGAGCACCACCTAAGTTTGCTAAAGGCGCTGTTGTATCGCCATGTAGCGACTCTGTCGATGTCCAATTGGCAAAAATGGAAGCAAAAGTGAAAGCTGGATGCGAATATTTCCAAACCCAGGGTGTTTATGAGCCAGAAAAATTCATCAAATTCATGGAACAAGCTAAACAGTTTGGTGTTCCAGTTCAACTGGGTCTGATCATCCCTAAAAATGTCGGCATGTGCCGATACATGAATGCCAATGTAGCTGGTGTTCATGTTCCAGATGATATGATTAAAGAATTGCAAGCTGATAAAGAAAAAACAAAAGCTGGCGATACTGGCGTGGAAATCTGTGCTCGTCTGATCAAAGAATGTAAAGATTACGCACAAGGCGTTCACATCATGTCATTAGGTTGGGAAAACAGAATTCCCGAAATTCTTGATATGGCTGGAATTGCTCCAATAACTCCAGTAGTATAATAATCAGTAACAAAACTGAATGTCGGCCGAGCCGGAAATTCTAAAATGCTCCTCTTAAGGTGGACCGTTTATATCATTAAACTGTCTACCTTAAAAAGGAGGAGTTTTTTATTTTGGGGAATAAAATCCACCAAAATTCTGAATATTGCAGGTTTATAGGTTGGTGATAAGGTGAAAATAACAGTAATTGGAACAAGCCCGAACAGATCTAAAGCAACGGATGAGATTCATGACGTTTGCGTAAACAAAAAAACATGTTGATCGATTGTCATGTTCATTGTGGTTTGGGTCAATTCAGAGGATTAAGACCGTCTGAAATTGATGATTTAGCGGTGGAAACGATGAAAGACCTCATTCAAATCTATCAAAATAAAGGGGTACAGGCAATCCGTGATGGTGGGGATGGTTCAGGAATGGGAATAATCCTTAGAGATGTTTCAAAAGATTCTGATCTTATTGTTAAGACACCCATTCGCGCTTTTTTTAAAAAAGGCCATTACGGTGATTTTTTAGGGGACTCAGTAGATAATCTTAATGATGGCATAAAGAAGATGAATCAACTCATTAAACAAAAGCCAGATTTCATAAAAATTATTTTAACCGGAATCATGAGTTTTACCACATTGGGTGCCTCAGGACCGGTGGGGTTTTCTAAAAGTGAATGTTCGGAGATGATTGATCATGCTCATCAAAAGGGTTTATCGGTCATGGTTCATGCCAACACTCCAGAGGGTATTATGATAGCTTTGACATCCGGCGCGGATACCATTGAGCACGGCTATGGGATAAATGATGACTGTCTGCATGCGATGCGTGAGAGTGGCGTTGTTTGGGTGCCGACCCTGGCACCATTTGCCAATATAGCCAGATGTGATGATACGAGTCCAATGAAAAAATATCAAAAAGTATCGGAAGCTTATTTTAGACAACATCAGTTGATGGTAAAAAAAGCAGATGCAATGGGTGTGAACATTGCATTGGGAAGTGACTCAGGAGCGACGTTAGTTCCCTTGGGACAAGGCACTTTAGATGAGCTTGGTTATTTACTCGATTGTGGATTGACAGAAGAAAAATTGGAAAGCATTGGAAAAAGGGTTATCGACCTCTAATAGTCTTAGCATATAAGAATCCCTGCAAATTTTATTTGCAGGGATTCTTTCTTGTGCGCCCGGCATGGGCGCAATCTAACGGGTGAAAGTCCCGAGCACGGGTAGGTAGTGCCAAGTGCATAGCTTAAGGCAAGGGTGTCCCCGGCGACGGGGAATCTGAAGGAAGCCGGCGGCAAACTTCCGGTCTGACGAACAGAAATCACATCAGGCATGATCAACTGGGTAAGGTTGCATAACAAACCGAAGCCCCAAAACTACCCGGAAGTTGATGGTGTAAATGTGGCAGATGGATGGAAGGAAAGATTGCGTTCTTACCCGGGGAGATCTCACGGACGTGTGGAAACAGAGTATGAAGCACGGTTGAAATAAGATTTATCGTGAGAAGTCAGCCGAAGCCATAGTACCGAGACATTCTAGTTGTCGAGGGAAGGGCTGAACCAGAGGAGGTGAAGATCAATGAAGATTACTGACGGTGATAAAATAAAACACAGAAAACTTCAAAAAGAAGGCGAGCTGCAGAAGATATCTGCGGAACAGAAAAAATATGCAGACGTGTGCGCATCACCAAAGATAATTGAAACCGAAATCACCAATACAAACGAGCAGACGGATGGACTGCTGGAGAAAATTCTAACCCGGGATAATCTGAACCTGGCCTATAAGCAGGTGAAGAGAAACAAGGGTGCAGGTGGAATTGATGGGATGCAGGTGGATGAACTTCTGCCCTACTTGAAAGAAAACCGGAATGAACTCATTGAAGCCATCCGAAATGGTAAATATAAACCACAACCCGTCAGACGGGTAGAAATACCCAAAGACAACGGGAAAACACGAAAATTGGGAATTCCAACGGTGGTGGATCGACTGATCCAACAGGCAATCACCCAAGTGTTGACGCCGATATTCGAGGAACAATTCTCAGACAACAGTTTTGGATTCAGACCCAAACGCAGTGCTCAGGGTGCCTTGAAACAATGCCAGAAAAATATCAACGACGGATATAAATACGTCGTTGATATGGATCTGGAAAGGTACTTTGATACCGTCAATCACAGTCGACTGATACAGATTCTGTCTGAAACCATCAAAGATGGTCAAGTCATCTCCCTGATTCACAAATATCTCAACGCTGGCGTCATGTCAGGTGGCGTATTCGAGGGAAGTGAGGAAGGCGTGCCGCAGGGCGGCCCAATCAGCCCAATACTGGGAAATATCATGCTAAACGAATGTGATAAAGAGCTGGAACGCCGGGGACACCGTTTTGTTCGCTACGCCGATGATCTGATGATTTTCTGCAAAAGCAGGAAAGCCGCTGAACGAACCCTCAAAAACATCACACCATTTATCGAAGAGAAACTGTTTCTTCGAATTAATCGGGAGAAAACAAAGGTGGCCAACGTTGTGAAAGTAAAATTCCTCGGATACGGATTCTATATCTACCGGGGACAGGGCAGGTTGAGAGTTCACCCCCAGAGCATCCAGAAGCTGAAGGATAAAATCCGACAGATTACCGGACGCAGTAATGGGATGGGAATTCAGAGACGAAAAGAAAGACTGCTGCAGATCGTGCGGGGATGGGTCAACTATTTCAAGCTGGCGGATATGAAAAATATCCTCAAACCGCTGGATGAATGGATGAGAAGCCGGATACGGATGCTGACCTGGAAACGCTGGAAGAAAATAAAAACCCGTTTTACCAATCTCAAAAAGCTGGGATTGGAAGAAGAACGGGCTTGGATGTGGGCAAACACAAGAAAAGGCTATTGGCGAACCGCCCATAGCCCAATCTTACTAAGAACCCTGTCGAATGACCGCCTCAAGCGGGCAGGATATCCCAATTTTTATGATTATTATCTGCAAGTAACTGTGTGAACTCTGGAACCGCCGTATACCGAACGGTACGTACGGTGGTGTGGGAGGTCGGCTGATCAATTAATGGTCAGTCTCCTACCCGATTTTAGACACGGGTTTTCGATAATATTGGTCAGCAAAGCTGAAAAGTCAGCCCATCTTTTTTTTCATTTCCAGTTTTTTCAGTTCAAA
>JAQUWM010000149.1 GCA_028692885.1 Acetobacterium sp. | reverse complement strand
ATTGCACCATTGTATGTTTATCTTGCAAAACGCATTGCACGGTAACAGCAGTGATGACAATGATTCCGCCTATGATGGAATACATGCCGGGGCGCTCTCCATCAAAAATCCAAACCCATACGGGATTCAGTAACGGTTCGGCTGCAGCAATCAAACAACAAGCCAAAGGTGGGCAGTTGGCTGATGCCAGCCCAAATATAATGTAAGGAATACCGAGCTGGACGACGCCCAGTATGATGATGGATGAAACGGATACCACTGAGATGGTACCCGTTGTGAAGAAACAAAAGGGGATGCCAATGAAGGCGGTTAGCAAGTGACCGAACAGAATGCCGCTCATTTTTTCTTTTTCGTTTGTTTTGCTCACTGAGATGTACATGCCGGCCATAAAAACACCGGCAAAAATGCCGATGATGTTGCCTAATATTTGTCCTTCATGTAAACTACCGATAAAAAAAATTGAGATGCCGCCAAATGTTAGCAATACTATTATGATATCTGAAAATTTAAATTTCTGCCGGAAAAATAAGGCGGAAAAAACCATGATAAAAATCGGAGCTGTAAACTGAAGCACAATGGCATTAGCCGCTGTAGTCAGTTTGTTGGCACTGACGAAACACAAAAAGGTGGCAGACAAGAAAAACATGCTGGTCAGCACATTTTTGGAGATAATAATCTTTTGTTTGGTTGCAAACATGTAGACTATGACAACGACTGCTGCAAACAGACTGCGAAATCCCGCAATAACAAATGGATTCCAGTCGATCAGTTTAATAAAAATGCCAGCAATGCTCCAAAGGAAGGCACATATGAGCATTTGCATAATTGCAATTTTTTGTTTCTGTTTTGAAAACATAAATCTCTCCAGAAGTTAACAAAAATAAATGTCATTGTAACATAAAGAACAGAGAAATGCCAGAGGATAACCCCGGACTTCAAATCACTCAAAAGTGATTGGGCATGGTACAATCGGCGGCAACTGAGCTTGACAAATCGCAGCCCAAAACAATAGAATGAATACATGTGTTATAGCTAAAAAATTCGATTATAGGAGGGTTTATATGAAAAGTACAGGACGAATGGTTATTATTGTATTGGCTATTACTATGATGTTTACTAGCTTAGTGGGATGTGGGAAGCAGGCAACTCAGACAACTCAGACAACTCAGCCAACTGCAAAGAACTATGTGATCTATTCCGACAATTCCTTCGCACCTTTTGAGTACTATGACAGTGCTACCAGTAAATATGTGGGCCTCGACATGGATATCCTTGCGGCGATTGCGGCTGACCAGAAAATTACATACGAAATTAAAAACGAGGGTTTTGACGCCTCCATGGGCGCCGTCCAGTCCGGTCAGGCCGACGCAATGATCGCAGGTATGACGATTACCGACAAAAGGAAAGCAACCTTTGACTTCTCGGACGGATACTTCCAGGATGGCCAGATTATGATGGTGGGCGCAAATAGCAACATTAAATCTCTGGAAGACTTGAAAGGATCGGTCGTTGCCGTTAAGACCAGCACCCAGGGCGCCGAGTATGCAAAAGGCGTTGCCGGTAAGTACGGCTTTACCCTGCAGTATTACGAGGATTCTCCCACTATGTACACTGCGGTGACCAACGGCACCAATGCCGCCGGCTTTGAGGACTTCTCCGTAATCGGCTGGGCAATCAAGCATCAATCCCTGAAGATTAAGACCGTTGGCGAGGTAATCAACCCTGGTTCTTACGGATTTGCCGTTAAGAAAGGTTCCAATGCCGAGCTGATTCAAAAGTTTAACGCCGGTCTGGCCAATATCAAGGCCAACGGAAAGTATAAGGAGATCCTTACCAAATACGGCTATTGATTTATTATTCAGCAGGAATAGCTTCAGCGTTGCACAGCGCGGTGCTGAAGCTATTCAATTATTGATTTCGAAGAGAGAAAGTTTATGGATTTTTTGACTACAATTAATGAAGCAACGCCGTTGTTGCTTCAGGGCCTTAAAATAACGGTGATGATTTCCGTGATGTCCATTGTGATCGGTATCGTTATCGGTTTTTTTTCTTGCCTTTTAGGCCTATCAAAATACAGGCCCCTGAGGGCAATATCCGGCGTATATGTATGGATTGTCCGCGGAACACCTATGATTGTGCAGGCGTTTATTGTATATTTCGGTTTTCCGCAACTCATTCAAATGTTGACCCCGGATTTCAGGCTCAGCGCTTTCACTGCTGGACTCATCACCCTAAGCCTGAACGCGGGTGCGTACCTTTCAGAGGTTTTCCGGGGTGGTATTGCCGCTGTGGACAAAGGGCAGGCCGAAGCGGCCAGAAGTCTTGGCCTGAACAGCTCTCAAACTATGATAAAGGTCGTGCTTCCGCAGGCAATCAAAATCGCAATTCCATCCATGGTCAACCAGTTTATTATTATAGTAAAGGACACATCTATCCTATCGGTAATCGGCTTGGCGGATCTGGTCAACAAGGCTAAGGTATATGTGGGTGCTTCATATCAGTTTTTTGCAACATATATTTTGGTGGCCGTATATTATTTGGTTATCATTTCCGCTCTGATGCTCATTTCAAAGTACGTGGAGAAGAAGTTTAATTATGAGAGAAAAGATAAATATTAAAAATTTACACAAAAGTTTTTCCAAACTCCCTGTCCTGAAGGGAATTGATTTGACGATCCATGAAGGGGAAGTCGTTTGTATCATCGGCCCCTCCGGCTCGGGAAAATCCACGCTGTTGCGGTGTGTGAATAAGCTTGAAACGGTCACAGACGGAGAAATCATTGTGGACGGCTGCATCATTACGGATAAGCATACCAACATCAACAAAGTGCGGGAAAACATCGGCATGGTGTTCCAGAGTTTTAACCTGTTTGCACACCTTACCGTGAAAAAGAACATCATGCTTGCGCCAGTGGATCTGAAGAAGATGACTAAGAGTGAGGCAGCCGAGAAAGCAATTGAGTTGCTGAAGCAGGTCGGGCTGGAGGATAAGGCTGACAGTTATCCCCATGAACTTTCTGGCGGTCAGAAGCAGCGCGTGGCCATTGCCCGTTCTCTTGCTATGCAGCCGGACATTATGCTTTTTGATGAACCCACCTCCGCCCTCGACCCTGAAATGATCGGCGAGGTGCTTCAGGTTATGAAGCAGCTTGCGACAGACGGTATGACGATGGTGGTTGTTACCCATGAAATGGGCTTTGCCCGGGATGTGGCGGACAGGGTGATCTTTATGTCGGACGGAATGATCGTGGAGGAGGCCCCACCGGCAGAGTTATTCAGCAATCCGCAGGAGCCCCGAACAAAGGAGTTTCTGGCACGCGTTCTGCAAGATCTGGGCTTACAAGTCTGATATTGGAAGGATGTTTGCAGCCGCCTATCAAAAGACTATTTGCGAGAAAAACTAAATCTTAACTTTAGAATACGGACTGATTCATCAATTTTATAAAGCTTACTTAAACCTTTAGTGCAGGGATTTGAAACCACAGACATCTTAAACGCCATGTTTACGGTGTCTTTATTTATTCCGACCTGTAATAAGCATTTCTAATAACATTTTTCTTGGTTCTCAAGCCTTTCTTATTAATTCATGTTGAGTTCATATTGTTCCTTTAAGATAGTAGAGTCAAAAAAGTTGCCAGCTTTAAGTCATTGGTTTGATAAAATAGTAGTTGACTATAGGTAATAAGTTACGTATAATATAGGTAATATATTACCTATATGGGGGTTGAAAGATGGACGAATTGGAACAAAAGGTTTACATTTTCGCGTCAATATTTGCATTAGCAAATAAACTGCAGGTACTTGGAGACACATTTGATAAAAACATCACTATCAAACAATGGCTTTTTATTGTAAGCGTTTCGAAATTTGACGATCCGCCAACATTAAGTGAAGTGGCCAACTTTATTGGCTATTCAAGTCAAAATGCAAAACGAATTGCAGTTGTTTTGAATGAAAGAGGATATATCACCATAATAAAGGATCAAGATGATGCGAGGACTTTACGAATTTCATTAACTCAAAAATGTACAGATTATTTTACCCAGCGCACCCAAAAAGAATTGCAAAATATGGCTGACGAGGTGACAGCACTTCTTCCGGTAACCAAAAAGGAAAAACAGGTCTGGGTATTTACCGCTGTCACAGCTGGAATAACCGAAGAATTGCTCTACAGAGGTTTCTTTTTTTACTTGATGGGTGAAATTTTGCTGCTGTTCTATTTTATTGTTATGTGCGACAAAGTATTTCGTACAGAACATTGATAAAATTAATTGAAGCAAGAATTATTTATTATAATTGGGAGGTAAAAATGGAACATATTAGATCAAAATTAAGCAGTGATAAGATTGAAATAAGACTAGTTTGGACATTATTAATATTTT
>JAQUWM010000041.1 GCA_028692885.1 Acetobacterium sp. | reverse complement strand
TCCGGCTACCCGGGAATTGTAGCAAATATTTTTTATCTCGCAATCAGGCTGATTATTTCTGATCTCAATTATTTCCAGTTCATTTAACAGTTGTTCCAGTTTCATCGAATTTCCTCTCTTGTTTAGCTACGCTAAAACTATTATACTGTTTTCCAAATTTTCTGTCTATATCTGTGTTTAACCGCGACACGTGATGATATTCCCGCAAAATAAAAAAGAGACACCCTTTTTAGCATCTCCCCCGTTGATCCCTGTCCGCTTTTCATAGTTTAAACCGATTGGCACAGGATGCCACTGTACATTCGACCCCAAAATCATCCATCGTTATTTCCGTTCCCGGTTCGACCACCACGACCCGATGATCCCAATCCAAGGAAAGAAACATTTCCAGCAGCTTGACATCCCCCTGGGTGATAATAAAATCCAATTGCAGCACCTGACTTAAATGCCTAGCACAGTGGAGCCACTCCTCCACGGCATAGGCACCTGAATCAATCATCATCAGCGACTTATAACTTTTAAGCATAATTCCCATAATCATTTTTGCTCGTTTGGGGCCATATTTATTAATGGCATAGTGATATTCTTTTTTTAATGACTTTTTACCCAACATCCATCCTTTAGTGATAAAATAGGTTTCACCTCGGATTGATTTGAGTTTTTCGTTATTATGAAGCAGAATTTGAATGCAATCTTCGGAACGCAATAGTGCCAATCTGGCATGGTCACTTTGTAATCCGATCAAAGCTTTCCCACAGTTTCCGTAGCCTAAAAGAATCGTATCGTATTCCTGATGGTTATCAATCTCTTTTTGCAGTTCCTGTTTCAATAGATCCGGGTTGTTATGAAGTTCTGCACTCATCCAAATGGTGTCATAGTTAATGTTGGTATTCTTAATCGCTAAGCTCATCTCGTCTTGAATCATTCCACACGCAATTAATAAGATATTTTCTTTCATCCCATACCTCAGTTATTCATAACTAATCAAACGAAGCAATTGCCTCCAGCCCCGAATATTCCCCGGTAAAGTACATCAGACCCCATCCAATCGGGTGATCTTTTTCATCCATCAGCTTTTGTTCCACCACCAGAACGGGATCACCTTCTAAAATATCCAGTACCTGGCTGACTTCCCCTTTAGCTGCCATGGCCCGGATTTTGAGTTTCTTAGTCATCGCAAAAATCGAGTTCTTTTTAGCCACCATCTCTGGAAAAGTGGCATAGCGAATTTCTTTTTCGACAATCGGGATGCCCCGATAATAAGGAATATATTTGACATCGAAGGCCTTGACCAGACCATCACTGACAAACACCCGTTTGACTACAATAACGTGCTTATTTTCGGCAATTTCCAGGTTGAACCCCACCTCATAAGTCGGTTTCACCACATTGACCTCAATCAGCCTGATTTCTTCGCCCTTTTTTTCAGTTGTCATCATTTCATCAAAATGAAGTGTGTAGGAATTGAGATTGGGTTCACAAACATAATTCCCTTTGCCTGGAATGGAATAAATGTAACCCTCATTAACCAGAACAGCCAGACCCTTTCTGACCGTCATTCGACTGACATTAAATTCTTCGCAAAGAATATTTTCTGATTGAATGGCATCACCCGGTTTAAATTCTTCACTGGTTATTCTATATTTTATCGCATCGACTATTTTTAAATATTCGGGGGATCCCATTTTTCTACCACCTTGGTCTATTTATATTAAGTTGACTAAACTATTACAACATATCGATTGCCATATCAATTGATATAACGTCTAAAGTCAATTCAATTCGAGTTGTAATTTTTTTTCAACCTATATAGCATTATTTTTTTTCAGTTTTTTCGATCATCCATAATTTACACTTTTCGACACCCGTCATCACATCTTTCGTAGCAAAGTCTGCACCCACGATCTGTGCTGCTTTTTCATCAATGACAGCGCCGCCAATAATCACCCGATAATTATCCCGGATTCCCCGATTAACTAATTCACAGACCACTGCTCTCATTTCATAAATAGTTTCCTGTTGCATACCGCTCATTGCAATAATATCCGGTTTTGCCGTTTCAATCGCTTCGATAACCTGAAAAAGGGAAGCATCCGTTCCTAAATCAATGAGTTCAAATCCGGCTGTTCTGGCAAATGAGCCGAAAATATTTTTGCCAATATCATGACAATCACCAAATACCGAAAAAAGCAGCAATCGACCGATTTTGTTTTTGGGAGTTACTCTTGTCACTTCCCTTAATTCTTCCAGTTCCATCACTTCCTGAAAAATGATCCCGGCAAAAATTAGATCGGCAATAAAATAATCGCTGCTTTCGTACAGTTTACCAACCCGCTCCATTCCGGTTTGCAACCAATTGAAAATATCAATTGGTTTAAACCCTTTCCGAATCGCAATTCGAACAAGTTCGAGGGTTCGATCTTCATATAATCCTTCGATGGATCTGACAATGCTATGTTTCATAATTTAAGTTCCACTCCCTTAAAGGTGTAAATTCCAATACCACTGCCATTTTTTTGTTTCGCGGGCTTATCTAAATGCCCACACCTGGAATTTCTCGTTTATTATTTTCAAAATCCTCTTTAATTATAACCTAAAAAATTTTTTTTGATAATGGCATAATTGATATAAATCCTGCAAATTTTTAACAACTTTGAGTTTAGAGGCCTTTGCTCTTCATATAATGAAGAGCAAAAGTTACTAAACTAATCTTTTTTAGGCACTTGGCAATGGCAATAAGAATAATAAGCAACAGCTGGCACTAAAATTGCACCACCAATAACATTACCGATTGTAACCGGAATGATATTGTTAATAAAAATCTGACCCCAGGTAATATCTGCTCCAACAAATAAACCCATTGGGATAAAGAACATATTTGCAACACTATGCTCAAAGCCAGATAATACAAAAAGCATAATTGGAAACCAGATTGCAAATATCTTACTAACGACATCTTTGGCTCCGGCCTGCATCCATACGGCTAAAACTACAAAGATGTTACAAAAAGTAGCTCGAATAATAACCTCAATCAATGGGATCGCAACCTTAGCTTCAGCAATACCAATTGCTTTAGCTACCATGGCTTCACCGTATAGTCCACTATGAAGCATTAACCAGGCCAGCGCAACCGATCCCACCAGGTTGGCAACCCATACGATCCCCCAGTTACGAAGCATTTCGCCCCATCCAATATCTTTTTTGCATAAAGATACGGTTAGTAAGTTGTTTCCCGTAAACAGCTCGGCGCCAAACATAACAACAAACATAAGACCAACGGGGAAGACGGCTGCCCCCATAAACTTAGCAAGGGTTGCCTCAAATCCTGCGCCTGCATTTGCAGTCGCTACCGTAAAACCATAAGAACCAAAGCCAATAAATACACCGGCACAGATGCCTAAAATAAACATCCTCAGAATTGGCATTGCCGTCCGGTTTTTTCCGAAACCTTTTGATATGGTTTCACTAATTTCTGCCGGGGTTAAAAAATTGTTCACACGTTTTCCTCCTTCAACGTTTTGTTCCGATTTTCATGAAATCGTTTGTCGAAATTATACCATACTTATATCGACCTGTATATACAATTATCTACAAATTTTTGCGTTTTAGAATGAAAATAATAGCACTTGCAGTAACTATTGTCAATTCTTTTCAATAAAAAGGATAAAAAGACGAGATCTTGCTCTTCTTTTTATCCTTTTTTGCTGTAAGTTTATTTTTATGCGTATTTGGCTTTATCGATCCATAATGCTTTGCTCATACCCAACTTTGGCAAATTTTCACGCCTTCGGCAGCATTTGTTGTAAACTGATCCGCTCCCACATATTCACATGATTCCCTGGTTACCGGATTTCCACCAATAATCACTTTAGCTGTGATACCAGCCGCTTTCAAGGCATCGACAGTTTCTTTCATTGAGTCGATCGCCAATGTTAAGACACCACTCATACCAATGATTACGGGCTGACGATCTTTAGCCTTTTCAACAAATAATTCTGGAGCCACATCAATTCCCAAATCAACCACTTCAAAACCGGCCGCTTCCGACATACTTTTAAAGATGTTTTTTCCGATATCATGTAAATCACCATGAACCGTTCCGATAATCATCACCCCTGCAACGGCCGAGCCGTCACTGCCTAAAACAGGTTTTAAGACATTAATTGCTTCTGTTAATAATTCACCAGCAAAGATCAGATCTCCGACAAAATATTCGCCTTTTTCGAAAAGATCTCCGACAATTGCCATACCATCCTGACATGCTGCAACTGCTTCCTGTGCCGCAGCTTCCGCGGGGTTTGTTGCAACAAAATCATTAAGTAAGTCCATTACCTCTTCTTCTTCTAAATCTCCAACTGCCTGTGTTAATATCTTTAAATCCAGCATTTTAATATCCTTCCTTATAAAAAAGTCGTCTTTAAACGACTTGTGTGACATGTGTGTACATGTTTGTACTTATATGATATACCTTTACCAGGTAATTGTCAAGTAAACGCTGTCAAGTTATTATCATTTTGTTTTCTGCGCTCATTAAATTTAGAACGTCTTTCCTTCCGTGACATTTCAATCCCGGACAACATTTTTCGTACTTCTGAGATGATCTTTTAATTCTGTCGGAGTATTCAAATTACAAAACATTTCCCATCCTGGACTATAATTCCGACCAACCGATTCATCAATATAATAGAGGTTCTCTTTTTCAAAACATTTGTAAATACTTTTTCGTCCTGACTCTAAAAATTTTTTAATATTGGGCAGCAGATCAACCTTATAAAAAGCATTAAACGGTTCAATCCATTCTTCAAAACGCGTCACACAACCCGAGATATCCGGATTTTCTGCAATTATTCGTTTCATATACGCTACATAATCACTATTATAAAATGGCATATCACAAGCAGTAACATACAGATATTCAGACTTCGACTGTAACAGAGCCGAATAAATCCCTACTAAGGACGCCGATAATTCCAGCACATCTGGATAAACACCCCTTAAACCGGAGATGTCCGGGATATCTTTCGGAGCACAACCAACCACAATAATATCGTCAAAATCCTCGGCCAGGTGATTGACGATCAATTGTAAGATATTTTTACCCTCAACACGTAATTTCTTCTTATCATACCCCATTCGCTGGCTGAGTCCACCAACTAGAATTGCCGCCGTTTTTATCCGTTCCACAACTGTCCTCCTCATCTAAACTGATACTGTGTCATTGCTGATCAAAACTGTTTCTTTCGATATTTTACTAACCGCGAAAGCACCTAACCTAAAAAGGGGAGCTTTCGCACCCCTTGATTAAAACAAATCGTTTATTTATTTGGCAATTCGAACTTTTGACACTTTAAATGGCGGAATTTTAGCAATTGGATCTACCGCACCACCGGTCAGGTAGTTCGCTCCATTATCGCCATAATGGAAAGGCATGAACAGGTTGTTTTCCATGATCCCTTCATTAAAACGAGTTTTCGCCGAAACACTTCCTCTTGGCGAGGTAACATTAATGATATCGCCTTCTGCGATTCCATATTCCAAGGCTTTTGCCGGATTGATTTCAACAAATGCAGCCCCTGCAATTTCTTCTATCCCCGGTGTCCGTTTTGTCATGGTTCGGGTATGGTATTGCTGCAGAATTCGTCCAGTCATTAAAATAAGTGGATATTCTTCATCGGCCTGATCTTCTGGTGCTATATAATCAGCAATCATAAATGCCCCCAGACCTCTTGTGAATTTCCCGGCATGAAGGAATTTCGCCCCTTCTGAATCTTTGCTTAAACATGGCCATTGGATACGGTCACCATTATCTAATCGTTCATGGGATACTCCGGTATAACTTGGTGTTAACGAAGCAATCTCGTCCATAATTTCAGAGGCACTAGTAAAATCAAAACCTTTCGCGCCCATTTCCTTGGCAATTAATCCAATAATTTCCCAGTCATTTTTAGCAACACCAGGAGCATCAACCGCTTTTCTCAGAAGTTGAATACGTCGCTCTGTATTTGTAAACGTTCCATCTTTTTCAGCATAAACATAAGCTGGTAAGACCACATCATCAAATTCAGTGGTTTCCGTCAGGAAATTATCCTGAACGACGATGAAATTAGCCTTTTCCAAAGATTCCTTGACATGATTGTTGTTTGGATCTGAAACTGCCGGATTTTCCCCCATGATGTAGAGGAATTTAATGGTACCATCGCCAACTTCATTAATAATTTCAGTTAAGGTTTTTCCGGTATTCTGAGGTACTTTTAATCCCCAAGCCTTTTCAAACTTTTCAACCACTTCAGGGTTTGCCGTTTTTTGATAGCCTGGCAGATCTCCTGGCAGTGCACCCATATCACAGGCACCCTGAACATTATTCTGACCTCGAAGGGGATTAACACCACAACCTTCGCGACCAATTTTTCCAGTCAACATCGCTAAATTTGCTGTCGACATAACGCCATCAGTCCCAGTGCTAAACTGTGTAACGCCCATTGAATAAAAGATTCCGCCGCGATCTTGGGTTGCATAAAGAATCCCTGCTTTTCGCATTTCATCTGCATCAACGCCACAAATTTCAGCACATTTTTCAACCGTCAGGGTATCCATGAATTCTAAAAAGGCATCATATCCTTCTGTTCGTTCATTGATAAAGGTTTTGTCTTCAAGACCGGCATCCAGAATAGCTCGCATCAGTCCATTAAATAAGGCGACATTTGTTCCCGGTTTGATCTGTAAATAAACATCGGCATAGTTCGCCAGTTCAATTTTTCGCGGTTCAGCGACAATCAAAGCAGCGCCCTGAGCTTTCCGTTGTTTTATTTTTGCGCCAATAACAGGATGTGTCTCAGTTGTATTTGAGCCTGAAACCAGCATAACATCCATCATGTCGATTTCTTCAATACTATTGGTCATCGCACCACTACCAAAAGATTTAGCTAAGCCAGCAACTGTTGAAGCATGGCATAAACGAGCACAATGATCGACATTATTTGTTTCCCCAACCGTTCTGATGAACTTCTGGAAGACATAATTATCTTCATTGGTACAACGTGCCGATGACAATCCGGCCACGGCCTGTGGTCCTTCGGCTTTCGCTTCTTTAAGCTTTTTGGCAATCAGCGAAATGGCTTCTTCCCAGGTTGCCTCTTCTAACACGCCATTTTTTCGAATCAAAGGTGTTGTTAATCGATCTGGACTGCTAACGAAATCATAGGCAAAACGACCTTTTACACAAAGTAAACCATCATTTGCATTACCCTCGCTGCTGAATACATCGGTAATCTTATTGTCAACTACTTTTAAATTCAAAGTACAACCTACACCACAATATGGACAGATCGTTTCAACATGTTTTGTATAATTAAACGGTTTGAATTTTTTAGGTGCTAAGGCACCGGTTGGACATACCGCAATACAATTTCCACAGCTGACGCAATTTGATTTGCCTCTTGGTAAATCATTAAATGTTTTGATTACATTATCTTTTTCAGGATCAAGTCCAGCTAAAACATGGCTGCATTGTAAATAGTCACATGCTTTTATACATCGGCCACATAAAACACACATACCAGGGTCATAAGAATAAAACGGATTTGAATCATCAATCAGTCGATCTGCATACCCCTCTGTGCCCACAGCTTTGTATGTATCGAAATCAATTAAATTTGCACCGTTTTCGACAAAGAAACATGTCTCATACTTATAACAAGACATACAATTAAATTTATGATCTGCCATCAGTGCTTTTAGCGCCTTACGTCGCTCATTTCTAACTACAAATGTATCGGTATTAACCACCATACCTTCAACAACTGGAGTTGAACAGGCTCTTTCTACTTCTTTTGAGCCCACCACCTCTACTACACACATCCCGCACGTTCCTTCAGGACTGAAATCTTTAAAACTACACAGGGTTGGAATGTCAATGCCAACAGAACTCGCTGCCTTTAAAATTGTTGTTCCTGCTTCGACGCTAATGTTTTGCCCATCAATTGTTAAATTAACCATCTTTTTTCCCCTTTCTTTGAGTGATTCAATTATATTCCATAAAAAATCATTTGTCATTGATAAATTTTTAACATTTCAATTTTTGACATTTCATTTTTTTTACAATTAACCTTCTCAAATATTTATGTTTATCCCCTTTAAAAGCGCTATTATTCATTATTTTACGCTAATATTTTTATTTTTGTTCGTAATATTTTTTTATTTACAGTTTATTTAAACTCTCTTATGTCAATAATTAATCTTTTTTATTGTAATAAATTTAAATAAATAGATTATTTTTTTCTTAAATTTCTAAATTTTTTTAATAAATGATCTCAATAAACTAATTTCTTTTTGATAATCCAAGGTATCCTGCTGTGGCGTTTCCAGAAAAAGCGGTAACTTCTTCAGTTGCGGATGGGTGACAATTTGCTTAAATGTTTCGACCCCGAGGGTTCCCAAGCCGATTTTTTGATGGCGGTCTTTGTTACTATTAAAGGGCATCATGCTGTCATTTAAATGAATGCATTTTAGATAGTTTAGGCCGATGATTCGATCAAAGGCTTCCAGCACCTCATCGAGATTTCTTGCGATATCATAGCCGCTGGAATAAACATGACAGGTGTCCAGACAGACCCCCATTTTATCGTTTAATGCCACCTGATCGATGATCATTTTTAATTCTTCAAAACGCTTGCCGATTTCGGTTCCTTTTCCGGACATGGTTTCTAATACTACCGTAGCTTTCTGATCTGCCCACATTTCCTCGTTGAGAATCGCGGTAATCGATTTGATCCCCTCTTCCACCCCCTGGCCGGTGTGGCTACCCGGGTGGATATTATAAAGTTCACAGGGCAGTTCTTCGAGCCGCAGCAAGTCTTCTTTAAATACCATCCGGGCAAATTCCCGGGTTTCCGGTTTTGCCGAACACAGATTAAGGGTATAGGGTGCATGAGCTAGCAGGGGGCCAAACCCCTGAGCCGCCATAATCTGCCGGAGTCCGGCGATATCTTTGGGATCAAGGGTCTTGGCCTTGCCACCTCTAGGGTTTCGGGTAAAAAATTGAAAGGTGTTGGCTTCAATTTTTACCGCTTCTTCGCCCGCTTTTTTAAATCCCGCGGCAATAGACAGATGAGGTCCAATTATTAGCATCTTTTGTCTCCTTGTATTTTTATTGCTATTTAATATCTTTTTGTGAATCTATTTTTCTTATTTATTTTTTATTATTCTCAATATGCCACTTTTCTTATAATTAGCTTGATTAATCTGTCGAAATATTATAAACTATAGCTGATCTAATTTTCGGTAAAATTTATTTTTGAAAGGAAAAAAAGATGAATGATTTTCTAAAAATGTCCAAAACATTGGGGATTGTTGTTTCAATCCTGATGGTCATCCTTGGTTGCCTGATCTTTTTTGCCCCGCTGTTCGCGGCTCAAATGATTATGTGGTTTTTTATTGCTGGTCTACTTATTTACGGCTTTTTTCACATCGTTATTTTTGCCAAAAGCGAAATCAAGAATGGCTGGAGTCTGACCTCCGGTATCATGGCGATATTGCTGGGGGTTCTGCTGATCTTCTCGGATCCCTTGTCCCGAGCCAGCACATTGGCATTTATGCTTGCTTTCATCACCTTGTCCACCGGTATGAACCAGATTGCGGCTTCCTCAGTCATGAAAAAGCAGGGTGCTAGCGGAACCGGCTGGTTGCTTGCTTCTGGAATTATTAACATCTTCTTATCCATTTTTCTGATCTTCAATCCCTTTGTCATGCTGCTGGGTTTTGGCATCATTGCCGGAGTTTACCTCATCTTTGGAGGAATCGCCCTCTTTGCCGAGAGCATGTCCACCCATATCTGATAAATCAAAAGGATGTCTCGGCGAGACATCCTTTTTTTATCCCAGCGCAACATCCAGAATCATCATTAAGGTAAAACCAAACATCACGCCGATGGTGGCGATATCTCCTTCATGACCCAACCGGGCTTCCGGAATAAGCTCTTCCGCAACCACGTAAATCATAGCACCAGCAGCAAAAGCTAACGCAACTGGTAGCAAAGGAGCAATTAAAACTACCGCCGCCGCCCCAATCACCGCTGCAAGGGGCTCTACCATTCCTGAAAACTGACCGATCAAAAAAGCCTTTCGCCGACTCATGTTTTCCCGCCGGAGCGGGATTGATACCGCTGCTCCTTCGGGAAAATTCTGAAGACCGATCCCCAGCGCCAGTGATATAGCCCCTGCCAAGGTTATCGCTGGCGATCCCGAAGCCAGACCACCAAAAGCAACTCCGACGGCCAAACCTTCAGGAATATTATGAAAAGTAATCGCTAAAACCAGCAGTACACTACGCTGCCAGGAGGTTTTGATACCCTCCCGGTGATTGGTGCCCTGATGAACATGAGGCAGAATCTTATCGACCAGCCACAGAAAAAATCCACCCCCTAAAAAACCCAGGGATACAATCACATAAGCTGGTATTGAACTGCCTTCGGCCATCTCAATGGCTGGCGCCAACAGCGACCAGAAACTGGCAGCGATCATCACTCCAGCCGCAAAACCCAGCATGGCATTTAACACCTTGATATTGATTTCTTTGAAAAAGAACACCATTGATGCTCCCAGAGCGGTAACAAACCAGGTAAACAGACCGGCAAATAAAGCCAGTAAAACTGGTGGAAATACTAATAAAAATTCCATTTACTTCTCACACTTCCTTTCGCTGTTAAGTGACCACAAAGTTATTCTTTTTAACGTTCCTTAGCGCATAAATTTCTTCTGTTTTTGTAAATAAACCTTGTTTATTTCAAGCCCTCCTTCTATAATTAATTTATCAGCCCGATAACGGCTGAAATAACGCTGAGAAGGTAATAACCATGAAGAAAAGCGAATTAATTACAATCTTTAACACGGTACAGGAAAAATTTGAAGACGCGATCACTGAAGAATTTTTTCTTCGACGTCTGAAACCTTATGCTGATGAAGATGGCTTTGTTGATTACCACAAGTTGGCAATGTTCGCCCATAACGAATCTCTGGCTTCTGCAAAAGGTTTCTTTTTTGAAGTACTTTCTGAAATTTTAGTCGATGAAGACGATGTGGTGCTTCAAGACACCTTTGATGAACCCGCTGACGAGACCCTGGAATAGGGGGGCTAATCAATCCTTTTCTTTTAATCCTTAGCCCACCTTTTGCCAAACGGCGATGAGTTCCTTAAATGGCCAGATCGAAAATAATTTTTCAGTCTAGCCATTTTTTTGCCAAAAACCAAGCGCTGCGATTAAGCGATACGACCTTCCCCAAAACACCTAGGACTTACTTATTCGCCGAAGGAAACGCCCAGACTTTTGGCTACCTGGATCAGCTCCGAATTAACATCGACCTGTTTATTTTTGCCGATCACCACTTCCAGCGGGGCATCGGTCATCTTCCCACCCTGGAGGGCCACCATACTCCCGAACTTGCCCCGGGCAATAAGTTCCACCGCAGCCACCCCGTAACGGGTCGATAAGAGCCGATCATAAGCTGAGGTAATCCCACCCCGCTGAAGATGACCCAAAACCGTATTTCTAATTTCATGATCGGATATTCTTGCTTCCAGCGCCAACGCCAGCTTATTACCGATTCCGCCGAGACGGACGGGGTCGGGCGAATCATTGACGATTTTCGAAACCGTCAGCTCGCCGCCCTTTTCCATCGCTCCCTCGGATACCACGATAATGCTAAATGGCAAACCCCGCTGACTGCGCTCACTCATTTTTGCGACAATCGTATCCAGGGAAAAAGGGATTTCTGGAATCAGAATCACGTCCGCAGATCCAGCAATTCCGGCGTGAAGAGCAATCCAACCAGCGTTTCGACCCATGACTTCCAAAATCATAATCCGATGGTGGGATTCGGCGGTGGTATGGAGCTTGTCAAGAGCATCGACGACCACATCCACCGCCGAATTAAACCCAAAAGTGACATCGGTTTGAGACAGATCATTGTCGATGGTTTTGGGCACGCCAATGACATTAACCCCTTTCCGGGCAAAATCCCTGGCGCTGGTTAGCGTGCCATCGCCACCCAGAATTACCAGTACATCGACACCTTCTTTTTTTAGGTTTTCCACCGCCACATCGGAAACATCCTTTCTAACAGACTGGCCATTTTCTTCGACCTGATAGTCAAAAAGATTGTCCTTGTTCGAGCTGTATAGGATCGTGCCGCCTTTGTGCAGAATTCCTGAAACGCTGCGGGCATCCAATTTAATAAAATCATTTTTATAAAGACCCCGATACCCGAACTTGTAACCAATCACCTCATAACCATAATTGGCAATGGCAGCTTTCGTCACCGCCCGGATTACGGCATTCAAACCAGGACAATCGCCACCACCGGTTAAGATTCCAATTTTTTTAACCTTATTATTCATCGTTTCTCTCCATTTCTTTTACAATTAAATTTTAAGCCACCGGAATCCGACGCTCTTTTGACATTTACAAAAGCCAAACCCTTTGTTTTTCATTTTCTGGATTTGCATGCAACTCTAAATTGGCAAAGCTCCCTTCGATTGTTATCTTCTCATGCTGATATTATATATGAGCAACAACAAAATTACAAAGATTATTGCGAGGATCGGCGAAATTTTTACCGACCCGACACAACAAAAAACCATCCGTTGACGATTCGGATGGTTTTTCGTTTTCTGGTAAGTTTATCGGGCAAAAATTCGACTGATCAGGCTGATAAAAAAGGTGATCAGCGAAAAGATGACCGCAATCATTAAAAATGAAGTCATCAGAAGATTATATTTCAGGACATCAACGACCAGAATCGAACGGGGTAAACCGACGGCATTCAGAATCAACATGATCAGAAAAATAAAGCTCAGACCTTTGAAAGCCCCTTTAATATCCGCCGGACTCAAAGAAATATGAGAGGAAATACAAATTGCCACAAACAAAAACAGATAAAAGCTGATGTTTTGAAGGTTATCTCCGGAAAAAATCAACTTCACCAGTTCCAGATAAGCCGTAAAAATACCTGTAACCGCAGCCATACTCAGGTTTTCTACCGCCATCCCCTGGCTTACCACGACCATAAAGCTTCCTAACACCTCGGGCATCAGTAATCCCATCAGGGCAATGATCACTAGCAGCCCGCCAAATATCGGAGCGATACCGATAAAAAAATTGCCCACCTGGTGATAAATATTTTTAGCATTATAGGCGTGATTGACGTAACCCATCACTCCATCCTGATCCGGCCGCTGAAACAATTTGATGGCCGTTATTTGATGGCCAAAGATCAGCGCCATCAGGGCGTGGCTGAGCTCGTGTATCGGAGTGCCAATCACACCAGTGACCATGATTGCGTTTCTTCCCAGACTTTTCTGAAAATTACGGTTGGACTGGGTTTCCAGAACCCCAAGGAGCAGTCCGGCCAAGATAATGATCCCAGTAAAATAAAGGGTTTCCAGAGCAGTTTTTACAAATAGATCAATGATAAACATAAGCATTCCTTTTCTGTCGTTATTTTTTCTGATGTCATCACCCTTAATACCAGGGTGACTTCGATTTTTGCCATTATACCTAAAAAAGATTTAGGATTTCATTAAATGACTATATACCTTGAATAGACTATTTCAAGGGGCGGGATCCCTGATCGCCCCTGCATTAAATATGTAATTCAACTCTTATAATAATTATTTTTCATTTCTGTGTTTATTCCGTTTTTTCGGGGTATATAGTAGATCAGGAATGAAAGAAAGGACTGGTCAATAAAATGAAGAAAACCAAATATTTAATCATGTTCTTAGTTGTGTTGTCTGTATTCATGCTCGCCGGTTGCGGTGGCAATGATGCTGCCAAAACTGATCAAAGCCAAACCGATGGAGAGAAAACCACTACCCTGGATGAAAGCCTCAGCGGTGCGGCGCTCCTGAGCAGCTTGAATTTCAACTATCCAGATTCCCTTAAAATGACCACCAAAACCACGATGGCCGACAGCTTGGATACCACCTCAACCACCTTTACCAAAGGCGATAACTTCCGGATGGAAATGGAAATGCCAGATATCGACAAACAGATTACCATTTATAATGCCGCCGAAGGGATGACCTATCAGTACACCGAAGGTCAGACGACCGGGTTTTCTTTTAAAGATCAGAACATGACCACCGACCTGGGCGATCTAAACCTCGATGAAGGGGTTACCAGCATTGATGACATCACTGATGTTTTTCCTGAAAACGTGGTCGCCCGAGTGGAAACCCTGGATGGCGAAAAAGTGATCTATATCGAAACCACCGAAAATGATGGGCAAAGTGGCACCGTTGATATGCGGATGTGGTTTTCAACCAAGTATGGCGTACCCCTTAAAACTGAGATTCTCAGCAACGGTAGCTTGACGATGAGTTCGGTGGTCACAGATATTTCTGCCGATAACATCGCCGACAGCCAGTTTACCCCGCCGTCCAATGTTGTGTTTACTGATTTTTCATCCATGAATCTCGATGATCTCACTGCTATTCCCAGCCCCTGACCGGGTAATAATCGTTTAAAACAATAATAAAAAGGCCTGCGCCATTTGCACAGGCCTTTTTATTGGTTTGATAAGAGTAAGATCCTAGCTCCACAGCTTCGAAAACTGACAACAGTAAGCTATGCTAGCTCTCTGTTATTAAATTATCAACTAATCTGAAGCGGCGCTGAATACTATTTTATTATCGCAAAATTTAAAGTGTTTCTTGCCTTTTACAAACGCTTTTCATCGCTTATAAGGGAGGATTTAATGCAAACTCATATAGACTGGAAAGAAAAGCTGAATCGGATTATCTACGGCATTGACACACGCCTCGGTCGTGCTTTCGATATTGCCCTGATCTTTTCCATTTTGATCAGTTGTTTTTTAATTATCATTGATAGTGTTGCCTCCATTCATGCGATCCTGGGAAATGCCATTTCCCTGTTACAAGATTTTTTTCTGGTTATCTTTGCCATTGAGTACGGACTTCGTCTTATCGTCACACCTAAAAAACGAGACTATCTTTTTAGCTTTTATGGCATTGTCGATTTTATTGCCATTGCTCCTATTTATCTCAGTTTTTTTGTTTCGTTTGGCGGTTTCTTTCCAATTGTACGGATCCTCCGCCTGTTCAGACTGTTTAGCGTTTTTAAAATGGGTCGCTATATCGACGAATCGGGAGCCTTGTTAAAAGCGCTTCGTGCCAGCAAAACAAAAATAAGCGTCTTTCTCTTCACCCTTTTGTTTATTATCATTATCGTGGGATCACTGATGTACGTCATTGAGGGTCCTGAACATGGCTTTGTCAGCATTCCCGAGTCGATGTACTGGGCCGTTGTAACCATCTCGACAGTTGGCTACGGGGATATCTCTCCCCAAACCGAACTGGGCAAATTTCTTGCCAGCGCCTTGATGCTGGTGGGTTATGGTATTATTGCTGTGCCCACTGGTATTATCACCAGTGAGCTTTCCAATGTTTCTAAAAAAACAGCACCCTCTCCGCTTCACAACTGTCCAAGCTGTGGAAATTCACACCACGCCAGCGGATCTCAGTATTGCAATCAATGTGGGGAAAAATTATAATTAAAAAAATGAACGCCTAATTACTGAATATTTAAATCAATGACGATTTCAGCCAAAAATATACGGAGGTGCTATATCGGATGTATAATGCAGACAAACATAGTGAATTAATCCAGCGATCACATAAACGATGTATTGAATATGGGGTAGAAAAAAGCGGAACCTTTCCGACAAAGATGATCCGCGGCGAAGAATTGCATCTCATTCTGGAACGAAATAAAGAACTATTAAAAGTTGCCGATCCTTTTATTAAGATAATTTATAGCGTCTTAAATAAATCAGAATTTGCCATCTATTTTACCGATAAGGATGGCATCATTCTTTCGATCATCGGGGATGAAGAGATCATCGAAGAGCTGGCAAAAATATCGGTTGTTGTTGGTGCCGACATGAGTGAACCGAGTGCTGGTACAAATGCTATGGGCACAGCACTTTATGAGAATTGTTCAATTCAAACTTCTGGCGAAGATCATTATCTAACGGCCTTTTATTGTTGGACTTGCTCCGCTGCGGTTATTCGCAGCGAAGATGGTGATATCATTGGTTGTCTCAATTTAACTGGAAGATGCCAGCGAAAACATCCGCATACATTAGGTCTTGCCATTGCAGCTGTAAAATCAATTGAAAACCAACTCAAGGCTGAAAAAAATAAAACTGAATTATTTAATACCTATCAGTATTTGAACAAGATTATGAATTCAATCAATTCGGGTATTCTGGCGACAGACACCGATGGCGTGATTAAAGCGATCAATCATAGCCTCTGCATCATGCTGGGTTTAAACGAACAAGCAGTGCTAAATAAAAAATCAGACCTTGTTTTAGAAGACTGGGAAGCAATCCTGGATACCCTAAGAAAAGGAAAAAAATATGAAAATAAAGAGATTATCGTACTTGTCAATAAAAAAGAGAAGCGATTCGATTTAAACGTTTATCCGATAAAAAATCGCACTGAAGAAATCATTGGAATGGTAGCAATATTCAAGGATATCCAAAACGTCTATAATTCGGTCAATAAGTATGCCGGTCTATCTGCCACTTACACCTTTGACGATATAATCGGAGAAAGTAACGAAATATTAAAATTGAAAAGTCAGGCAAAAAGCATCTCCAATAGTCCCTCTACCGTGCTCATTCAAGGTGAAAGCGGAACCGGAAAAGAACTTATTGCTCAGGCAATCCATAACAACAGCAACCGCAGGAACAACAGTTTTGTCGCCATCAATTGCGGCGGTATCCCCAAAAATTTAATCGAAAGTGAATTTTTCGGTTATGAAGAAGGCGCTTTTACTGGTGCCAGTAAAGGCGGCCGTCCTGGAAAATTCGAAATCTCCAATGGTGGAACCTTGCTTTTAGATGAAATCGGTGAGATGCCCTTGGATATGCAGGTAAGTCTTTTAAGAGTATTACAAGAGGGGCGTGTTTCAAGGCTGGGCTCAAATAGAAGTATTAAGGTTGACGTCAGAATTATTGCCGCAACAAATAAGATCTTAAAAAATGAAATTGTTAGGGGAACCTTCCGTGAAGATTTGTATTATCGATTAAGTGTCATTCCTCTATATGTCCCACCACTGAGAGAACGAATCGGCGATGTCGAACTGCTGATAAACTATTTTTTAAGCGTTAAGGCCGATAAATTAGGCAAACCGATACCAAGGTTGAGACATGATCTCTATCAAAAACTAATCGGTTATAGTTGGCCCGGAAATGTCCGCGAAATGGAAAATTGTATCGAGAATATTGTCAACATGGATGGCAATATCACGTTTAATTTCGAGACTGAAGACTTAGAAAAAAAACAACCTCATTTTTTCCGGTCTGAGCCGGTGTATGACATGTGTTCTCTCGAAGAATGGGAGGAAAAAGCGATATTGAACTGTATCAATGCCTGTAATGGAAATATGACTAAAGCCGCCAGGATTTTAGAGATAAACAGAAGCACATTATATTCAAAATTAAAAAAATACAAAAAAGGCTGTCCTTTTTAAAAGGTATTGTCTTCATCGCGCTTAAGAAAACGTTTAAAAAGACAACAGTGTTGTAAAAAACAACAATTATTTTTTTTATTGTCGGTTTTTACAACACTTCTTTTATCTTTTAATTTATTCGACACAAGCATCAAATAAAGAATTTTCCAGCTTCAGATAACCCGATAATATCCGATCCACCTCTTATATACTACCAGTAATGGTTGTAAAAGCCTTCGCAACGACTAATGAAAACACTAATTCTAAGTATTCCGAAAAATTTGGCATGAATATTGCTCTTGTTATCTGTGTAAGAAAGTTAATAATCAAAACTATTTAGGAGGATTTTATTATGGCTATTGCAGATCAAGTGTTTGGGTATTTTATGCCGGTTGTAAATTTAATGGGTCCAGGTTCCGTCAAAGAAGTTGGTCCACAAGCAGCAGGACTCGGTTTAAAAAAGGCGTTAATCGTTACTGATCCGGGCATGAACAAAATGGGTATTGCTAATCAAATTAAAGAAATCATTGAAAATTCTGGACTAAGTGCCGTGATTTATGATGGTGTTCATCCAAACCCAACCGATAAAAATGTTCATGATGGACTCAAAATATTTCAAGATGAGAAGTGTGATTTATTAGTTTCACTGGGGGGCGGTTCTTCCCATGACTGTGCTAAAGGTATTGGTATTGTTGCTGGCAATGGTGGTAACATTAGAGATTATGAAGGCGTTGATAAAAGTAAAAATCCTATGGCTCCGTTAATTGCAATTAACACTACCGCTGGTACAGCCAGTGAAATAACCCGCTTTGCCGTTATTACAAACTCGGAGACCCATGTTAAAATGGCACTTGCCGACTGGAAGTATACCCCTAAAATTTCAATCAATGATCCCGTACTAATGATGGGGATGCCAGCTGGTTTAACCGCCGCGACTGGAATGGATGCCTTAACACACTCAGTGGAAGCCTATATGTCAACCATCGCCACACCCGTGACCGACTCTGCGGCCTTGATGTCGATAAAACTGATTGGCGAAAACTTACGTCAGGCCGTTGCCAATGGCGAAAATTTTGAAGCAAGAAACAATATGGCTTATGCCCAATTATTAGGTGGTATGGCATTTAACAACGCCAGCCTGGGCTACGTTCATGCAATGGCGCATCAGCTGGGTGGTCTCTATGACCTTCCCCATGGCGTATGTAATGCCGTTTTACTGCCTCATGTCCAACGCTTTAATTTAATCAGTAATCCGCAACGATTAGCTGATATTGCGGTCGCATTAGGTGAAAATATTGAAGGCCTTTCCATTCGAGATGCTGCCGAAAAAGGCTTGGATGCGATTACTCAGCTTTCTCTGGATGTTGGCATTCCAGCTGGTTTAGCAGAGCTGGGGGCAAAGGAAAAAGACTTTGAACTGATGGCTACAAATGCCATGAAAGATATCTGTAACTTTACAAATCCGAGAATTGCAAAATTGGAAGATGTTATTCAAATCTATAAAAATGCGATGTGATAACTACTGATCCCATAATACCTCTCAAAAATAGCAAACGACGTATTTGCTATCAATAAACCATATTGACAAGGTTTAGATTGGGCCAGCAGGCTGTAACTGCCTAATTTACCGCTGTTGATAATCAATTATAGCTCAGGCAGCCGGCTTAGCCGGTTGCCGTTTTGGAAAGATCTGTCTGGCTTCTTCGTAAGAAGTGGTTAGCCGGATCTTTTTATCTGTACGCCGGCCTCGGCTGTTGTGGGTACAACAACTAAATGTTTTCAATGAACCAATCTCTTGAACAAATTAATGCTCAATTTATTACAAGTTGTCTTGTAATAACAACTGGCTTGAACCGCTAATAAAATGGCAAAAAATCTTTATCTTTTGATCCGATACTTCTGTTTACAGCTTTTTAGCTTTATATGTATTGTCCATTCCAAATCAGCTGATTTCACATTTATGCAAACAATCAGCAAACAAATCTAACAAATTAAATCCCTTTGCAATGGGATTTGCAGTTTTTTTGATTAGCTATATCACTATTTCTGCAAACAACCAGCAAACAAATTTAGGGCAAAATTAACTCCATCTATTACATAGGTTCTGATTTATTCAATGTAAAGACACCGTTCATATTCAGAACTCTTACGCCCAATATGGTTCATATTGTCGCGCTTTATTTCCAACGGTATCATCTACTAATTTGATCAAACCTTTTTCCACACTATCATTAATGATTCTAGAGATCGTTGCACTATTTGATTTTTCCAATCCAAATCGATATCTGAGTGAAGCATTTGTTAGATGATCATTTTTTATATATTGTAGACAAGCATGTAAGTAGCACGCTCTTAAACGTTCTGATGCATCCATCGCCTTGAATTCAACATGTCCAAAAAGTACCACCCTGATGCTGTCGTCATAATTATCAATTCGTGGTGCTGGTAGCTGGTATAGTTCACACTGCAATCCGATTTTATCCCACCCACTGCCCCGCTCTTCACAAAACCCATAACGACGCATGAGACAATAACTTCCCAAAAGGTCCGCCGTATGCTCAAATGTAAAAACCGATACAGATTCATAGATATTATTTGTCTGTAATAAATCATCTAACTGTCTTTTTACTAGTTCAAGCCGAGTCAATCCTCCATTATTCGAAATACTTTGATCCATACTAAAAGAATTATCAATAATCAGCACTAAATTATCCATCATCATTCTCCTTTCGCTTAAGCGATTATCATTTGAAAAAATCTTACATTTTAGCAAAAATGTTTTTATCTTTCAAGTAATAATAAAATATCACACCTATATGGACAATTATGGTACAAGTTGTTTTTTAATGTATATATCTGAATTATTTGTATCATATCTTCAATTACTTTTAAAATAGGTTTTTTATCATCAAAAAGAAATCCAACTTTTTAGACCTTTAAATAGTGCCCCAAAGTTCTTGTTTTTTAGCTTTATACCATTTTACTCCCAAGTCGCTTTTTTTAATAAATCTGCTATTTGTTGGGTTTCTGGTAAAGTATCAATTTCCAGGACTTCGGTCAAATCAAACATCCTTGATCCTCTTGGTGCATATGGTGTTACCTTTTTAAAATCTGTATCATAAAACTTATCTACAAAAAAATAACGATTATGTTCTAACATATATCCATAATTTAAGCCATCTATGATTGCATCGTTTATTTTCTTTTTCATTTCTTCTGTCAGCTCTCCTTTTTCAATGGTAAACTCCAATTGATTGTTTTTCTTTTCTGCAACAATGATATCTGTGATTTTACCAATCGCCCGGACACTTTTGTTATTGTATAAACCTAAATACTCATGTCCACTAAATCCACGATCAATACTATCATAATAAAGATTCTGATTCTTATTAAAATTTATTGTTGTTCCTGCTAGGGCGTGTTGATCAAGTCATAATATTACAAGATAGTGTATAATATGTAAGGTAATGTAGAAAATCCAGAAAATATTGAGATTCCAGAAGAACATTACAAAATAAACAATAATGTGTGAGGGTGATGAAAATGACGGTGATCAGGAGACGCTACGAACTAAAGGATGAAGAGTGGGAAAGAATCCAAAAATACTTTCCTGA
>JAQUWM010000148.1 GCA_028692885.1 Acetobacterium sp. | reverse complement strand
AAGGATATTTTCATCAACCTTTTCGCCATTCAACACCGTCACTCGAAGTCGGGTTGCACATGAGTCCAGATCACTGATGTTCGTCTTCCCACCTAACCCGTCGACAATCATTGCCGAGCCGGGATCACTGGATCCAACACTCTGATTCTGGCCTTTATTTTTTGCTTTTTCATAATCGGCCCGGGTATAGAGCTTGGTTTCTTCATCCTCTTCCTCCCGACCGGGGGTTTTGAGATTAAATTTATTGATCAAGATCTTAAATAAAAAGTAGTAGAGAATAAAGTAGCCGACCCCAACAATGACAATATAGATCCAGTTGGTCTTGGCATTTCCCTGGAGAATACCAAATAGGGTAAGGTCAATAATCCCACCTGAAAAGGTCATTCCTACCCCGACATTGAGCATATGCATAAACATATAGGACAGGCCGGCAAAGACACAATGAATAACATATAAAAATGGTGCCACAAATAAGAACGTAAATTCAATTGGTTCAGTAATCCCAGTGATCATCGCCGTTAGCGCCGCTGATATCAGCAACCCTCCAACCGCCTTCTGTTTATTGGTTTTGGCACATTTGTACATAGCCAAGGCGGCCCCTGGTAATCCGAAAATCATAAACGGGAATTTTCCCGACATAAAACGGGTCGCTTCCACTGAAAAGTGGGCAACATCCGGACTTGCCAATTGAGCAAAGAAGATGTTTTGAGCACCTTCAACCAGAACACCATCCACGACCATTGATCCACCCAATCCGGTTTGCCAGAAAGGAAGATAAAAAACATGATGCAACCCAAAGGGAATTAAAGCTCGTTCAATAAATCCATAAATGAAGGTGCCAAAATATCCCGATGCAATGACCAAACCGCCGATGGCATAAATACCGTTTTGAATAAATGGCCAGAAAAAGAACATGATCCCACCAATAAATAAAAAGGTGATTGCCGTAATAATGGGCACAAAACGCGTACCTCCAAAAAATGATACCACTGGCGGAAACTCGACCTTATAAAATCGGTTATGCAGAGCCGCGGTTACCAATCCAACTAAAATCCCACCAAATACACCCATTTGCAGCGATGTAATTCCGACAATATCAGAAATTGAACCGCTTGGCAACATCTTGTTTGCGATAATCGGGACAAACGAACTGCCGCTATTCTCGGCCGCCATTTGCCCCAAATTATTAGCGATTAACAAGGTTTCTGGCGTATAAGTACCGGTAATTTTAATCAGCGCAGCGATGACTGCATGCATGACAAAAAATCCAATTACGCCAGCCAGCGCTGCCACTGCTTTTTCTTGTTTTGCCATCCCAATGGCTACACCCATAGCAAAGATAATGGGCAGATTTGCAAAGATAATATTACCAGCAGCAAGCATGATACTGAGAATATCATTTGCAATGGTTCCCGGACCCATCACCCCCATCAGATTGTAGGATTCGAGCATCGTTTCATTGGTAAATGATCCGCCGATCCCCAAAAGCAGTCCGGCCACCGGCAATAAGGCAATGGGCAACATGAAGGAACGTCCGACCCGCTGCAATACCCCAAAAATCTTATCTTTCATCAATTGTCTCCTCTTTTTTTATTTTAATATCCGTTTGCTCTGTTAATAGTATTACCCCTTTTTCTTCAAAATATTGAAGAAGTTTTTTTAATCAAAAAAACACCCTACCAATAAATTTGGCTTAGCAGCAAATTTATCGGTAGGGTATTAAATTGATCAATAAGCTCATCGAAAAGACTTTCAATAATTTGAGCAATTATCCTAAACTTTTACAGGCTGGGCAGCGTTCCGGAAACCACCGCTGGCGCCAGAGCATTGATAACCGCCTGCATAATCCCGTTTGATGTATAGGTTGCGCCTGAAATCGTGTCAACTAACGGCGTCTGCGCGGCGATAATGGCTGCCGGTACCGCATCAATGGCCTTGCCATAATACTTAACATTGTTTTCGTTGTGAGAGACTACCTGCACAGCGGTAATCACATTTTCGGCCACCGTTACACTGACCGTCAGCTCCGGTCCGTAAGCTTCTGCTACGCCAATATAGGTGCCATCCTTCAAATCAACGCTTCCTAAAAACAAATTAGCTTTGTTCACCACGGTATCTGTCACCGCCGAATCCGTTGTCGTTGCTGGCATACTTTCAGCCGAACTTGAATTTTCAACCGTTACCAGGTCCGTTTGATCCTTCACTTCACTTGCCGATACTGTTTGAGTGCCATACAATTTCGCCACTGAAGTCTCCACTTCTTTTAAGGCACTGTTAAAAAAAGCTTCCGGCCCCATGATTCCGCCCACCTCCCAGAGATGGATCCCTAGGAATACAATCAACACCACGGTTAACCAGCGATGCGGTTTGATCCAGGCGCACTTTCCCGATAACAATTTTCTCAGTATATAGGTTAACCCCAACAGCACCCCCATCACCATGCACAGGGTTCCAAAATTAAATGACAAAATGGTGCCCGAGGAACAGAGCCCATGAATACAGGCGGTCCCCACAAAAGCGATTCCCATTGTTTTATGTGAATTTCTCAGATTTCGGTTAATCCTGGCGATAAATTTATTTTTTCTTTGTCCCTTATTGACGATTCGCAATAAATAGATGATTGCCAGTAAAACGGCAAAAATGACGCTTAACCAGGCAGTTAATACATTAATGATAACAGTCATCTCAATTCCTCCTTTTTGTTTATCATAGCAAACGATTATGACATCTTTGTGTCAATTTTTATTAATTTATCATGTCTTTGTGATAATCATGTGACGAGGCGACCGGTTTAATTATTATTTAAGCTGACTCCTGAAAAAAATTTCTAACGTTGTAAATTTTTGCAAAAAAATAAGACCTACTGCCAAACAATAGATCCTATCAATTAAAAAAACATCGGCAATACGCCAAAAAACAACATCCCCAAAGCCGCTGAAATCAGTATTAATTTGATCGGATGTAGTTTAAATCTGAAATAAACAAAACTACCAATCACAAAAATAATAATTTCCAGATATTGGAGAGCGGCAAAAAAATCACCCACTGAATGGATTTCGACGCCCTCGCCAATAAACCCGGTCGACATCAGCAACCAAACCGCTGCGGCAATCAGGCCAATCACCACCGGCCGCATCCCGTAAAGGGTTCCCTGAACCCATTTATTCTGCTGAAAATTAGTAAACACTTTGGCAATAAAAAGGATAATGATAAACGAGGGCAGAACCACCGCCGTGGTTGTCAATAGCGCTCCCGGAAGCACGCCCATTTCCATACCAACAAAGGTGGCTATATTGACTGCAAAGGGCCCGGGGGTGGACTCCGCCACCGCAATAAAGTCCGTCAGTTCCAGCAGTGTCAGCCAACCGTGGGCTACCACCTCCTGTTGGATCAACGGAATCATGGCGTAACCGCCACCAATAGTGAATAAACCGATTTTAAAAAAGGTGATAAATAGATCCAGGTACATTATTTATCCTCCTCATTTTTTTTTGAATTTAAAGTTTTTCGATTTAACCCCAGCTGATAAATCAGTCCCGTCACCGCACCGCCCAGCAGCAGATAAATAATATTGATGTCAGTAAATGAAGCCAGTCCAAAGGTCAAAATTAAAATCAGCACCGTCAGCGGCGTGTATTCTCCCTTTTGGGCCATTTTAACCACGGCTCCCAGAATTAAAACAACGACCCCGGCCCGAACACCTTTAAAGGCATAGCCCACCCACTCCAGGCTTTGAAACTCCTGGAAAAATAGGGCAATCAAACTGATAATCGTCAATGAGGGGATCACCACCCCCAGGGTGGCCAACAGTGAACCCCAAAAGCCGGCGACCTTATAACCGACAAAGGTGGCCGTATTGACAGCAATTACCCCAGGAGTTGCCTCGGCAATGGCAAAAATATCCAGGATATCCTTGCTTTCAATCCAGTGATGGCGTTCCACGATTTCATATTCAATCAGGGGGATCATGGCATAGCCGCCACCAAAGGTGAACAGCCCAATTTTAAAAAAGGTCGTAAATACGGTTAACAGTTTTTCCTTTTGATGCCTTGTCAATTTCAATTGCTTCCCTCCCACAACCGGATCCATTCAATTTTTTCCTGAAAACCAATGGTTTCGGTGACGCCCCATAAAACATAGTCTGCCAGGTCAGGATAATCTTTAATCACCACCGGCACTCTTTTTCCGTCTGCCAAGATGGCCATCCCCGGATTGATTTTCTCTTCATTGTGACAGTCGATCTGAAATCCATCCATCGGCAGTCCGAATCCCTTTCCAGTGTACTTCATATAGGCTTCTTTAAGCGCCCAGAGATCATAAAAACCGCTGGTCTGTTTTTCGGCCGGCAGCGAGCAGAGCCAGTCGGCCTCTGACTGGGAAAAAAAACGTCGCGCCAGCTTTAAAT
>JAQUWM010000040.1 GCA_028692885.1 Acetobacterium sp. | reverse complement strand
TCAAGGTTACCAGATCCTTACTGGTACCTGATCATTCTACGAATACCTTTTTTTGACCATCTGCAAAATGGTTTGTTTGCTATGCTCAATATTAAGTTCATCTAATACTTGAGTTTGTTTCAGACTTTTCTCCTTCTTTTCATAGCTTTTTAAATCTTGATCATATAATTATCCATGATGTTTTCCGGTATCCGGATCCCTGATCCATCGATCATCCAGCTTTTCAGGGACTCTGGATCGGCTATTTTGACAGTTTGAATATAATTGATACCCAAATCAGCGAGAAAATCTGCTGCCAGCATGGCACTTGGCCCAAAAACCCCGATCACCCGGGCTTTTTTAATCATCGGCAGCAAGTCAAAAATGGTTCCGTTGATCAAGGTACAGCCAGTCATAAAGACAATATCTGACTGAGCCAGCAATGCCGAACTTTCGGATGGTGCGTGGAAGCTCAGCCCTGCCGGCCCCCGACTGATTTCCTCTCCAACAAAAATATTCTCCAGGGCATTTTTAGGCCGCATATCCAGCACATGTACCATTTTACACTGCTTACTTAGGTTTGCAACCACACCCCCGGCACCGATAACCGTCACAAAATCATCCTTTTTGACAAAATCAAATTGGTCCTCTTTGCTAACAAATGAAAATCCCCGGCTGATCAATCGTTCCCATCGATTGATGGGAACAGACAATGCATTTAATACTGCCAGATAGAGCGACCGATACAGAATATCTTCCTGATCTGATAAATACTCAGCCAGATACGTCAGCGGTTTCCCCACCAACCACTGGAGTTTAATCAGCGGAGCTGGATCAACCTCTCCATAAACACTGTGTTCACCAGTGAAATTAAAAGCCATGCCGCTTTGATTTAAGCCACCAAAAACGGTTGTCCATTTTCCGCCAAAACTGATTCCTTCAAGACGGCCCACATTTAATCCTTCATCCTGATATAATTTCAATATTTTTTCGTAACCACCATCAAGCCGTTTCATTAAACTGCCTCACTTCTCGGGAAATTCTGATGGTATTCAACATCGGTAAACAGGTCGTAATCGTTCCTGTTTCTTCTTCCTCCATATCCACATTTGCAATTTTCACCCGGATGCCATAGGCTTGTTGCAACGTTTCTTCGGTAATGATTTCCTCCACCGATCCCACTTTAAAGCTGGTATCCCGGCACATAACAGCGGCCTTTGTGCAGCACATAAAAGCATGATCGGGAAAATGGGACGTCATAATAA
The DNA here is from genome assembly GCA_028692885.1 of Acetobacterium sp. Lineage (GTDB taxonomy): Bacteria > Bacillota > Clostridia > Eubacteriales > Eubacteriaceae > Acetobacterium. Next base: position 20,008 of record JAQUWM010000040.1, on the reverse strand, counting down.
TCCCCATCCCCTTGTCTGCCAGCATCCTAACCTGCTGAAGTACCCGCATCTGGTTACCAAAGTCCAGGTTTGAGGTGGGTTCATCCATCATCAAAAATTTAGGTTCCTGCATCAGGGCTCTGGCAATCAGTACCATTTGACGTTCACCACCGCTGACTTCGGTATAAACTTTGTTCGCCAGAAAGGCTACCCCAAGCATTGCTAAAATGTCTTCGGCTCTTTGATACTCTTCCTTGTTGGGTCCTGAAAAAAGATTCATCTGGCCGATTCCGCCCATAACCACCACATCCAGAACCTCGAATGGAAACGGCGGTTCATGTAGCTGCGGCACATAGCCAATCAACGTTGCCTGTTTCTTACAGTCATTATAATCACAGGGCTGTCCATCGATAAGCACCACACCGCCATGGAGGGGCAGAAACCCCAACAGTGATTTGAACAACGTGGTTTTCCCGACCCCGTTAGGTCCCAGCAAACAGAGCACTTCTCCGCTTGTTACTGAAAAGGATACATCCTGGACAATATCCAGGTTTTCGTAGCCAGCCCGAATGTCATTTGCTTCAAATTTCATACCCAGCCCTTCTTTCTCTTTAATAAAAGATATACAAAAAATGGTGCGCCAATGATGGAAGTCAGAATCCCTAGGGGCACTTCCACCGTAAACAGGGTCCGTGCCAGATCATCCACAAGCAACAGAAAAATACCGCCCATTAAAAAAGACGCCGGTATCAGATACTTATGGTTTGGTCCCACCAACATCCTTGTTAAGTGGGGAATAACCAGACCAATCCAGCCAATCATGCCACAGACTCCGACTGCTGCTGCTGTCAGGAGGGTGGCCGAAACAATATAAATTCCCCGTAATCTTTTTGTATTCAGACCCATTGCTTTAGCCTCTTCATCACCAAAGGCCATGGCATTGAGCTGCCACCGCAATAAAAACAGTGGCACAATACCAATCGTGAAGGGCACTAGCATCATCCAGACATCACCTGCCGATACGGTAGATAATCCACCCATTAACCAATAGGTTATTTCCGGCAGCTTACTTTGAGGATCAGCGATATATTTGAGCAGCGTTATCAGCGATGAAAAAAATGTTGCCACAATCATCCCGGATAATACCAAAATCAGCAGCGCATCTTTTCCTCTGCTCACAATTTTACAGATCAGACAGGCTAAACTCACTGCCAATAAACCAAATGCAAATGCTGAAAACTGAATAAAGATAAAAGGCAAAGACAGCAATATCGCCATCGCTGCGCCAAAACCCGCCCCCGCTGAAGCGCCCAGAATATCCGGTGAGATCATCGGGTTTTTAAACAGACCCTGATAGGTAGCCCCCGCTGTTGACAGAGCCCCTCCGATTAAAATAGCGGCACATATTCTGGGGATTCGAACCTTCCATATCACGGACTGTATCATTTCCGAAACCGGACATTCGATTCCAAGAATCTTGGCATAAAAAACAGCGCCCATGTCTCCTAAGCTCACCTGGTATCTTCCTAGCATCAGCGAAATAAAAAAAAGCAGAATTAAAATAATCCCAGCTCCGACGATCACTTTTACAGCCGGTTGTTGTTTTTGTTCAATGACCAATCCACACCTCCTTCTGTTTTTCAACCAGGAAAGTCACTAAGTTGCCTCAGCCCTTTAAATTTATTTTGTGGTCAGGCATTTGATTTGAAACTTTCAGCTGCATTGCCTCTAGTATACGTTCCAGCTGTTTTCGTTTATCCACCACAAAAGCATTTTCGCCAATTTCATAAACATCTACATCCAGCGCTGGCAACGGCTTCTGCTTGGCAATCGAAACGCCCATTAACTGATTGCCACCGCCTGCCATATACCAAAGGGGAATATCATCTACATTGTTGCCGGCCGCCAAACTGATCTCAATATTCGGCAGAATCAACCGTGCCATGGCTGTTACAAGAGCCGTCTCCCATGGCGAACACCGTGGCTTATTCTGAAAAGCGGTTCCCGGAAACGGCATAAAACGGGAAATCCGAAGCTGATAGAGTTTACTGAACTGTTTTAGAAAAAATAGATGCTCAATTCTCTCCTGATCTGTTTCTCCCAACCCCACCAACATCATCGAACGACTGGGCATATCCACTTCCTCACAAAATTGCAGTAGCTCTCTACGACGGTCCAGACTATCACCAGGCTTTGCGCGGCTGAAAACTTCAGGCGAATTAGACTCCAGTGAACTGGTAATACTGTCCACTCCCATTTTTTTTAGCTCGATCACTGTTTGCTTTTTAAAAGAGGGACCGAGATTGATTTCCAGTTTCAGTCCTGAACGTGCTTGAATCAACTGCACCATCGCTAAAATCTGCTCGTCATAACCGCTCTGTAAATCAGTTCCACCACTAATGTGAAACTGCTGGAGACCAAGATTTTCAATTTGTTCCAGGCTTTTTAGGAGCGTGTCAATGGGAAATAGTTTATCCGTACAAAAGGTACAATATGAACAGCGTGGTGTAACCGTACATGGGAAAATACCTCCTGAACCAGAAGTCCACCACAAACGACGTCCGATCTCTTGATCTCTTATTTCTGAGGCCTGGTGAAATAGCACCTGGGCATTTCTTGGATCTCTGGCCTTTTTCATCAGCTCAAGAGCCTGATCCGATGTTAAATTTCTATTCATATGTTTTCCTTCCTTTGCTACTCATTTTAGTTTTCATCTTTAACTGATAATTTCTTTTATTTGCTCATCAGTAAAGTCATATTTCAGGAAATGGCTGTAAAAATAAGAGATATCTTCAGCCAACGCCTCGTTGGTCATGATTTCCGGATATAACTTATTCATTGTCCACATAATTGTCAATGGTTGTTCTGTGGTACGGTTCCCCCAAACATGGGCAACGCGGGGGATCACATCGATTGCCCCATTCTTGACAGCAGTAATATCGACAAGACGGGCATCATTTTGAATTGCTTCTTTTTCAGTTTTACTGGCAACAATCATGACATCCGGATTCCATTGCAGCAGATCCTCCATGGTATAAACCAGTTTCTCTTGACTAGTACCGGTTCTGGCGGCACTGGTAACACTGATGCCACCTGCTTCCGGGATCCACCATTCAGCGATAATATGGGGCTGGGTAAATTCTGAGATGGTTCCGTAGGCCACTTTTTTCTTGTCTTCTTCTTTAATATTTTTCGTCAGTTTTTCGGCTTCCGTCACCATCTGATCAAAATACTCCAGATAGTCTTTGGCCACATCTTCTTTATTCAGCACCTCTCCCATCAAGGTAATACACTTTTCCACATCTTCGGTCTCTGTCCATGAGAGCTGAATCACATTAAGTCCCTGCGCTTCAAGCTGCTGTGTCACGGCGGCATCCATGGTCAGGCAAAGGTCTGGTTTGGCTGCCAGGACATTTTCCATCAATATTTCCCCATCAGCTCCCTGAAACGCTGGACAATTTGGCAGTTGCGGTGCAAATAAATATTGATATTTGGACCAGCTTGGACTTTTCACAAATGATGGCGAACCCTCGTTGCAGATCTTGTCACCGGCTCCCATTGTTTCGACAAATGTGTTCAACACACCAATCGCACCGAAGGTTCCGATTTTGTTTATTTCCGCTGGTAGGGTAACGGTTCGACCTGCCATATCCGTGACGGTGCGTTCGGTAGGTTCTCTTATTTCCGTTGCGGTGGTTTTTGTACATCCTGAAAAACAGGTTGCAATGCAAACCATCACTAAAAATAGTGCCGCGATGCGCTTAAATCTTTTCATTTTTTACTCCTATCTTTTTCCTATTTCGTTATCTTAATTCATAACCGGAACACAGACTTTAATTGTCCTGTCCTGATAATTCAATTTTGCTTCGGTTACACACACTGGTGTTCCGTACAGTTTTGTCAAATTTTCGGTGTTCACAATATCTTCTGGCAACCCTTGTGACATGATATAGCCATCTCTCATCAGCACTGCTCGGTTACAGGCCAAAAATGCATGATCGGGAAAGTGAGAGGTCATTAAAATTGAATACCCTTGCTCAGCCAAGTCCTTGATGACCTGAAGCATTTTCACCTGATTGCTGTAGTCAAGATTTGCGGTCGGCTCATCCATAACCAATATTTTCGCCTGCTGTACCAATGCTCTGGCGATCAGGATCATTTGCCGTTCACCACCACTCATTTCATTAAACAACGCTCGACTCATATGCCGGATGCCCAGCTTTTCCATGGCTTCATCCACCTGTTTCCAGTCTTCTTTTGTAGCTCTTCCGCCACTGGCCAGGTGCGTGACCCGCCCCATCAGCACAATTTCTCGGGCTTCATAAGGAAAAGCCATTACTGTCGCTTGTGGAACATAAGCCATCATTTCAGCTCTTTTTTTTATGTTGGCTTTGGTTAAATCATACCCATCAATTTCAATCCTGCCACTCTTCATTTTATTTAAGGCCAGCAGACATCGTAGCAGGGTTGTTTTACCGGTTCCATTGGGACCTAACAAACATAGAATATCTTGTGTTTCCAGACTAAACGAAATATTTTTTAAGATCATCCGATCCGGGTCATAATAAAAACTCAATTTTTCAACAGTCAGCACTATGTCCACCCCTTTTTTACTCGTGATAACAGGAACACAAAGACTGGCGTTCCCACCAGTGCGGTTAGAACGCCAAGCGGTAACTCTACACCTTCGACCCCGCGGATAATATCATCGATAATCAGCAGGAACGCACCGCCAATCAGGAAGGAGGTTACCACAATTTTTGAATAATTAGCACCGGTGATCATCCTGGCAATATGCGGCACAATCAAGCCAACCCAGCCGATGATGCCGCAAATGCTGACGGCTGCCACTGTCATCAATGTTGAGCTAACAACAACCACCATTTTTACCAGCGGTACATTGACACCCATCGTAATTGCCTCATCTTCTCCAACTGCCAGAGTATTAATCTGGTTACGGAAAAAATAGATCATTCCTAGTGAAATAATCAAGGTTGGCAGCATCATATAAACGTCATTCATTGTGCCTTTTCCCAAGCTGCCCATTAACCAGAAGGTGATGGACGGCAATTCATTCTCTGTATCTGCGAGGGTTTTGACAATCGAGATCAATGCCTGAAAGAGACTGGAAACCACAATTCCTGCTAAAATAAGAACAGTAATGGTACTATCCCCAAACATGTGAGCAATTAAATAGGCCGCGGTTACGGCAATAATTCCAAAAATAAATGCGACAACCTGTATTTCCCACCATGTTGAATTGTTGATCATCGCCAAAGCAGCTCCAAAACCGGCTCCAGCTGATACCCCTAAAATATCGGGTGATACCATCGGGTTTTTAAATAATGTCTGATAAGAGGCACCCGCTACCGAAAGCGCTCCACCGATCATAATTGCAAGCATAATTCTTGGCAGACGGACTTGCAAAATGACAGTATTGAGGGTCGTATCCCAATATTGGGGAATATCGAAAAACTGTGCCAGAATAATATCAATCACCGTTTTCATGGTGATGGTATATCGTCCAATTATAAAAGATGCAAAGAACAATGCCAGTGTTAGAAATACCAGCAACAGTATTTTCAGTTTAAAATAATCATTACTTCTAATTTTCATCCTATTTTCCACCGGCCATCTTTATCTCCACCCCACTAGTTACATACTGCTCTGACTGCCGTTCTTTCTGCGTATTTTCCAAAGAAGTGATATCCCGATCCGCCTTCGCTGATGATATCCAAAATTTCATCTGCTTTTGTGACAACGATGCCGCCCAGCAGAGTCACGCCATACTTAAAAAAAACATCAGGTAACATACTGGCGGTTGGCCCGGTAACAATGATCTCAGCACCTTGTTTAGCCATTTTCAGCAAATCATAGAGGGTATTATTCAAAATCGTTACACCGGTGATCACAATCAGATCGGCATCCGGAATGTAAAGATGGGCATCCGTGGCCGGGGCATAGTGTTCCAGTTCTTTTCCTTTGAGGGTTCTTGAATCCATTTCCAGAACCTTATAGTCTGCTTCGGCCGCATTGAGCTTTTTCAGCATCGGCACCAACGCTCCGATAACCACCGTTTTCTGATACTGGCTCACATCAACCTTTTCAAAGGCATCTTCGCCCATGATGATTTCGTAATTAAGATCATCCGCCTTTTCCTTTTCCCAACATAGGGTGCTCAGTGCATTTAAAGTGGCAATACCCAGAGTTTTTTTCAATGGGTTCTTTGAATGGACATCTTCGATATACTTTAAAACGGATCGTCCCACCAACCTGCCCGATAATGGCATCGCTTTTGCCGTGCTGGGACAGCAGACTGCTTCCGGCATTTCCTTTACTGGTGTAAAACAAAGCCCCCCATGTCCAGTAGATAGTTTCACTCCAGAAAAAAACAGGCCAAAAACTGCCCGATCCACTGTGATCTGATCTAATTCCAAACCCAGTGTATGCTCAATTTTTTCAATAGTTTCTGCGATGATAATATTTTTTTCTGCTTCCATGTTCATACCTCCTCAACATATTCTTTTGGATAACGCATTTCCACCGAAATTTTCGCTCCGGCTTTAATCAATGCTTCTTTTTCGATATACAAGTAGCCATTGGTCTGGTGATAAAATTCTGCCCGAGTCATTCCCTGATTGGCAATCGGTTGTGCTAAGTATTTTCCATCTTTTACAACCACCTTCATCTGGCGGATAAAATCAAAGGCAATACCGTTAACATCTTCGATGAGTTCCGCTTCAATCGCATAGGGAGACTGAACCGGCTGCATCTGCATTAGATGCATGGCATTCTTAACATATAATCCTGCCGTCAAATCGGCTCCCATCGGTGGCCCCGGCAAACCAATAATTGGGGTATTTCCAGCATATGTTAAGCTGCAGTGTTTTCCTGGACCATGCCCCAGTTCATAGACCAGGACGTTTCCGACGCTTTCCAACAATTCAATGGTAAAATCCTTATTGCCTTTGGACGAGCCCGCACAGATCAAAACCAGATCGGCCACTTCAATCGCTGAGCTGATCGCTTCCTTAAGCTTTTCCATCACATCGGGGATGATCGGATAGAGAATTGCTTCTCCCCCACATTCATTGATATGGGCTTTTAGCATCAGACTGTTTGATTCGACATTTTTACCCAATGGGGTGTCGTAACCTGCTGGCACCAGTTCATCTCCAGTGGGGATAAAGGCGACCTTCGGTTTTGCCAACACTTTAATATTGGTGATGCCGCTGGTCAGCAGTATACCGATTAATGAGGCATTGATTTTTTCGCCTTGATGCGCAATCAACTCGCCTGCTTTGGTCTGTCCGCCCACCAATCCGACCCGTTCCCCGGAATTTTTCGGGCCGCTTAAAAAAGAAATTCTACCCTTTTCGTCAAGCTCTACCTGTTCAATTGCAATAACTGTATCGAAATCCTCGTTGATTGCGACTCCTGTGTTACTGAAACAATAGTCTTTGCCTTCTACCCATGAACGGGTATCCGGTATTCCTTGAGAAAAGTCCTCAAACCTGACTGAAACGCCATCACAGGCACTAGTCGGCTTGTTTGGCAAGGTATTTTTTGCAAATACATCGACCGCACAAACTCTTCTCAACGAATCCGCAACCCGAATGGTCTCGGTTCTGGTAACCGGTTTTATATTATCTTCAAATATTCTATACATCTCATCTCTGCCTGGCAGAAAATCCGGCACTTTATACATCGCACTTCTCCTCAACTCTATTTTACTGTTTTATTAAAAAAATAAACGCCACTTCCCATTCTTCCAATCAATATCATTTCGTTTTGAATCATTATTCCTTTCAGGCACACCTTAAAATTAGTTGTTCAATTTAATATTCGTCACCTCATTTATTTTTTTAGTATTGTTTCGTTCGTTTTACTGCTGTTTAGTTATTTTTAGATCAGTTTTATTATACAATGATCCTTTAACATATGTCAAAACATTTTACCGATAAAATATTTAACGGATCACTTAGTTTATGTGCAATTATTTAGCATTCGTATCCTGATCAATCAGATTTTCTTTAATTATTTCCAGCACCTCATCCTGGAGACTATCTCTGAATTCCAGGATCTCCTTATACAAAAAAAAGAGAATTCTCTGTTGCCCCTTTGCAACGAATTCTCTTTAAACCAACCGATTCAATTTTCATTTTTAAGCTAAATAGCACTCGACATCATTCTAACCTAACCGGCTAAAACACCAATCAACAGATTAACTTCACTTTCTTTGTTTTATCAATAGGGCATCCTCTGATTATTTCAATCACCTCTTCTTCCAGTGAATCTTTAAATGCCAATATGTCTTGATCATAAATAAAATCCCAACCGATAAAACGAACCGGTTTATCTTGGTAATCCTTATTTTTTACCTCGGCATTAAACGCTGCAAAATAGGAGTTCGCCCAAAGCTGGCCTATTTCTGATCCGGTTAAATAGTTGATCAACGCTTGGGCTGGTTCCACTTTTTCTTTTTTGACGGTCATCAGCAGCGGGAATAGGGGCGACCCATCCGCTGGCCAAATGATTTCAACATTATCTTTGTTTCTAATCATATTTTTAAACATTTCAGGGATCACCCCAATGGGTGGCAAACTTTTGATTCCCTTCCCTGCGTCTTTGACAACCTGTGAAAAATGCCGCAATTCTTTAATCGATTTGGCAAAGGTAAGGGTCGCTTCTTTACCGTATTGTTGATAAATATTCATTACCACCGACATATCACAGGAAAAGTCCCCATGTCCATGAATAGAGACCTTTTTTTCATAAATGGGATCTAACAAATCTTTAAAACTTTTTGGCACCGGTAAATCCGGATCAATGCTCTTATCATAGACAATCACCGGAAAGCTGGCCGCCAGGATCGAATACGTTTCTTTCGGGTCTTTGTAAGCAAAGGTTTCATAAAAAGAATGGGGCTGCTTATCTTTTAAAACATCGGTATAAAGTCCCTCTTCCTGAAATTTTTTAAAATTGGGAGTAAAAACACTTCTATAATCACAGGAAATAATAATATCTGGGTATCGGCTGGAATCTTCAACCCACTCTAATGCTTCTATATAGGTTTTGGGATTCTCTGCATCGGCCATCGGATAATGTATTTTTACATCGTGTGATTCATTATACTTTTCCACGAAGGCTTTAATCGCCGCAGTTGTTTCCACTTTAATGGGACAAGACGGAAATGACATAATATTAATGCAGCCCTCTTTATAAAAATCTGGCGAATCAATTATTGCTTGATAAGGGTTCATTTTGTTTTCTCCTTGTTTGATTTTTTTGAAACGAGATCCATAGTCCTGCTTCATCATCTTTAATTTTAAATTCATCGACCTTTGTTCTTAACATCAGCTCGCTATAGTTTTCTTCGGAATTCATTCTGGTTGCTGCTTTTATCAACCATTGGTCATCAATCGCCAACATTTTTTCATCGACTGTTTTTCTCAGCTTCTGATTGCCAAAACCACCGCCAATATAGGCCATTCCACCCGGCTTCAACACCCTGAATATCTCATTGATTCCAGTCACCTTATCTTCCCAAAAAAAGAGCGATCCTCTGCTCGTCACCAGATTGAACGATTCATCCGGGTATGGGATATCTTCGACATTTCCCTGTTTGGTATAGACACGCCCTTCCAGGGCTTCATCCTGGATATTTTGCGCAGCTATCATCAGTGCCTCCGGACTCACATCAAATAAACAAACCTGCATCTGCGTTTGTCTGGCAATTGCCAGCCCCAGATGACCCGGACCACTTCCAACATCCAGACATATCCCTTCACTGATTCCATTTTCCAGTATTTGCTGAGCAATCACCGGATAAATCGGGTAAAAAATATTCTTTGCAATCTCGTTAAATTCTCGCGCTTCTCCCTGCATTTTTATTATCACCTTTCTTTTAACAACCATCTTTAAAAAATATTCCATTGTTGCACCGATGCAACGGGTCCCCTGTTTATTTCTAGCTATCCTTTTATTAAAGATTCATGTTTTTTACATTTCCAATGTGGTAATCTTTCCCAATCATCGTTTCACCAAGACAATAGGAGCATAGCGCTGCTGGCATGGTAAACCGTAATTTTTTTTCATCAAGCGAATCATAATCCTCCGCTATTTCAAATAGTTTTGACAGCTGTGCGGCTCCCTGCCCGGTAATCCCATTAATATGAAGGATTTTTGCATGGGGATTAACCTTCTTAACATTGTACGCAAACACTTCTCGTTCTGCCTGGGATACAATATCGCCTTTAGTAATCACTACGATATCGGCAAATTTAAGCATTGGTCCTATTTTTTTTGGGGTATGATAACCACTGAGATTATCAATCACACACACCGATAATACCTCTTTGATATGGGGCGAACAGCGATTGCAAAGCCCAGCACTTTCAGTTATCAGAATGTCCACGTTTTCTTGTCTTCCCCATCGAAAACAGGCATCAATATTATTCACAAAGTAATGATCTGGACATAAACTACCAGATAGACCCAGTTTCGTCTTAATGCCCTTCTTTTGATAAATCATTTCATCCGCCGTTGATAAACAGTCAAATTTAATCACCGCTATTTCAATTTCTTTTTTCTTAAGCTCTTTGATTGTCTTTTCAATAATACTGGTCTTCCCGGATGATGGCGGTCCTGATACTGTAATCAATCGCACCTACTTCACCAACTTTCTCAGCTTTCTACACCTTCAGTGTAATTTTATTGCCCATTCTCAAAGCATTTCGCACCGACAGCATTTTTTCTGCCATTTTTTCTAGATCTCCCAAAACCCGTTTCTCATGTTCATCACCTTCAATAACTTGATCAATCGCTCCATTTTTTATGACCAAACGCCGGTTTGCCATCAATGCCAGCACCGGGTCGTGGGTAGCAATTAATATTATTTTTTCAGTGCTAACCAGTAACGCCATTGCCTGACGCCGGTCAATCCCGGCATTTTCAATTTCATCGATGAGGACAATCGGAGATTGGCACAAAAAGGCCACGTCGACAATCATTAAAGCTCGTGATTGCCCCCCGCTTAAAGCGGTTAAAGGGGTCTCTTTTGTAAATGGTTCGCCGGCTAAATCATTGGCCCATTGCATCACTTTTTCAATTAGCAAATCGGATTCATTAATGTTTCGACTATGTGCATGCATCCTGATAAATTCCTCAACATTTGCATCCATAACGAAATTCATATTTTGTGATAATTGCGAAATCAACTTCTCATCCATGCTGTACCGTTTGTCTTCATCTGGCTGTACCCCATTGATCAAAATATGCCGACCGGTCGGCGTATCACCCTGAGCCAACCATTCAATATCTGCCAGCAAGCGACTTTTTCCCGAACCAGTCGGGCCGACAATGGAGACAATTTCGCCGGGTTTCAATAAGATATCAAAACCTTCCTTTTCACCATCCTTGTTGACCCCACCTTTAATTAGAATCGATTTTACTTTCTCATCCACTTCAGGTTTTTTGTGAATCGCATGGTAATTAGCCCGCAGCATTTCACGATTAGTGCCCATATCCTCTAAATAATCGGGATTCATTGCTTCAACATAGCTATCCAATGATTGGTTTTTTTCAAAAAGTTCAAAACCCATATCCGTTAAAAAATCATAAGGACTGACTAAACGCTTCTCCGCTTCCATCCTATCACCTGCCTTACTATTTGGTATTATTTAATGGCGTTTTTAGTCATTTCCTTAAACTCTGTTTCACTTAGATCATAATCATAAAACAAATCATAATATTCCTTGGTTACCTGATACATATCATATTTAAATACCTCCGGGTAAAGTAAGTTGGCCATCCACTGTATTCCCATGAATCGATTAACCGAGGGCGGCATCCCCATCCAGTTATAGGGACTACTTGGCACCTCATAGTAGCGATTATTTTGAATCGCCGCCATGGTTGAAAAGACCGAATTTTCACTGACGGTTGAATAGATACTATTCGGTCCAAAGATAATCACCTCCGGATTCCACTGCGTCAATTGTTCTTCTGAAATAACATCGCCAGTGCCCTTGCTCGTCACATTTTCAAGCACTGCCAGGTTATTCCCCAGTCGATCCATATTATCGGCATGAATCGAACCTTTTCCGATCACATATAAGCCGGTATCCCCTTGCAGATAGGCAAAGCTCACCCGTTTGTCTTCAGGAATAGTCGCCATTTTATCCGTTATCGTTTTGTACACCCCGGCACAATATTCAGCAAGCTGGTTACCCTTTTCTTCTTCATCAAGAACCTCCCCTAAGGTTTTAAAGGCGTCATCCGTTGTCTCCATGGTGGCCTTAATGAAAATAACCGGAATACCCAATTGTTCCTGGATGCCGTCCATATCTTCGACAATAGTCGATTTCCCTTCCCCGATATCAATCAGCACCTGGGGATCTGCGGCGGCCAGCGCCTCCATATTCAAATCTGCAGTCCCATAGAATTGACCAAACACCGGTAAAGACATATACTCATTCCCGAGATATTTTGCCTGGCTGTCTGAAATCTTAGTGCAAAGTCCCACCATTTTTTCTGGTGCCACTGACATAAGCATCTGCTGTCCCAGTGAACCGACCGGTGCAATACGCTCAATATTCTTGGGAATCTCAACGATTCTTCCGGCGGAATCTGTAAACATAATCGTTTCCGTCGCATCCGCTGCCTTGGCATCAGTCTTTTGTGTTGTACAACCGGTTGTCAACCCGGCAACCATGAGGGTACTGATCAGCAGCACCCCCAATAACCATTTCCATGTTTTTTTCAATTGTTCTCCTCCTCATTTTTATTTACAACCTATCGGTTTGTAAGCTCATCGATGGGTACCGTAACCCGAACTAAATCATCATATAACGAATTAATCTCAACGTTTATGTTATATATTTTTCGAATCATCGGTTCTGAAATAATCTCCTTTGGCGATCCGTGATGGACGATGTTCCCTTTTTCCAGTACCACCACCTCGTCGGCATACATAAACGCCTGATCAGGATGGTGGGTGGACTGGATAATGGTATAGCCTTCTCGGGTTAGTTGTTTAACCAGCGACAGCACCCTGATCTGATTCCCATAATCCAGATTCGATGTGGGCTCGTCCATAATAATCAGTTTTGTCTGTTGTGCTAAAGCCCGGGCAATTAAGACCAGTTGTCGCTCCCCACCGCTTATCTGGGTGTAACCCTGTTCCGCAAAATCGGCCATGCCCACCCGTTCCAGCGCTTCCATCGCAACCTTTTTTTCTTTTTCCCCCGGCCCTTTAAAATTTCCGATTTGGGCAGTGGTACTCATCAGGACAATCTCAATCACCTTATAATTAAACGCTGGGGCGTGCGATTGGGGAATGTAAGCAATCTGTTTTGCCAGCTCCTGGATCGACAATTCCCGGGAATCAAAACCATTTAAATAACTATGTCCGGTATAATTGTCATTCAAACGTAAAATACACCGAAAAAGCGTACTCTTACCAACGCCATTGGCCCCGAGAATGCAGGTTAATCCACCTGGGGAAATCGTGAAATTGACCTTATCCAGAACCATATGATCACCATAGGCATAGCTTAAATTTTCTATTTTTAAACTCAAAATTTTTCACCCTCTCTCGATATCAAATAAAAGAAGAACGGCGCGCCAATAAAGGATGTCAATATCCCGATTGGGATTTCTGAGGTCGTTGTCAATCGGGACACGTTATCCACAATTAATAAAAATGACGCTCCCATCAGCATCGATACCGGCATCAAACGACGATAATCACTGCCGACCAGCATCCGCGATAAATGCGGAATCACCAGACCGATCCAGCCGATCATCCCTGACACGGCAATGCTTGCTGCGGTTACCAGGGTTGCCGCGACGATAATAATTGCTCTGGTTTTTTTGGTATCCACGCCCATGGTTCGCGCCTCGTCATCACCCATGGTCAGAATATTTATTTTCCAGCGCAGTAGAAAAAGTGGAATCAATCCCGCGGCCATCGGAATGATTGCCAGTCTGATATCTTCGAGTTTTGCTCCGGAAAAACTCCCCATCAACCAGTAAGTTATCGCCGGTAGTTGCTCATTTGGATCAGCTACCAGTTTTAAAAAAGATGTTGCCGAATTGAACAACGAACCAACCATAATACCTGCCAGTACCAGACCAAGAACCGGGTTAGTTTTTACTTTTTTACTTAAAAAGCCCACGGCCATAACCGCACCAATACTAAATACAAACGCAAGTATGGAGATCCCCAAATTTCCAATCGCCATTAATATCGCCAAGGCGGCTCCAAACGCGGCCCCGGAAGACGCCCCAACAATATCAGAGGATACCAGTGGATTTCTAAAGATCCCCTGATACGCAGCCCCCGCCGCTGAAAGGCAGCAACCAACAAGAACGGATAGGATAATTCTGGGCATTCTTACATGATAAAGAATAACCGCCTGTTGGTCTGTCCATGTTTGATCAATCGGTAAAACGTTCGATGCCAAAATCGAAAACAGTTCTGCTGGCGCAATCGGATATTTCCCCAGCATAAAGGAGATGATAAAACCAACAGCTAAAATTAGCGTCAATCCCACAATAACTGAGTCGAAATAGATCTTTGATGTCTGTATTTTTTCATTCATTTGTTCATCACCTCTTGCAAGCGCCCGGATAAGAGCACATCAGCAATTGTCCGTTATTTTATTTTTTAGTATTGTTTTATTATGTTTTAACATGTTTTATATTTTACAACATGTCATCTTCTCTGTCAAGGAAACTCTTTCCTCTTCTTTTTTGGGCTCGCAACAATAATAAAAGATGATTTTTACCAATAAAAAAAGATGATCTCTCATCTCTTTTTTATCTCTATCGCTATTATTCTATTGTCAATAAAGCTTACATTTCGGCCTTGTTTTTTTCTTCGATTATTTTGGCAACCCGGCCCACCTGGCCGTCAGTCAGCATCACCTTGATCCCGTGGGGATGATTTGGGCTTTTTGTCAGCAGTTTGCCAACCCGACCCTGAGTCAGCTTACCGGTACGCTGATCCGCCTTTAAGATAATCTCCACCAATCCGCCAATTTTCACGTCACTTCTTTTTTGTCCGTTCATTCCTTTTCCTTTCGTGCTTGTTCCAATGCAATAACCAGTTGATCCATACATGAGGTCGGTTTTTTACCACAGGTCTGACCTTTAAACATGGTGATTATTTCAGCCGCCGATTTTTTATCAAGGAGCTTCTCCAACGCTTTTAAATTACCGTCGCATCCACCCTCAAAGGCCAGATTACTGACCACATCATCTTCCAGATCAAATTCAATATTGCGAATACACACGCCCTGAGGCTTAAAATTCAATGTTATCTTTTCCGTCATTATTCCCTCTTTTTATTTTAGGATACTTTTCAGTTTTTTTATTAACTTTTTTCACATCGTGAGTAATTAAAGCAACTTTTAAAATTTTTTCAATTGTACTACCAATAGATTTCGTTTCCAATTCATCTCTCGTCCACTTTCGTTGTTATTGATAAGCTGTTGCCTTATTTTTTCACTTCAAAGTCCAGTAATTTCACATCACTTGACAAAAATTCGAGTTTAACTTTTTCATTTTTCACATAATCCGTACTCAGATATTTTTTATTGTCATCGGCAAAAACCGTAACGACTACAGCATTAGGATCTTTCAGTAAATCCTGAGCAATGATGGCAGCAATAAAGTTTGCACCGGATGAAATCCCTACCCCCAGACCCAATTCCCGGGATAGCTTTTGGGCCATAATGATGGCATCTCCATCCTCCACAGCAATAATCTCATCCAATTCATTCAGTTTGACGAGATCCGGGACAAATTCATCTGAAATACCTTGAATCCGATGGCTGCCCACCTTATAGCCAGTGGACATGGTTGGTGAACTGGCTGGTTCCATCGGATGGACTTTAATTTCAGGATCTTTTTCTTTAAAATACCGGCCTAATCCCATTACTGTTCCCCCAGTTCCGACCCCCGCTACCAATGCTTGGGGTGTTACTCCAAAAGCTGCCAATTGGATATCAATTTCCGGAGCTGTACGTTCATACTGAGCCAGAGTGTTTTCTCCATTGGAAAACTGGCAGGGCAGAAAAGCATTGCCTTCAGCTGCCAGAGCCCCGCATTGGGCAATACTCCCTAAAAAACCACCTTCTTCTTTGGAAACAAGCCGAACTTCTCCACCATAACTCCGAATCAGATTTTTTCGTTCGTCACTCATCCAGTCTGGCATATAGATCACCACCGGATGTCCTAAACAGGTCCCGACAGCAGTAAATGCGATTCCCGTATTTCCGCTGGTCGCTTCCACAATGGTTTCTCCTGCATGAATCTCACCCTTTTGATAGGCTTTTTTGAGGATATGCAAGGCCACCCGATCTTTAATACTACCGGTGAGATTATAATGCTCTGCTTTTGCGTAAATACACCGGGGTTTGCCCATATATAAAAAATTAATTTTTAATAATGGCGTGTTTCCAATCATTTTTTCTAATGCTATAAATTTTTCTTCGTTATCCATCTACCTTACCCTTCATCGTATTGTGTTAGCCCTGTCTACTTAATTTAATTGTTCTGCCTACTTGTTTTTTATTCTGGCATTGTTATAATCATACTAAAACAAACCAAATAAATCAATGTTTATCAGGAGGTAATGAATGATCGTCGGTTTAACCAGGAATCAGCAGATTCCCACATCCAAAATGAATCGCAGTAGCGGTAGGGTGATTCGGGAAAAAATCCCCTTTTCAGCGCAATCCGTTTTTCATCCAGTCGATCGTGACCCCGTTGCCATAATCGAGAGTCAGAACTATTTTCGGATCCCTGAACTGCTGCCCATGCGGCACAAAAAAATGATGGGATCTCCCTTTGCTTTTTTCCGGGGGACTGCCCTGTTAATGGCTCATGATTTATCCTATCAGGCTCAGTCCGGCATCCATGTAACCATCTGTGGTGATGCCCATATCGGTAATTTCGGATTCTATACCTCCCCGGAACGGCGCCTGATTTTTGATCTCATTGACTTTGACGAGGCTGCTCCAGGGCCATGGGAATGGGATTTAAAGCGACTGATCACCAGCCTTATTCTCAGCGCCAACGAACTCGGTTTTGCAGCGAATCAGATCAAGGAAGCCGTGCTTCAAACGGCCTCATTCTACCGCCAGGGTCTTAGTTTAATGTCGGATATGACATCGCTTGAACGCTACTTTATCCTTGGCGATGAAGAACTTTTTCTTGAACGTTTTTCAAATTCCTCCCGGGAAGAATTTGAAAAAATTATCAATAAAGCTCAGAAAATAAATTCCAGCCATGTCATTTCAAAAATGACTGAAACCGATCCGTTCGGTCGCCGTATTTTTATCGAAAATCCACCGATTACGACCCATTTAGATTCAAAACTGATTGATGAAGTGGCATTATATTTCAGACAGTATCTAAAAACCGTTCGTCCCGACATCGAAATGCTTTTGTCCCAGCATGTTTTAACCGATATTACCCGCCGAATAGTGGGGGTTGGCAGTATCGGAACCCGCTGTTACCTTCTGGTTTTAACCTGTGAAGACGAAAGCCATCTTGTTTTACAGATCAAACAAGCTAATGAGTCGGCGATTACTCAGTACAACCAGAAAAATTTTACCACTCCGGATACTATGGCTCATGGTTTGGGTAACGGCTATCGGGTCGTTAGCCATCAGCAGATTCTTCAGGCCGTCTCAGATCCCTTTCTCGGATATTTTTCGACCACTGAAGGACTGGACTTTTACGTCCGTCAATTTCGGGACATGAAAGGCACTATTGATTTGTCCGAACTGGATTTTGAAACCTTTAAGCAATATGTCATCAATTGTGGCGTATCGCTGGCTCGTGCGCATGTCCAAAGCCCTTACGCCAACTGGATTAATGGCTATTTAGGAACCGGTGATGGTTTTGATCATGCTGTTTTTGATTGGTGTTTGGCCTATTCCGAACAAATTTATCAGGATTATGAAACCTATAAGAAAAGTATGAGCAGCAGCTAAAAGCGATCTTCGCTCGTTGAAAATGTCCGTAATAACGGACATTTTTTCTTGCATTTTCTCGGGTTATCCGTTATAGTGTTAACTAATGAGACCTGTCTCAGCGATTCTTCGTGTGTTCGTGACCTTCCACACGTAAAACAAAACTAAAGGAGTTTTTTTTATGCAAAAAATTAGTGTTCTCTTTGTTACTCAGGCGGCGGTTATTGCCGCCCTGTACGTGGTATTGACCTTTGTGTCCAGCTCATTGGGTTTGGCCAGCGGCGAAATTCAGATTCGGCTCTCCGAGATGCTTGTTATCCTGCCGGCCTTTACACCGGCCGCCATTCCAGGTCTTTTTCTCGGCTGTCTGCTAAGTAATCTGTTAACCGGATGTACGGTGATTGATATTATCTTTGGTAGTCTGGCAACCCTCGTTGCGGCGATCATCAGTTATCAACTGCGAAACCACAAGTATCCGCTACTGGTTACAATCCCACCAGTGGTTACAAATATGATCGTGGTGCCGTTTATTTTAAAATTCAGCTACGGTGTTCCCTTACCAATCCCAGTCATGATGGCGACGGTAGGTATTGGCGAAGTGATTTCCTGTGTTGTGCTGGGGTCGGTTCTTTACTTTGCCCTAGATAAACGACGGTTTCTTTTTCATCAGAGCCGTTAAGAATAAACGCTAAGAAAAAAGAGAATGTTAAGGATATGAACGATCCTTAGCATTCTCTTTTTTTATTGCATCGATATCTTCGATGTATTCTGCATTTAACAGTCTTATTGGTTAACGATAACCTGCTTATTATTGCTGCTCAGTGACTTTTTAAAAAGCATTCTAAAAATATTTCTCACTAATGGTCCGGCAACGAATATTTGTAAAAATAATGCCATAAAGAAATTGATTGTTGTCGTTTGAAGCCATACTGCCAAAAATTCGACACCAGCATCTTTATACAAAAATGTTGCAATAAAATTCATAATTGGACACATTAGACAAACAATCATAGTAGAAATGGTCAAAATAATAAAAATCGACCGATCATTAGGGTTCACGATTCGAAACGCAAGTCCGCAGGCTAATTTCTCAACAACCAGCATTTCAATTAAAAACGCTATCGGAGCCATAACCACCAGCTCACGAAACGCCATTAGAAATATTTGATTCGTCATTTTCCCAATTTCTAATGAAATATTGAAACAAATCATCGGATAAACCATTACCATTACCATCATTAGCGTGAAAATCACTGCTTGAAACTTTGTTTTGGGCATAAAAAATTCTCCTTTAAAATAATTATAAACAATCATGTGTTGTTCGTTAATCATTCAGGAGAATTTACGTTTCCAATTTAACCATTTTGTTGCTATTAAATTTACTGCCGGCTACTCACTCATGCGGCACTTCGACTCCGCATTCATATATCTATTTTTTTTGCACGACTTCTGTTTAACTGATCATAGTTTCCTCGGGTTTGTTTAATCCTTATCGGATGCACCCTCGTCAACTGCGTAAGTTTTTGCACCTTTGCTTCGCTTTGCTCAGCGGCATACCAAATTTTTATAAAATTTGGGCAAAAAAATTAAAAGTCCCGCAATGTCCTATCCTCCCAGGCAGTTGCCCACCAAGTACTTTCGGCGCTGGAAGACTTTACTTCTGTGTTCGGTATGGGAACAGGTGTGGCCCTTCCGCCATCATTACGGAACTAGATAAACTAGTTAATTCTATTAAATTATGATTGCATTTATCAAGTGTTTTTTATGATCACTTCTTTAATTGGATGGTATTTTTTAATCATTCTTTTCTTAGTCCTTGCGGATAAGAATGCTTAAAAAATGCCGAAAGCTCATCATCCTTCGCACGCTCTCGCGTTGCTCAGTACGGATTTTTTACAAAAACCCGGATGATCATTCAAAACAGCACAGTGTATAAATTATTGGATCAAGACCTCGGTCGATTAGTACTGGTCAGCTCCATATGTTACCATACTTCCACATCCAGCCTATCTACCTGATCGTCTATCAGGGACCTTAACCAT
>JAQUWM010000147.1 GCA_028692885.1 Acetobacterium sp. | reverse complement strand
GCAAATCATATTTATCAAACTCGGCCAGGAATTTATTATCTTCCAGCCCGTCATCAGTTAGGACGACACGAACAACTTCCTCAAAGGAGGCGGTCCTGGTTTTACAAAGTGCACTCATCAAGGCAATCTCAATGGTATCCCGGGTGAAGTTTTCAATCTCCAGATCATAGAACCGTTGGGTTCTGTCCTTGGCCCGGAAGAACTTGATATACTTTTGAATGATAGGCTTGTACTTCGGATCAATTCCCAGGTCAACCGCAAGCAGGGAGGCACGGTCCGCAAAGAACCGTTTGGAATAAAGCAGCGTATCCTCCAGATGATTGTCCCGCACCGGAGGTTTTGGAAAAGGGGCATAAACCAGATAGTTGGTCTGAAGGTCCTGCCGCTCCAGAAAATATTTGGTGTAGAACTGGTTATCCGGTTCCAAACGATAAACCTTGGCGTTATCCAGTTCCAACATATCAATATCCTCAGCAAACTCAGCCTTGTCATCGTACCAGAATACCAGCTTGCGGGTATCACCAGAGAACTCGGCATTAAGTTTGTCTGTTATTTGCTTTAGGTTAAGTTCAGCCATTCAAAGATACTCCTATCGATGGTATTCAATACCGATTTCAGAAAACTCTGTACGAACAGCCTCTTTCCATCCACCATAGCAATCAGCAGTAATATATACACATCCACCTAAATCTCCAGGGGCTTCGAGTCCTTCATCAAAAAGCATAATAACTCTTGATCTACCCAATTTTCCGATAAAATATCCGGCTTCAAAGACAACATTTTGTCTCGCACGCGGACGAAGCTCCGCCTCATTTTTTCCTTTACCAAGATCATCAGCAGTCATTAAGATGATTGCGCAACCAACATCAGTATTGTGTTCAATCTTCTCAATGATGCTAATAATACCTATATTAGGTTGAAGATGTAGAACGATTGGAATAAGACCAATTCTATGTAGCCAATCTGATAATTCGAACTTAAGTTTGCAATCATGACCATGCACTATAAATACTTTTTTGTTATTCAACTGAATTTCACTCCGTCCGATACTTTGATCATCGTATTTATCTAAGAATTCAATGGCTTCTTCAAGAGTTGAAATGTAAGCAGAATATTTATTATTTTCATACTCTGTATCACTAATCAAGCCATTTACAGCGAGAATTGCCCCGTCAACTTCCCAACCTGACTTTATTGCCTTAGCTCTATTGGTAAAATCATTTTGTTCTCCGAAAATATTTTTAAATATAGATACCATCGTTACTTCATATTTTTTATATCCAGCAACTCCACTTGATTGAAATTGCTGTAGCAAAGCAGTTAATTTCTCTGAATTATTCATAACTCTACAACCTCAAATCTTCGCCAGCACTTCAAGCTTCTTCCCATCGGTACCAGTCTGGACTTTTTCGTAGTTGACCTTCACACCGTCGTCCAAGTCAATTGCAATACGGGCAAGAGCAAGATGAGCGATTTTCTCATCATAGTCCTTGGTTTCTTTAAGTTGCTTGGTTAGCTTTTCTTTGCGTTTTTGCGCGGCAGTAACCTCGCGAGCATTGGTGCTATTCGTAATGGTTTCCTGCATCCTTGATATTTCACTTTCATAAACACGCTGCATCCGGTGGAGATAATCAATACGCAAGTTTCCGATGGTATCTTCATTATAACGATGCATATATACCAGAGCCTTGAAACCATCTGCTTTGCCACTGTCAAAGATCCAGTAAATCGGGCGTTTCTGATAGATTTTGCAGTGATCCTTGAAGAAATCTTTCAAGAAGTAATTACGGATGATTTCTCTCGAGGAATTGCCCTTATTGCCAAGTGCCTTGGCTATGAAATCAAGGTTTTCTTCTAAGGTTTCTGTACCAAAAGTCTTTTTTAAGAAAACGCAGAATACTCCTACAACGTCATCCTCAAAGTACTCCTCATCGGTGATAGGAATGATGTTATCTTTGTCAGGGATAAAAGTGCTGTATTTACCGTCATCCCATTCCCCGCCGGCATAGGCCAACCCGTCCACATCAAGGCTGTAGCGGCCAAACATACATCCAACCACATAGGAAATGAGACTTACAATAAGACCTTTTTTATCTTTCAATTGAATTGTTGGTGGACAAATTCCTTTGGATGCTGTTATATCATCCATCTTGAAAATACCAGAAAACAGATTGTTTATCTTGTTTTCATCAGATGCAATTGTTTCAATGAGCTTCAATTTTTCTATCTTATATTCCAAAAGCAACCTTGAAATCATCCCATTGTTATCTCTGAGTCTGCCAATCAATACATCCCTTTCAAAATCCCAACTTATTTCAGCCTCATCCCAATCCTTTTTCGATATTTTCACACATTCATCAACTAAGACTTCAATTTGTTGTCTATCATGGTTATTCTCATTTATAATAATTGGTAGTTCAGCTATAATACCATTGCTATAATGCATCCCTTGGCAACTAATGTTCAAAAACTCTTGAAAAACCCAACTGTTAAAATATCCGCAAATGTATTTTATATCTGCATCATCATGTGGAAAAAATGTAGGGCCAGCACTATCAAATGTAAATCCAGCTGGAACATACCTTGCACTGAACCAACTGATTGTCAAATCGGACCATGTGATACCTTGACGAAAATAATAGGCTGGGTTTCTGACTACCGCTTTTTGATATTCTCTAATTTCCGCACCATTATTCTTCCAATTTATAATGAATTCATTGTTACCATACCAACGCCTTACTGAACCACCTTTACTATGCGGATACCATTTTTTATGGGTGTTTTCATTTCCTCTACAATTAAAATCAATATCTGTTATGGATACTTCATGCCATCTTCGCATAAAGCGCCCATTATCAGCTGTTGCCATGCCTTGCCGTGGATATCCGAAATCTTTAAGTGGTTTCGCTTTCTCAAAAACAGCATACATACTTTTACCCAGCCAATAAGCAATAGGAGTTCCTGCTATTTTCTTAAGATTCGATTGACGTGTCTCATAACAGTAATCTAAAGAAAAATCATTAATGGCATCCAGTGTTTTTGTTTCCTGATTTTCCCATCCCTTAAACTGTGCCAGCTGAATATATCTGCCAGTATAATCTAATGAACTCTTACGGAGTATAAACGTACAGACTGGTACGCAAGCGACTTCAAAAGCATTATACTCCAATTGAACTAAAGACATTAGACTGGAATTGGCGATTATATTACGTCTCAAATCCTCAAAACTTGATAAATACAACCACACATATGGTGTAATAAATGCAAGCAAAGCGTCTGGTTTTGCCCATTGAATGCACTTTAACAAAAATGCTGCATATATATCGCCTTTTCCCACTGCGAAATGATCATGAATATAAGAACCGAGATAGCCATTCATTCCTTTACTTCCCATATAAGGTGGATTAGTTACTATCACATCATATTCCTGAACTAACACAGCAGCAATGCCTACTAACTGATGCAATTGTATCTGAGTATCGATTAAACCAATAGTATCTAGTGTCATCTGACCATTGAAATCGATACTGTCAACAAAACGATTTATCAACTCCCAGTCAAACTTATCCACATTGAGAATAGAGCCATATCCTTTCGCATCAGTAAACGTATCCAGCAAATATTCCATCTGATTCATAGCAGTTTTTCTTTCGACATCACCCATTCCCACCCCAAAATATTCCAGATGCATGCGGCTAATGTTATTGCTTTCCTGAATGGCATAGACATGGCATTCAGCTTCACCGTTCAAAATACGGCGATTATACTGTCTTGCCTTCATCATGACAGCGAAGTAAGCCAACTGGTAGGCACGGTTATCTATATCAATTCCGTATAGATTATTCTCTACAATACTCTTTGCAGCATCTCGCTGGCTGTATCCACAACTCTCATAAATCTGCATCAGCACATCAAAAGCGTATACCAGAATATGACCGCTGCCCATGCAGGGATCGATCACCTTTATATCTTCCGGCTTGATGGTCTTATATTCCTCACGAATTTTTGCAAGTTGAGCCTCAACCTCCGGTTCTTGCTCGGCTTCGGTCAAGTAATATTTCCAGCCGAACCCGTTTGCTAAAGATTCTTCGCTGCGCTCGGAATAACAGACACGTTCCCGTTCTATCCACAACCGGCCCAGGCTGTTTTCCACCATATAGCGCACAATCCAGTCCGGGGTGAACAACTGGGTAGCAGCCGGAATGCGCTCCTTGGTGATCTTGACATTCTTTTTCAGCAGAGCAAATGTCTCATCCTTCGGCTCAGTGTTGTAATATTGATACAGCCAGCCGATGATTTCGACCTGACCTTCTGTTACCACATTGAAATCATCTTCCGGTATATCATTTACAAGCTGATATACTAAGCCATCCTTATCCGTAAATGATACGTTCATCAGTAACTCAGTGTAGTCGTTGGTTTTCTCAAATAATTCCGGCAGAATCGCATTCAATGCATTGCACTG
>JAQUWM010000002.1 GCA_028692885.1 Acetobacterium sp. | reverse complement strand
GAGCGGTTCCGGGGCAGTTCCGATTAAATGACCACCGCGAATCTGTCTTACCTCAACCACATCATCGGCAATCAGACAATGACCCCGTTTAACGATTTCCAGCGCGGTTTCACTTTTTCCAATCCCACTGGGCCCGGTAATCAGAACACCAACCCCAAAAACCTCTACCAATACGCCATGTAAACTGATCCGGGGGGCCGACAGCTGATCTAGATAATTGACCAGATCATAAAACAAGGTGGTGGTATGCTCCTTGCTCTTTAGCAGGGTTCGTCCATATTTTTGAGCCACTTCCTCAAACAGATGGATCTCGTCGAGATCCCAACAAACAATGAAACAGGGAAATTCATAGGAAAAAAAATCGTCGATTCTCTGATCACGCTCTTCCGGATCCAAATCCAGCAAATAGGCGATTTCCACCTTACCAATGACCTGGATCCGTTTAAAATCAAAATATTTATAATAGCCATGCAACTGTAGCCCCGGTCGATTAATGCCGCTATTGGCGAGGTTTAATTCCGTTGACTTATAATAGATTTTTTCAAGTTTAATTTCTTTACAAAAATCATCTAAAGATACTTTTCCATCCATTCCTTTTTTAGCTTTTTTCATTGACTTACTACTAATTAATTTACTCAAATTATTTCACCTCAAAGTTTCTAAATGATAAAACATTTTCATGTTTTATTATGAAAATAGTCGAATACTACCTGAGCCGTTTTGAGCGGCATCCCAGGGACTGACATCAATTCTTCCAATGCTGCTTTTTTAATTTTATCAACCTGCCCAAAATGAGCCATCAAAGCTTCCCGGCGTTTTTTTCCGACCCCGGGAATTTTCTCCAGCTGCGAAGCCAACATTTCATTTTTTCTTAAAATCTGGTGATATCCCAGGGTATAGCGGTGAACCGCTTCGGAAATTTCAAACAGCAAGACGCCCAGTGGGGTTGCTTTTTGAATGGGGTACTCAATGCCTTTATGGAAAAGCCCCCGCAAGCGGTGGCGATCGTCTTTAACCAGTCCGCACACCTCAATGTCAACCGGATATAAGGAAACAATACTTTCCGCCGCATTGACATGACCGACCCCACCGTCGATCATCATAATTTCCGGCAATGGCAGAAAATTATTAACCGCCTGGGTTTTCATCGCCCGTTCGAGCCGTCTGAAGATCATTTCCTGGATGCTGGCATAATCATTCTGACCTTCGACTGATTTTATTTTAAAGCGACGGCAGGCTTTCCGGTTCAGCTTTCCATCGTCGAAAACCACCATTCCGCCAACATTATTGGTGCCGCTGATATTGGAAATATCATAGGCTTCGATCCGGCTGGGCCGCTGTTTTATTCTCAATAACTCCTGCAGTCCGTCCAAGCGGCTTTGGGAGCGGATTTCTTTTGCTCTTTTTTCCAGCAATTGTTGTTTTAAAGCCAGATCGGCATTGTCTTCAACCATTTCCAGCATCTTTATTTTCTGCCCCCGCTGGGGTGAGAGGACTTCAATTTTCTTACCGGCCAGATCCCCTAACCATTCTTCAATGACTTTTTTATCTGCCAGGGCTTCTTTTAAGATAATTTCCCGGGGAATAAACCCGCAGCTGGCATAATACTGTTTAACAAAACTCTCCAGTACTTCGCTGGGACTCACATCCCCAATCGCTTCGAGAAAGAAATGATCGCGACCCATCAGTTTACCTTCCCGGACATGAAAAACCTGAACGCAACCGAAATCGTCGCTCGCTGCCAAACCAATAAAGTCCTGATCCTGTCTGGTACTTGAGCTAATTTTCTGTTTTTCGATGATATGCTGGATGCCGGAAATCTGATCCCGGTATTTTGCTGCCTCTTCATAATTCTGATTGATCGCAGCAGCAGCCATTTTTTCGTTCAAGCTTTTAAGCAGATCGGGATGACGGCCGTTTAAAATGTCCAACACTGACTGGATATCCTGGGCATATTTTGCTTTGGACACATTTCCCTGACAGGGTGCCTGGCACTGGCCAATATGATAGTTCAGACAGGGCCGACCAGTCTTTTTACCATCGACCACCTGACGATTGCAGGTTTTTAAGGGGTAAATCTTCAAAATAGCTTCAATCGTATTTTTTACCGCATAGGAACTGGTAAAGGGACCAAAGTATCTGGCCCCATCTTTTTTATACTCCCGGGTCATCAACAGTCGGGGGTATTCTTCATTAACGGTGAGCCGAATCCAGGGATAGCTTTTATCGTCTTTCAGCAGAATATTATAGCGGGGATGATGGGTTTTGATCAGATTGCACTCTAAAATCAAGGCTTCCATTTCAGAATCGGTGACAATCGTCTCAATCGTTTCGATATGGGATACCAGAACCACTGTTTTTGACGTGAGCTGACTGGCCGAATGGAAGTACTGCCGCACCCGGTTACGGAGATTAATGGCTTTCCCGACATAAATGATCTCACCGTTATTATTTTTCATCATATAAACTCCGGGATTCTGGGGCAGGTCTTTCAATTTTTCTTTATCATACATTATGGTCAACCTTAAATAAATATTTTTTTGGATTTTTTTGTTTATTCGCCATCACATTTTGGTATAATAGTAATACTTTTTAAACATCAGCTTATTATCCAGAAAGGAAGTGTTACCATGTTTGAAAAAATAACTGTCGATGGTCACAACACCCTGATTTCTTTTGGTAATTTCGAAGTCAAAATTGTTCCAAAAATTTATGGTGGCTATACACTGACAAAATCAATTAAAGACAATCCCTTTAAAATCATCGAAATACGTGAGATAAGACTTCCCCTTTCAGAGAAGGAAGTTATCAAGGAAGCAAAAGATCTGTTGAAACGAAAATATGAGTCAATTGACTTTAACAGCTATTGTACCACCTAAATCTTGAGTTCAGCTTTTTTTGATCAATCTCGTCCTCTACCAGACGAGATTGATCGGTTCTTTTGAGCCATGATTTTGAGCAAACATTCTAAGCGCAATTACATAAGTTGAATTAAATATTTAATGACGGGGCGTATCCGTGATGTCCCAGAAGTCAGACCCTTGCCTGCACAATTGCCAGTTCAATTTGCCAAATTCACTAATTCACCTATCGATTTTCGATAATTCTTTAACTTTCTAAAGTGTTAGTGAAATTATTTGACATTCACCTTCACCGGGTGTATAATGAAATAGAATTAAAGTGTATTTATTGATTTCACATATTTTTGCAAGTCATTTTTACGTTTAGATGATTTGCAAAAATAAGTGTTTTTTGTTTTTGCATCACGATTTATAAATAATATTTAGGAGGTACCAACAATGAATAATGGTACAGTAAAATGGTTTAATGAGGAAAAAGGATTTGGTTTTATTTCAGTAGATGGCGGCGAAGATGTATTTGTACATTTCTCGGCAATTATTGCTGACGGACGTAAAAACCTTGTTGAAGGACAACGCGTAACTTTTGATACCGAAAAAACTGATCGTGGCTTACAGGCTACTAACGTTTTTATTGCATAATTAAGTTGTTAAAAAGCCCCACCGGCAATTGCCGGTGGGGCTTTTTTTCGCTAAACTACCGTACCGATCAATTTTTTTCATCTTGATCTTCCGCTGGCGCTTTATTGCTGAGATGGCAACCCGGGCAGCTATCGCTGCCTTTGCAGCCTTCACAGGAGAAATCGCCTGATTTCATCTTTTTGACTTTTTTAAATATAATATAACCTGCTGCACCTAAAATTAATGCTGCCAGAATCCAGGTAATCATTTTAATTCCTTCTTTCTTCGCGATATAAATTGAATTAAACTGTTGCAAATTGAACTGACAATTGCGCCGGGTGCGGGCGATCACGGATCGCCCCTACGTTATAATATTTAATGCAACTTAACTATCGATTATGCACAAACTTCTAAACAAAAATCCGACTGCCGACCTGATAAATTACAAAAGCAATGCCATAAGCCAAGCCCAGTTGATAGGCCAGGGCAAAGATAAAATCCCGCCAGTTTCCCAATTCTTTTTTCATCGTCGCAATGGCCGCCATACAAGGCGACGCCAAGAGGACAAAAATCACAAAACTATAAGCGGATACCGGCGTAAAAATCTGGCTGATAGCAACGGTAAAACTACCCTCCTGTCCTGACAGGAGCACACTCATGGTACTGATAATCATTTCTTTGGCGGCGACTCCCGTCAGCAATGCCACCGAGGCAACCCAGTTACCAAAACCGAGCGGTATAAAAATTGGGGCGATGATCTTTCCAAACATGGCCAGGATACTTTGCTCCGGCGAATCCACCATTTGGAAACCTAGGGTAAAGCTTTGTAAAAACCATAGCACCACCGATGCCGCAAAAATGATCGTTCCAGCCCGGACAATAAATTCTTTGATTCGTTCCCACACCTGGGTCGCTGTGTTCTTCAGCTTTGGCAACCGCAGTGGTGGAATCTCCAGCAGATAACCGGAATCTGCTCCCTTAAACCAGGTTTTTGAAAGGACAAATCCTGAGGTGAATACTACGGTTAAGCTCACCAGATAGAGCGAGAACACCAACAGGGTCTGATACTCTCCAAAAAATACCGAAGCCATCAAGACATAAATCGGCATCTTGGCACCACAAGATATAAAGGGCGTCAATACCGCTGTCAACTTACGTTCCCGTTCATTTTCGAGAGTCCGGGTTGCCATAATTCCGGGAACTGAACACCCCAATCCGACCACCATCGGGATAAAGGATTTTCCTGATAAACCAAAATGTCTAAAAATCCGATCCATAATAAAGGCGACCCGGGCCATATAGCCACTGTCTTCCAGAATGGAAATGAAAATGAAGAGCACCACCAATTGGGGCACAAAGGTCAGTACCGCACCAACCCCGGTGATAATCCCGTCATTGATCAGGGCGATGATCCAGTCAGCAGCACCAAGGCTACCCAACCCTGTTGCTACCGTAACCATCAGGACATCATTGATAAACCACTCAATCCCGCCGATGGTAATCTCCCCCACCAGAGTAATTGAGACATAATAGATAACAAACATAAAGAAAAAGAAAATCGGCAGGGCGGCATAGCGGTTCATTAATACCTTATCCAATTTTTCCTGAAATTGGATCGTATTTTCTCTGGTTTTCCGGGTTGCCTGACTGATTCCGGCGGTAATAAAGCGATACCGATAATCGGCAATAGCGCTATCGACGTCATGATTTGATACCGCTTCAATTTTCTTTCTGACGGCATAAATATCTTCCAGTAGATCAGTGTTATCATGGATTTTCAACAACACCTCTTCATCTTTTTCAATCAATTTGATGACTCGAAAAAGATGGGGATAATCTGCCAAAACCTCCGGATACTTATTTTGAACGAGCTGGTCAAACTCATCAAACAGCACCATTACTTCGGCAGGAAATATCTGCGGAAATTCTTTTATTTTTTTGATGCCGACAGTTTTTTCAACCAATTTGATCAGTTCATCGATTCCCGTTTCTTTTTGCGCAGATATTTCAATAAAGGGATAACCGAAGATTTTTTCCATCTTTTGGATGTCAATTTCGACCCCGGCTTTCTGAACCACATCGATCATGTTCAAGGCTCCAATTATAGGGCAATCAAGCTCCATCAGTTGGGTACTTAAATAAAGATTTCGTTCAATATTGGAGGCATCAATAATGTTGATGATCAGATCCGGTCGTTCTTCCAGCAGAAAATTACGGGACACAATCTCATCGATGGAATACGGTGCCAATGAATAAATTCCCGGCAGGTCCACCAGGGTAATATCCTTTTCGGTGTCTCTCAGATTTCCTTCTTTTTTTTCGACCGTTACCCCCGGCCAATTTCCGACATAGAGATTACTGCCGGTAAGGCAGTTAAAAAGGGTAGTCTTTCCCGAGTTGGGATTTCCCACCAGTGCAATCTTATATTTCATTTCCATTCCTCATTTCCATTTATGCCAGATTAAATTCTGATTAAATAACTTTAAACAACGAAACCACCTATATAGGTGGCTTCTCGTTTATTACTGAACCATTAAAATATTCTCAGCATCTTTTTTCCGGAGACTGAGGGAATATCCTCTTAGGCGAACCTCAATGGGATCCCCAAATGGAGCTGTTTTATTAACTTGAATCTCTACACCTGGTGTTACACCCATATCCATGAGTTTACGTCGCATTAAACCTTCAACAGCAATAGAGCCGACACAGGCTTTTTGACCTGGTCTTAAATCTTTCAAAGTAAACATAATCACACCTTCCATTCTGATGGTTTAAATTCATAAATGGGATCAGCCACAATTTGTTACCCATGGCTATCTTCTTATTGTTAGTTACATTATACTCTAATTGAAATCCATTGTCAATTAGCATGTAAAATTTTTTTCTGCTATTAAGCTTTGTTTAAACGATTCAATCAAAAAAGAAAGCTGGTTTCAGCTTTCTTTTTTAGCTATATAAGTTGAATTAAACCGTTATAAATTAAACCGGCCATTGCGCAGTGCGCGGGCGATCCGTGATGACCAAGAAGTCAGACCCTCACCCGCACACTGCTTATCATATCACGGTAAGATTTTTTTCAGATATTGGCCGGTGTAGGATTCGGGAACCTGAGCGATTTCTTCCGGGGTTCCGATCGCAATGATGGTACCGCCACCGTCGCCGCCTTCCGGACCCATATCGATGATGTGGTCGGCCACCTTGATCATGTCCAACTGGTGCTCAATGACCACCACCGTGCTACCGCTGTCGGCCAGCCGCTGGATCACCGTAATCAGTTGATGGACATCGGCGATGTGCAGACCGGTGGTCGGTTCATCGAGAACGTAGAGCGTTTTGCCGGTATTGCGTTTGCTTAATTCAGTGGCTAGTTTAACCCGCTGGGCTTCGCCGCCTGATAACTGGGTTGAGGGTTGGCCCAAGCGCACATAACTGAGGCCAACGTCATATAAGGTTTGAAGCTTATCATTAATTTTAGGAATATTGCTAAAAAATTGCAGCGCTTCTTCGACCGTCATATCGAGCACATCAGCGATGTTTTTGCCCTTATATTTCACTTCCAGGGTTTCGCGGTTATAGCGTTTTCCCCCGCAGACCTCACAGGGCACATAAACATCCGGCAGAAAATGCATTTCGATTTTGATAATCCCATCACCGCTGCATTTTTCACAGCGGCCGCCCTTGACATTAAAACTGAACCGACCCTTCTGATAACCCCTGGCTTTAGCTTCTGGGGTTTTGGCAAAAAGATCCCGGACCAGATCAAACACGCCGGTATAGGTAGCCGGATTGGAGCGCGGGGTTCTGCCAATCGGTGACTGATCGATATCAATCACCTTGTCGATCAATTCAACCCCTTCAATACTAGTATATTTCCCCGGTTTTTTCAGACTCCGATAAAGCTTCTGGGAAATCCCCTTGTAGAGAATTTCATTGATCAGGGTACTTTTCCCCGATCCCGAAACGCCAGTCACACAGACAAATTTTCCCAGCGGAATATCAACGTCCAGGTTTTTCAAATTATTTTCGCGGGCGCCAACAATTTTGATCGTCTCTCCGGTTCCGGCCCGGCGCTTTTCCGGAATCGGGATAAATCGCTTACCGCTGAAATACTGGCCGGTGACCGATTCCGGAACTGCCATAATGTCTGCCAGGCTTCCCTGGGCGACGATTTCGCCGCCATGAACCCCGGGACCAGGGCCAATATCGACAATATAGTCGGCGGCCTGCATGGTTTCTTCATCGTGTTCGACCACGATCAGAGAATTCCCCAAATCAGTCAACCGCCGCAGGGTTTCTAAGAGTTTCTGATTATCGCGCTGATGAAGCCCGATACTGGGTTCATCCAGAACATACAATACCCCCACCAGACCAGAGCCAATCTGAGTGGCCAGCCGAATCCGTTGCGATTCGCCCCCGGACAAGGTGCCGGCATTTCGTGACAGGGTTAAATATTCCAACCCGACGTTTTTGAGAAAATTCAGCCGCGCATCAATTTCTTTAAAGATCGATTCACCGATCATCATTTCCCGGTCGGTCATTTTTTGATTTTTAAAAAACGCAATCAATTGACCGATCGACATATCAGTGATTTCAATAATATTCCGCTCGTGAACGGTCACCGCTAAACTGGTGGGATTCAGCCGTTTACCGTGACAGGTCGGACAGGGCGTTTCCGACATATAGCGCTCAATTAAAGAACGCATCCGTTCGGAGGTCGTTTCAAGATAACGCCGCTCCATATTTTTAATCAACCCTTCAAAGGTGGAGCTATAGGTTCCTGAAAACTTGCCTTCATAGGCGATTTCCAGCACCTCGTCACTGCCATAAAGAAGCGCCTGCAAAAATGCCTCGCTGGCATTTTGCAGTGGTGTCTCAATCGAAAACTGATGTTTTTCGGCCAGCGCCTTGATTAAATTATAATAGTATTTGGAATCACTTTTTAAGCCAAAAAATTTGATCGCACCATTGGCAATGGCTAAGCTTTTGTCAGGGATCAATAAATCCGGGTCGACTTCCTGATGAAAGCCGAGACCATGACAATCCGGACACATCCCAAAGGGGTTATTGAATGAAAAGGTTCGCGGCTCCAGCGCATCCATGGCAATGCCGCAATCGACACAGGCCAGTTTTTCGCTAAAAAGCTGCGACTCTCCCCCAATCACATCACAGATCACCAATCCACCGGACAGCTTCAGAGCAATTTCGAGCGAATCGGACAGCCGTTTTCCCAGGTTATCCTTGGCCACCAAACGATCCACCACTACTTCGATACTATGCTTCTTATTTTTATCAAGATTGATCTCGTCGGTGACCTCCATCGCTTCCCCATCGACAATGATTCGTACGAAGCCTTCTTTTTTGATATGATCGATGGTTTTTTTATGCTGCCCCTTTTCCTTTCGGACCACCGGGGCCAGAATTTGAAACTTTGTTTTTTCTGGCAGTGCCATGATCCGATCGACAATCTGATCCACCGATTGGGATTCTACCACCTTGCCGCACTTGGGACAATGGGGAATCCCAATTCTGGCGTACAGCAACCGCAGATAATCATAAATCTCGGTTACTGTTCCGACCGTGGATCGGGGATTGCGGTTGGTTGTTTTCTGGTCAATTGATATCGCCGGGGACAGCCCATCAATGCTCTCGACATTGGGTTTCTGAGATTGACCCAGAAACTGCCTTGCATAGGAGGAAAGGGACTCCATATAACGGCGCTGTCCTTCGGCATAAATGGTATCAAAAGCCAGTGACGACTTCCCAGATCCGCTCAGCCCGGTAAAGACGACCAGCTGATCCCGAGGTATTTTTAGGTTGATGTTTTTTAAGTTGTGCTCTTTGGCACCTTTTATTTCGATATACTTCATATCTCTCCTTATATCGGTCACTTATCTTCGGTAATTTTTAAGATGATGAATTTCGTCTCGTAGTTTGGCCGCTCGTTCAAATTCCAACGCTTCCGCCGCCGTCAGCATTTCCAGTTCCAGTTCTTTGATTTTGATATCAATATCGATCGCTTCATCGCCAATCGCATAGGTTGCTGACTCTTCAGCCACCTTGGTTGCCTCAATGATGGAACGGATGTCTTTTTTGACTGAGCTGGGGGTAATGTGATGCGCTTCATTATAGGCCGTTTGAATAGCTCGACGGCGATTGGTTTCACCGATGGCCCGATCCATCGAGGGGGTGATCTTATCAGCATACATAATGACATGACCTTCGAGGTTACGGGCGGCCCGGCCAACGGTTTGAATCAGGGCAGTTTCTGATCGCAGAAACCCTTCCTTATCAGCATCCAGAATCGCTACCAGACCAACCTCCGGCAGGTCAAGCCCTTCCCGGAGCAGGTTGATCCCCACCAGCACATCAAAGGTACCCAATCGTAAATCACGGAGAATTTTCATTCGCTCAATGGTATCGATATCGGAATGGAGGTAATTTACCAGGATTCCATTTTCTTTCAGGTAATCAGTAAGATCCTCAGCCATTTTCTTTGTTAAGGTCGTAACCAAGACCCGATTTCCTTTGCCAGTGGTCAATTTGATTTCACCCAGCAGGTCATCAATCTGACCAGCCACCGGGCGAACGATTATCTGGGGATCGATCAGACCGGTGGGTCGGATGATCAGCTCAACGGTATTCTGACTATGTTCTTTTTCGTATTTGCTCGGTGTGGCTGTGGTGAAGACAATCTGATTAATCTTGCTTTCAAATTCAGAAAAATTCAACGGCCGGTTATCATAGGCTGAGGGCAGACGGAAGCCATAGTCGACCAGATTGCTCTTGCGGGCCTTATCCCCAGCGTACATCCCGCCAATCTGGGGGATCGAAACGTGGGACTCATCGGCAATGATCAGAAAATCCTTAGGGAAATAGTCAATCAGGGTATAGGGTGGCGATCCCGGGGGCAAACCATTGATGTAGCGGGTGTAGTTCTCAATCCCGTTGCAATAACCCATCTCCCGCAGCATTTCAATGTCATAGTTGGTTCGTTGCAAAATCCGCTGCGCTTCCACTAAGCGATTGTTATTGGTATATTCATCATAACGCTGCCTAAGTTCCTGCTGAATTCCCGAAATTGCCCGTTCCAGATTTCCGGGCGTGGTGGTATGATGGGAGGCCGGGAATATCGAGACATGATTCAGCTCACCATAAATCTCGCCAGTCAGAGTATCGATCTCTGTAATCCGCTCAATTTCATCACCGAAGAATTCCAGACGAATCGCTTTATTTGATGAGGCCGACGGAAATATCTCGAGGATATCCCCTCTGACCCGAAAATTATTCCGCTCAAAGGCAATGTCGTTGCGGGTGAACTGAATATCGACCAGTTTCCGGATGATCGTATCGCGATCTTTTTCCATTCCCGGACGGAGCGAAAGCATCATGTTTTCATAATCAAAGGGACTACCCAGACCATAAATACAGGACACACTGGCAACCACAATCACATCCCGGCGTTCAAACAGGGCGGCCGTGGCGGAGTGCCGCAATTTATCTATTTCATCGTTGATCGATGAGTCTTTTTCAATAAACAGATCCGAGTGCGGCACATAGGCTTCCGGCTGATAATAATCATAATAGCTGACAAAATATTCGACCGCATTATCCGGAAAAAAACTCCGGAATTCATTAGTCAGCTGAGCCGCCAGAGTCTTATTATGGGCAATCACCAGGGTTGGTTTTTGCACCGCCTCGATGACCTTGGCCATGGTATAGGTTTTTCCTGATCCAGTTACCCCCAATAAGGTTTGATATTTTAACCCCTCACAGATTCCTTGGGAAATTTTTTCAATGGCCGGTCCCTGATCGCCCTTAGGTTCGTATTCGGAGACAACTTTAAATGCATGCTTCATTTCTTTCATCAGCACCCTCCAATCAATCGAATGAACATTCGTTCTGTTATTTTACCACAGCTTTTTTTTAATGGCAAATGGTAATCCTTCTGATTTAATAAATTCTTAATCTTTTGTTCTTAAAATTGAAAAAGCATGCCAAGATGGCATGCTCAAAAATTTAATTGGTTCCGTTAAGCACTTGCAGTGCTTTTTGAAGCTGATTATCTTCCTCATCAGTGAAAATATTATTTTTCATAAAGTCGGTGGCTTCGATGACAATATTTGGTTCCAATCCTTTCTCGTGAATATTATTACCGTTGGGGGTAAAATATTCAGAGTTTGTCACCTTAAAGCCGCCACCATCGGTAAGACTGATGATTTCCTGAACAATGCCCTTACCAAAGGTCTTGGTTCCCACCAATTGGGCGGCTCCGGTATCCTGAAGGGCACCGGCTAAGATTTCTGCCGAACTCGCTGATCCGCCATCCACCAGCACTACCATCGGCAAGCTAAGCTGCTCTTCGCCATCTGATGTATATTCCGTCTTATTACCGTTTTTGTCAACCGTATAAACAACCATCGTTTGGCCGAGAATGCGGTCGGCTATTTCCACCGCTTCTTTGACCCCACCACCGGGGTTACTGCGTAAATCAATGACCAGGCCGGTGATGTTTTGCGCCAATAGCTCACTCAGCTGGATTTCAAAATCGTCAGCAGTTTTATCGGTAAACTCACTGATTTGAATATAGCCTTTATCGCCAATCACCCGAGATTCCACCGTTTTTGCTTCAATGGTTTTTCGAACCAACTGCATTTCGATGATTTCCTCACCTCTGGCAATGGTAATGTTGACCGTCGTATCAGCCGGACCCTTCACTTTTGCGACAACTGCATCTGATCCGATGGTGCTGACATCTTCACCATCTACCTTAATAATCTTGTCACCGGTTTTAATCCCGGCAGCCTCTGCCGGTGTACCTTTTTGCGGAGCAATAACAGTGGTATAGCCCTGTTCATCTTCGGTTACCACCACGCCAATCCCTTCATAGACGCCAGTGGCCAACTCCATATATTTATTAAATTCTGCAGCGGTAAAATAAGTGCTGTAGGGATCACCCAGGCTATCAAACATCCCTTTAATGGCACCATCAATGAGGGTCACGTTATCGACATCTTTATAATATTCTAAGCCAATCTGTTCTTTTAGAGCTAATAATTTTCTAATTCCCGCCGCCGTTTCGCTGCTGTCAACCGTCACAATCAGCTTATTTCCCAGCAGCATATTAGCGGTTGTGGCCACTGTAAAGGTGATCATATTCGTGATGATGAGTACCGCGATTATCACGATGAGCTTTGTTTTCTTTGATTTGTTTTCCATTGTCTTTCACCTGATCCTAAATTTATTTTTTCTACTGCAAAAAAACAGGAGCAAAGAATCATGATTCTTTGTTCCTGTTCTTTCGTTATATTCTACAATGTTTCGCTTAAAAATATCCTAAAGGATCCACAAATGATCCCCCGGAAAGTACCCCAAAGTGGAGATGGGCGCCAGTGGAATCGCCGGTTGAACCGACGTATCCGACCACATCACCCTTATTGACGGTTTGGCCTGATGATACAGCAACTCCACTCATATGAGCATACATCGCCTGAACGCCATTTCCAAGATCGACAATGACACAATTTCCATAGCCGCCATTCCAACCTGCTGAGATGATCGATCCGTTACCCATAGCCTGGATTGGCGTTCCGGATGGAGCACCCATGTCGACACCGTAATGGGTCCGGTAATCACCCCAGATCGGATGGAGTCGGGTACCAAAGAAATCATCATCCGCAGATGGATAATAACCCGGGCAAGGCCATTGATACGTTCCGTTCGATGGTACAAAACTGGTGTTTCCGCCAGTCGTTGACCCCCCAGCGGCGGCCGCCTGAGCTGCCATCATTTCCCGTACCTGAGCTTCAATACTCGCGGCATTGGCTGCTTCAGCCGCCACAATTGCCTGATACTCAGCTACAAGTGCCTGATTTTGAGCTAATAAGCTGTCTTTTTGAGCCTTGATCTCCTGTTGTTGAGATAAGGCCGTTTCCTGTTCAGACTTTTTAGCGACCGTTTGAAGACGATCTGCTTCAATTTTGGCCTTCTTTTCATCAATCATTCGTTTCGTTTCAGCTAAGGCATCCAATGATGATTTATCCGATTCAATAATATATCGGGACATGTCAACCTTGGTTACAAAATCAGCAAAATCACTTGACGTAAATAAAAATTCGAGCATGCTGGCATTGCCATACATATACATGGTCCGAACGCGCTCGTTCATGGATGCTTCCTGTTCCTGACGTTTTGTTTCAGCAATATCCAATTCTTTCTGAGTTTTCTCAATATTAGCTTCCAATACGGCAATTTCCGCATTGATTGTGTCAATAACACCCGAAATCCGGCTCATTTCTTCATTGGCTTTGCCAATTTCAGTTTCAATACCAGCAATGGTATTTTGCGTCATATCAATTTGATATTGGGCAGCGGCCTGTTTTTCATTACTTTCCGCCAGTTGTTCTGTTAGCGAAGCTGCATTGACCGGCGATATCAGCATCCCCAATGTCACCATTATACCGATAATGCCTGAAATAATTCGTTTTTTTGTCATCCGACAATCCTCCTGTATTTGACCAAGTCTAATCACTTATACATCCAAAAATTTGCGAATCGCAAATACGCTACCAACTGCTCCGATAAAGCCACCATAAAGCAGGAAAAAGAATATCAGTTGTCCCATCACTGCATCCGGGGCAGCCAGGGTGGCATCAACCGGCAGAAAGAGATTTCCGCCAACTAAACCCAAAATATAATAATAGGTGATCCGAATAATCAGGAATGCCACAATGGCTCCCACTAAACCCAATAGGGTTCCTTCCAGAATAAAGGGCGCCCGAATATAGGCATTGGTCGCACCGACATACTTCATGATCCCAATTTCCCGACGTCTGGCAAAAACAGTTAATTTAATGGTATTGTATATAATAAAGATGGAAATCATCGATAGCACCACCAGCACCACCAGACTTAAAGTGTTGGTAAATTTATTAAAACTCACCAGTGCTTCCACATATTCCTGGCCATAACGAACATATTCGACCCCTTGACCACTAAACGACATTGCCAGATTTTGAACTTCATCCATATCCTCAGGGTCGGTTACCCGGACAACGAAGGATGCCGGCATCGGGTTGTTTTCTGAATTATAGCCACTGAGTAGCGGGGCATAATCTTCCAGACTGACCGTGAATTTTTCTAATGCCTCTTCAGCGCTTTCAAAGGTTACATTTTCGACTAAAGCACTTTTTTCAAGTGCCTGCTCAATCGCCGTTTTTTGGGTATCAGTGAAATCTGACTGGAGAAATATTTTCAATTCCAATTTTGATTCAACATCTTTGGTTACTTCCTGGACATTAATGGTTAAGATCAGAAAAATACCCAGGATGATTAAGGCAGCGATAACCGACAACACCGAAGCAGCACTCATCAGATTATTACGCTCGATGCTTTTGACCGTATCCCGAACAACATTTTTGGGCATTGTCTTGATGGAACTAAACTTCATATCCGTACCTGCCTGTCGCATCATCTACCTTGAGCACACCATCTTCCAATGTCAAAACCCGTTTTTTCATGGTATCAACAATTTCCCGATCATGGGTTACCACCAGAATCGTCGTTCCGCGGCGGTTGATTTCTTCTAAGATACTGATGATTTCATAAGACGTTTCTGGATCAAGGTTTCCGGTGGGCTCATCACAAATTAAAATAGACGGATTATTAATAATCGCCCGGGCAATGACCACCCGCTGTTGTTCTCCTCCAGATAGCTCATGAGGATAGTGATTCATCCGATGGGATAAGCCAACCATATCTAATGCCAAGGGCACCCGTTTTTGGATCTGTCGCTCTGATTTTCCGATTATTTCCATGGCGTAAGCCACATTTTCATAAACACTTTTATTTTCCAGTAGACGAAAGTCCTGAAAGACAATTCCCATTTTTCGCCTTAAAAAAGGAATTTCTTTTTTCGAAAGTTTTGAGACGTTAAAATTATTAATATAAACTGTCCCTTCCGTGGCTTCTATTTCTCTTAAGAGAAGCTTAATAAAGGTGGATTTCCCCGCCCCACTTCTGCCAACAAGAAAGACAAACTCACCCTTGTCAATAAAGAGACTCACATTTTTAAGCGCATCACTCTTATTTTTATCATAACCCTTGCTTACATTTTTAAATTCTATCATATCTTAGCCACTCCTAAATTACCTACCATCCACATTGATTTGACAGTGCATTTTAACACGTACTATCCTATTTTTTCTTAAATGTTTTTTGATAAGTTAAGATAATTTTAATTAGTTAATATGGAATGTAAAAGACTTCTGAAGATCGGCCAGCTTTCTAGACCATCTGAGCATTCCTTTTCGAACCTGCCTTTATTTTAGCACACTTTTTGAATAATTTCATTATAAAAATAAATTTTTTGTAACAAATGTATCCAAAATTATCTTTTATGTTGCTCCTGATTTTTAGACAAAATAAAAGAGAGAAGATTGCCATGCATCTCTTCTCCCTTTATTTTAATATCGCTCAAACTAAATTTTAGATATAGGGACTAATTGGTGATCCATACAAGCGCACTTCGTAATGAAGATGGGCTCCGGTTGAGTCTCCGGTACTGCCAACTGCGCCAACGGTCTGACCCGCTGAGACGGTTTGCCCCGCCGAGACATTTATTGCACTTAAATGGGCATATACCGCCGATAAGCCGTTGCCTATATCGACGATCACACAATTCCCATAACCACCGTTCCAACCGGCCGAGATTACCGTACCGTTTCCGGCACAGGCCACTGGTGTGCCCGATGACGCTCCAATATCAACGCCAGCATGGAAGCGGGAATCACCCCAGATGGGATGGATTCTCCAGCCGTATTCACTGGTGGTATCTCCATAACATGGCCAGACATAAGAGCTGGAATATACTGGCGGAGCTGTTGATCCACCGGAGTTGGAAGTATCTTCACCACCAGAGTTGGTAGCACCTTCACTACCGGAGTTGGCAGCATCTTCGCCACTGTTTGCCGTGTCGTCTGTGGCTTCACTGTTTCCACTATTCTGAGCGGCAGCGGCCTGTGCTACAGCAGCCTGTTCTGCAGCAGCACGCTGTTGTTCATAATAGGCCTGTAATTGTCCTTCAATATCAGCCGAAGTTGCTGCTTCTGATTCTTCAATCGCCTTGTATTCATTAAGCGCTGATTGATTTTGAGCCAATAGCTGATCTTTTTGAGCCAATACTTCTTCCTGCTGAGTTAAAACAACTTCCTGTTCTGTTTTTTTCTCAACTGTCTTCAATCGATCTGCCTCAATGCTCAGTTTTTTCTCATCGATTACTTCTTTAATTTCTTCCAGAGCATTCAGGGAGTCCTTGTCCGCCGACATAATGTAACGGGACATATCCAATTTTGTGATAAAATCAGAGAAATCCGAAGCTGAGAAGATGAATTCCATAACGCTGCCGTTGCCGTACATATACATGGCTCGGACCCGATCACTCATGGCTTCTTCCTGTTCCAGTTTTTTTGCCTCTGCAATTTTAAGTTCTTCCTGTTTTTTTGCTATATCGGCTTCAATGGCTGATATTTCAGCATTGATCGCACCAATCACCTCACTGATTCGATTAACTTCTTCATTGACTTTGCTAATTTCTGCCTCAATTCCATTAATGGTATTTTGAGTCATATCAACCTGATACTTTGCTGCCGCCTGCCGAGCATTACTTTCTGCTAACTGCTCGGTTAATGATGCCGCATTGACGGGTGCTGTTAAAAATGCCAAAACCAGAGAACCAGTAACGATACCTGATATAATTCGATGTTTTTTCATTTTTCCCCTTTCCCACAATCTTAGTGTGACCTGTCTGTTTGTTTGTTACTTTTACTGCAAATTTTTATTATTTTTGTAACATTTGTATTATACCATAATAGGATCCTAATTAAAACAAAAACAATGGTATAACATAAAAATATTTCGTCTCAAACGATGATAAATGGGCTGTTGACTTGTACAATTACCAGTCTCTAAAAAAAGGTAATCTGATTGGAAGCCGGCAACTGATTTAAACAACCCTGTTTTTCGAGAGTTTCGATGACCGATTTACTGATCTTGGTGCGATTCTGCAAATCTTCCCGGGACATATAGGGGCGCAGTTGGGCTTCTTCAAAAATTCGCTGGGCGGCCTTGTCGCCAATTCCTTCCAGGGCGTTCAGGGGCGGCAGCAGTGCATCACCGATGATTCGAAACTGGCTGAAATGGGACTCATAGACATCGACATTTTTAAAAGTGTAACCGCGGCACATCATTTCATGGGCAATTTCCAGCACCGTCAACAATGACTTTTCTTTGTTGGAGGCCTTGGTTCCCAGCTCTTTAATCTGGTTCATCCGCTGCACCACCACACCCTTGCCCTGACTGATCAGCTGGGCATCAAATTCGCTGGCCCGGACTGAAAAGTAGGTGGCATAATAAGCCAGCGGGTAATATACCTTGTACCAGGCAATTCGGAAAGCCATGGTGACATAGGCGGCTGCATGAGCCTTGGGAAACATGTACTTAATTTTTTTACAGGAATCAATATACCACTCCGGCACCTTGTTCTTGCGCATATCTTCTTCCCATTCGGGCTTAA
This sequence comes from Acetobacterium sp., assembly GCA_028692885.1. Taxonomy (GTDB): domain Bacteria; phylum Bacillota; class Clostridia; order Eubacteriales; family Eubacteriaceae; genus Acetobacterium. The sequence goes on along the minus strand of JAQUWM010000002.1, from coordinate 65,593 downwards.
GTCCCTTCCCTTTACGAACCGCTTCCATAATCGTAAAGGCTGTTTTGGCTTCCAAACCGGCGTAGATCAGATAGATCATGATATCATCCCGGGTGCAAATGGCTTCTTTGATGGTGGCTTTCTTATCGCGGATCAGATCCTGAGCGTTGTTTAGCCACACATCGGTGCCATGGGACAGACCGGAAATCCGGATCAGATCAGAAAACGCCGTGGGCTTGGTATCCAGCAGCATTTCGCGAACAAAACTGGTCCCAAACTCGGGAATTCCGCAAACCCCCAATGGCGATTCAAAATCATTGTCGGTGAAATCCAGGGCTTTGGTGGAAGTGAACAAACTCATCGTTTTTTCGTCATCCAGGGGAATCCCAACCGGATCAATGTCGGTAAAATCCTTGAGCATTTTTAACATCGTCGGATCATCATGGCCCAGAATATCCAGTTTCAGCAAACGGCCGCTGATCGACTCGTAGGCAAAATGAGTGGTGACGGTATCGCTTTCGGTATCATCGGCCGGACGTTGGACTGGACAGAAATCGTAAATATCCTTATAGGTTGGCACCACCATAATCCCGCCGGGATGCTGGCCGGTGGTTTTTTTGACCCCAGCACAGCAGGATATCACCCGCTCCAGTTCGGCCCGGGTAGCTTTGATGTCTTTTTCGTCATAGTAGTTTTTAACGAACCCAAAGGCGGTTTTTTCGGCAATCGTGGAAATGGTACCAGCCCGAAAAACCTTACCCTTACCAAAGAGGACCTCGGTGTAGCGATGGGCTTCAGCCTGGTTTTCGCCGGAAAAATTAAGGTCGATATCGGGCTCCTTATCGCCTTCGAATCCTAAAAAGGTTTCAAAGGGGATATCGAAGCCATCTTTATCAAGCTTGGCCCCGCAATGGGGACAATTGGCATCTTTTAAATCCGGCCCCACCCCGACCTCGGTGCTGTTGAAAAATTCAGAATGTTTACAGCTGGGACAACGGTAGTGCGGTGCCAGCGGATTAACCTCGGTGATCCCACAGAGGGTGGCCACAAAGGATGACCCCACCGAGCCCCGGGACCCGACCAGATAGCCGTCTTCCATCGAATGATGAACCAGTTTCTGGGCAATCAGATAAAGCACTGAGTAGCCGTTTCCGATGATCGAATCCAATTCTTTTTTAATCCGCTTTTCGACAATGTCCGGCAGCGGCTGACCAAAGAGCTCCCGGGCCCGGTCTGCCACCATTTCCCGGATTTCCTCGTCGGATCCTTCAATCACCGGCGGATAGGTGCCATCGGGTATCGGCAGCACCTCTTCGATCATTGCGCCGATTTTGCGGGGATTATCAATCACCACTTCCCGGGCGGTTTCCTCATCCAGGTAGGCAAATTCATCCAGCATTTCCTGGGTAGTCCGATAATAAAGGGGCGGTTGCTTGCCGGCATCCTTATAGCCCTGACCGGTAAATAGAATTTCCCGGTAGAGGGAATCCTCCTGATTGACAAAATGGACATCCCCGGTGGCTACCACTGGTTTATTTAATCTTTTTCCTAAATCGATGATCCGTTTATTTAAGGTCTTCAGGGCCTCCTGATCCGGGACACTGTTATTATCAATCAGATATTGGTTGTTTCCCAGCGGTTGGATTTCCAGATAATCATAAAAGCTGGCGATCTGCTGAATCTCATCCTGGGACTTATTGTGAACCATGGCGGTGAACAATTCTCCCGCTTCGCAGGCCGAGCCCAATAACAGATTTTCGCGATTTTCTGCTAACAAAGACTTAGGAATGCGCGGTTTTTTATAAAAATAATTCAGATGCGATTCGGAAACGAGGCGATATAAATCCTTGATTCCCGCCTGGTTTCTGGCATAGATAATAATATGGTTGGTGGAATTAAGGCGGATACTCCGTTCCCGACTGGACAGGGTATTAAGGGTCTGGATCGAGGTGCAGCCTTTTTTCTCGGCCAGATCCAAAAGCTTGACAAACACCTTAGCCGAGGCGGCGGCATCATCGAGCGCCCGATGATGATTCTGAATAGCAATTTTAAAATGCGAGCACAGTTTTTTCAGGTTATGGCGGGTAATCTGGGTTAGCAGACAACGGGACATCGCCAGGGTATCGACCGCCGTATTTTCACGGGCAATGCCGTGATCGGCTAAGGCTTTGTTTAAAAAGCTCATATCAAAAGCAGCATTGTGAGCAACCAGAATGGTATCGCCAGCAAACTCCAGAAATTGCGCCAAAGCATCCCGTTCTTCCATCCCATCGGCGACCATCTGATTGGTGATATTGGTCAGATTGGTAATAAAGGCCGGTATTTCACAATGGGGATTAACCAGCGTCGAAAAGCTGTCGATGATCTGTTTGTTTTTGATGCGTACCGCGGCAATTTCAATAATCTTGTGATTTCCGGGAACAAGACCAGTAGTTTCCAGGTCAAAAAAAGTAAATTCGCCGCAGAAGTTCTGATCCTGATTGCCGTAAACCATATTAAGCTGGTCTTCCACCAGATAGCCCTCGACCCCATAGAGGACCTTGATTTTTTTCTGGCGGCCCAGTTCCATCATTTCCGGATAGGCCTGCAGCACCCCGTGGTCGGTGATACCAATGATGTCATGGCCAAAATTGGCCGCCTGTTTCATAATCTGCTCCACCTTACTGACCGCATCCATGGCACTGAACTGGCTGTGCATATGAAGCTCAACCCGTTTAACCGTAGCCTCATCGGTTTTAATCGTTTCTTTGGACAGGTTAATATTCCGGGGATAAAACATCATTTCCTGGGAATACTCATCATAATTGATCTTTCCTTCAGCCAGATACCAGTTGCCTTCTTTAATGCCTTCGATGACTTCCTCTTTGTCGGTAAAGATTTTACAGGTAATGCTATTGGTATTGTCCGTGATATTAAAAGTCAGCAGGGTCTTATTGTTTTTCAGCGGCCGGGTGTTGACCCCAAAAACCCAGCCCTTGATGACCAGACTTTTTCCTTCGGATTCCCCATTAATATTAAAGTCGACATTCTTGAGCCATTCCCAGGTACGAGTTATCTTTTTCCCGGCGACCACATCCCCAGGTTTTTCAGCCTTAGGAAGCTTGGCTGTGCTTGATGAACTGCCTGAACTTGATGAACTGGTACTTGATGTAACCGGCTTAATGGCTGCCAATCTTTTTTCCAGATCCTGCTGACTTTTTTCCGCCACCGAATCGTCATCGGTGAAACGCACCACCAGTTCAGATTCCAGGCCGTAGTGTTCAGCAATCAAGCGTTTGAAACGGCTGGAAAAAATCGCCAGGGCTCCCCCATCCAGCTCGCCGGTTGACCGGCCTCTGACATAAAAAGTGTTGCCTTCGGCAATCAGGGTATTGATCAGCAGAATATTGGTTATCTTCTGATTGATGCCCACCAGCAGCTGACTCACCCCTTTGCCATCAGTGGCCAGAAGATGCTCGCCATCCTGATATTGAAGCGGGGCCACCTCGATTTGCAGGGCTTTTGCATAGTCGAAAATTTCTTGCATCTCGGTTTTAATCAATTCAGTATCCGCTTGTTTTTTAGGACTGGAAAATTTAAAAATCAATTCCCCTTTACTGGAATTGATTTTGATACTATCTGTTATCAGATGATAGTTCTCTATTATTTTTTGATATCGTTCCTGTCGTCGGGTTAAAATACTCAAAGATCTCGCCTCACATTTTTTCTATTTCTTCTAATAACACCGAGATGATTTGATCCTCGGCAATACTTTTTATAATTTCACCCTTTTTAAACAATACCGCCTTGTTTTTCCCGCCGGCAATGCCAATATCGGCGGCTTTGCCTTCTCCGGGGCCATTGACAATACAGCCCATCACAGCCACCCGAATGTCTTTTTCGACCGTTCTCAGTTGCCGATCGATTTCCTCAGCAATGCCAATCAAATCAATTTCAGTCCGTCCGCAGGTGGGACAGGAGATGACTTCAACCCGGGGGCGGCGGCCAGTGTATAAGCCAATGCCGCTGAGAATGTCCCGGGCCACATCGATCTCTTCCAACGGATCACCCGTTATCGATACCCGCAGGGTATCCCCCAGGCCATTGAGTAACAAATAGCCAATCCCCATGGCTGATTTAACTGCTGAGCTGCGCAGGATTCCGGCCTCGGTGATCCCCAGGTGCAGGGGATAATCGTACTGCTCCGCAAACTGTTCATAGGAGGCAATGGTAAACCGCACATCCGAAGCCTTCATCGAAACGACGATATTATCAAAGCCGGCGTCTTCCAGAATCTGGATGTGCCGCTGGGCCGAGGCTACCATCCCGTCAGGGGTGGCCTGACCCCCGTTTTCCGCCAGGATTTCTTTTTCCAGCGAACCGGCGTTTACCCCAATTCGAATCGGGATGTTCCGTTCGGTGGCCATGGCAACAATTTCCCGGATGCCTTTTTCTGAACCGATATTACCGGGATTAATGCGCAGCTTATTAACCCCATTTTCCATGGCGATCAGGGCCAGCTGATAATCAAAGTGAATATCAGCCACCAGGGGGATATTAATTCCTTTTTTTATGTCAGCAATAGCCCTGGCCGCAGTGTCATCGGGAACTGCCACCCGGACAATTTCGCATCCGGCAGCTTCCAGACCATTAATCTGGGCAATCGTTGCGGCAGCGTTTCTGGTATCGGTATTGGTCATCGACTGGATCGCAATAGGATTCGCGCCGCCGATGGCAAGGGCGCCAATTTTGACAACCCGGGTTTGCTTTCTTTTTTTCATGTCGTCTCCTACGCGGCCAACCGCATGACATCGTTCACGGCAATCAGGATCGCCAGGGCTATCAGGGCAATGAAACCAAAATAGTTGATCTTCATTTCCAGTTCGGGACTGAGTTTGCGGCGCACCACCATTTCAATCAGCAGGATAAAAATCCGTCCGCCGTCCAGGGCGGGCAGCGGAAACAGGTTGATAATCCCCAGATTGACGCTGAGCATGGCGGTAAACGCCAACAGAATAATCAGTCCGCTCTGCAAAAAGGTATCCACCATCGATACCATTCCGATCGGACCGGCCAGCTGATCCAGACCGACCTGTCCGGTAAACAGCATCCCAAAGCTCTGAAAAATCAGACCGGAAAACCGCCAGGTATTTAAAAAAGCGGTGCCAATGGCGTCAAATACATTGGTATGACCAGTAAACAAGGCCACCACAATCAGGCAGACCACGGCAAAAATAATGTTCATGGCCGAACCAGCCACCAATACCAACAGCTTTTCGCCCCGGCTTTTTGCTTCATAGCTGCGGGGATCGATGGGAATATTGGGATCTTTGGGAAGCAGATTTCCTTCTTCGTCAAATGACGGTTCTTCGCCCCGCATTTTGCAAAATCCCCCCACTGGAAAGGCTCGAACGGTAAACAGCGTTTCTTTACCTTGTTTACTAAATAATTTTGGTCCCATGCCGATAGCGAATTCTTCGACAAAGATACCGGTTTTTTTAGCCACCATAAAATGTCCCAGTTCATGAACAATCACCAGGACACATAAAATCAGTAATGTAATGAGTATCGTATATAAATTCAAATTTTCACCTACGCGATGCCAATGGTTAATTTGGCAAAAATATAAATAAGCGGAATAATAAAGAGGATGCTGTCAAAGCGATCCAAAATTCCGCCATGACCAGGCAGTATCGTACCAAAATCTTTTATTTTAGCTTTGCGCTTAATCATCGATGCGGTCAAATCCCCGCACTGTCCGGCAATGCTTCCAAAAACACCAACAATCAGGTATAAATACCAGGGTAAAACAAAACTGAAGTAGGAACTGAGAATTGTTCCATAGAGGATCGTACTTAGAGCCGCAATTACCACCCCACCAACCGAGCCGGCAATGGTTTTTTTAGGACTGATCAGCGGGGCAATCTTTCGGTTGCCAATCGATTTACCGATAAAATATGCTGCCGTATCGGTTGTGAAAGCAATTACAAAAATCAGCCACATATAATAGACTCCCTTATTGATTGTTTCAAAAAGGAACAAGTGACCAAACATAATCGGCACGTAAATTAATCCCATCAGCGTGGCGCTGCTGCGTTGAATCCCAACATGACCCGATAAAATTTCATAACAGAAAATAATGATGACGGCCACCAGCAACACCGGCATTAGAAAGTAATAATCCAATTTGATGGTTGCCATCAGCATGGTGGCCAGAATAATCATCAGCATTATATTTATTTTTGGTCGAATCATCCGGTTAATGGCTCGGGTATATTCGATAATCCCCATAAAAGCCAGGGCGGAAACCCCAATAACCAGAATAAATCCGCCCAGATACAAAATAATAATCAGCAGCGGCAAACCAATAACCCCGGTCCAGATCCGGGTTTTCAAAGAGTTCTTTTCAGCCCGAATACTCTCTGCTCTGGATCGTTCCGCCCGGCGGCTTTCCAGATTGTTATTCGGCCGATCCATAGCGCCGATTCCTGTTCTGATAGTTTTCGATCATTTCATAGTAGTTTTCAACTTCAAAATCCGGCCAATAAATGTCGGTAAACATAAATTCTGAATAGGCCATCTGCCACAACATAAAGTTACTGAGTCGGCTTTCCCCCCCAGTTCGAATCAGCAGATCCGGATCTGGCTGACCTTTGGTATAAAGATGATCGCTGATCTGCTGTTCTGTCACCGCTTCCGGGGTAATCCCCTGAGCAATAAGCTCCTTGACCGCCTGAATAATTTCGTCTCTACTCCCGTAGTTCAGGGCGATATTCAGCACCAGTCCAGAGTTTTTTGCGGTGGTAGCCATGGCCTTCACAGCGGCTTCTCTAACTTTTTTCCCCAGACCCTTCAAATTTCCGACGACATTGATCTTGACGTTGTTTTCATGTAATTCACCAACTTCTTTATGAAAATACTCAACCGCAATATTCATCAGCCCATCGACTTCTGCCGGACTCCTCTTCCAGTTTTCAGTGGAAAAAGCATACATGGTAATTATTTTTATGCCCGCATCTGAGGATGCCCGGACAATTTTTTTCAATGTCTTCATGCCGGCATTGTGACCAAATAAACGGGGACGATTTTTCGCTTTCGCCCAGCGGCCATTTCCGTCCATGATTATGGCTATATGCTCAGGCAGATTATCTTTATTTAACTGACTTGTCATATTGCACCTCTGTTTCTATCGTATTTGCGTATTTTCATTTCGCTCTTTTCTACTATCCAATATTATATGCTATTTTTTAAGATTTGTAAATTCCATCAACTGGGGATGAATCGAAACAAGATTTACTTAAGACTCACTTTGCTGCGATATTGATCTAGCTTGACTGATGCCCAAAAAAGGAAAAACCTCAGGCACAGCCCGAGGTTTTCCTGGAAATTATTGTGAAAATGAGAATTATTATCCTCAATATAACACCTTTTGATCAAAAAGTAAACGATTAAATAAAATTTAATTTAATTTTTAATCTGGTTAAGGTTAATCGTTTTAACGTTCCGGTTAGTCAATCTAGCCGTTAATAATTTTTATCGTTATCACTAATGATCATGTCGACGGTTATTTTTTGTTAAAGCAAGATAGCGATAAAGCGTGGGCACCGATACCCCCATGCTCTGAGCCAGATACCAGATGGTTCCCTTAACCGAAAATGTTCCCATCTCATCCAACTTACCGACCAGTTCTACTTTTTCATCCTTGGATAAAAGGCTTAACTGATTTAATAGATTCTGTGAGATATGGTTCAGGTTATTCTCCACTAGTTCTTTCACATCAATATTTATTTTATCCGGTCCCTTTTCTTTTTGCTCCTTTTCCACCAGCGGTGGATGGATCATCTTGTCTAAAAGATCCCGGGCAGCAATGAGTTCGTGACAATCTGAATTGATGCAGATCATCCCAATTAAAACGTCGTTCTCATCCTTGATAAACCAGGATGCCGACTTGATCGATTCCTTTTTTTTGAATATCAGAGGATCATTGTTCATATAGGACACTTTTTTATGCACTTCACTCCTAAGAATTCTCAAATTCGTTTCGGTAATCGGATCGCCGACCTTCCGTCCGCTGATATGGCCGTTGCGAATCGCTACCACCGAATGATGCCAGTCGGTCATATCATGGAGAACCACTTCGGTATTTTCTCCCATAAATTCAGCTAAAAAATCGACCAGCGTCACATAGCTCTGCAGTTTTTTATTCACTTATTTCCCCCGTTTTTATATTAGTCTTTTTAGTCAAGAAGATACCCATGGGCATTTGCCGAAACGGCATGACCATGGGCACTTTGATAAACCTATGCACTTTTTCAGCTTTTAATCGTTTTATTTAGCGGCGATCGCTTCAATTTCGAAAAGAGCGGCTTTAGGCAATGCCGCTACCTGCATGCAGGAACGGGCGGGATACTCTGCCTGGCCTTCAAAAAACTCCGCGTAAATGTCATTAACGATCGCAAAATCGGCCATATTTGCCAGAAACACCGTGGTTTTGACGATATCTTTGCGACTAAACCCGGCGACTTCCAAAACAGCGTTTAAATTATCCAAACCTCGTTTGGCCTGTTCCGCCACACCTTCTTCCAACTCACCGGTTTCAGGAATCAAACCCAGCTGACCAGAGATATACAAGGTCTCGCCAACTAAGTAAGCATGGGAATAAGGACCCACCGCTGCTGGTGCCTTGTCGGCAATGATTGCTTTTTTATTCATATTGCGTACTCCTTAAATTTTTCTCGAATTTTCATGCTAAACCAGCACAAATTTCTCAATGGCATTGGCTACCCCATCTTCATCAAAAGGCAGCGTCACATGGTTGGCGACCGCCTTAACATCCGCCGAGGCATTCCCCATGGCAACGCCCAAACCAGCGAACTGCAGCATCCGCAGATCATTGTCGCTGTCGCCAATGGCCATCACATTTGTCGGTTCCAGCTTTAAAATGCGGCAAAGCTGTTTTAACCCAGCGCCCTTATTAACGGATCGGTGATTAACCTCGATATTGTTGACAATGGCTTTGGTCAGAGTTACCCCATGAATTTGGGAAAATTTCTGCCATAGCACCCGCAGGTTTTTATCGCTGAGTAGGGGAATGTTGATTTTTTCTATTTCTGATGCGTGCTCGATCGCAAAATCCAGCACATTCTCAACTTCTTTCGCTTTACTTCGGATAAAGGCGATCAGATCCTTAGATAGATCATTTCTTTCGCCAATCATTTCAAAGTAACGCATTTCACCGTAGGATTGTCCCTGATGATAAATTTCGCAAAACAGCTTACGACGACTTAAGGTGGTAATTATTTTTTTGACACTTCCCGCCCCCAAATAATTACTGCTGATCACTTCATTGCTGTTTAAATTTGTTACGACCGCACCATTTGAGGTAACCGCATAATTTATTCCTGGGATACTCGTGACCGATTCCGGTAATTGTCCCAGAATCCGACCCGTCGATGGTACCACATGGATCCCTCTGGCAATCGCCTCTTCCAAGACTTTTCGTGTTCTTTGCGATATTGACATGTAGTCATTTAACAAGGTGGTTCCGTCCATATCCAATGCAATTAATTTTATATTCATGGTTACTCCATTTTCATTGTATCATTTTTTCACTAACAGTTTAACACAAGAAAAAGAGATTTTCACCCGGTAAGCCGATAAATATTTTAAATATATGAATCCATTAACCGAGGATTTCTTTTTTTAAAAGCTGCACCGGTTTATCTGAAAAGGTCAAAACCTCCTGAGCCAGGCGTCTGATTTCATCTTCATTGTGGCTGACAAAAATCACTGTTCGTTTGTCCTGCTCCCAAATCTTTGAAAAATCTTCAATCAGCCGGTTTTTCAGCGCACAATCCAAACTGCTGAACGGCTCATCCATCAGCAGTAATTCGGAAGGGTATAAGAACGCCCGGGCAATCGAAACCCGCTGACGCATCCCACCGCTAAGTTCCTGGGGATAATGATCACCAACGGTCGCCAATCCCACCAATTCGAGCATGGCATCGATATCCAGATCATGAGAACCCGGTTTTTTGATGGATTTTTCTTTAAAAACAAAACGTAAGTTCTCCCGCACTGTCCGCCATGGCAGTAGCCGCGGTTCCTGAAAAATATAAGAGATCGCCTGCGGGTTAATTCCTTCAATCATTCCGCTATCAGGCTGTTCCAAGCCGCTGCAAAGATTAAGGAGGGTGGTTTTTCCAGATCCGGAAGGTCCTAGAATTCCGGTGATTTTATTTTTTTTAAAGACCAGATTAAAGTTTTCAAAAATAACCACTTCGCCATATTTTTTATAGAGCTCTTTTATGATAATGGACATTGACCATCCCCCTTTCGATTATTTCCGATCACATAGAGGGTAATCTTCTCAATGGCAAGACTGCAAATCACAATCACCAGCGTCCACGAAAAAAGCAAATCGGTTTCCAGATATATTTTTGAGTAATACAGATTCATCCCAATCGACGGCAGGGCATTGGCCAGCACCTCAGCGGTGACGGTAACCTTCCAGCCCAGACCGATGGCGTTCATCAAAGCCGACACCGCATAGGGTTTTATCGATGGCAGATAAATATCCCGAATGATCCTGCTCTGTTCGACATTATAAATTTTGGCCATCTGGAGTAGCTTTTTATCGGTCGTTCTGACCCCCTGCACCACATTTGTCCAGGTTACCGGAAAGCAGATCAAAAAGGTTACCACCAGCGGTACCAGGCCGGAGGCAATCCATAAATTGATCAGAATAATCACCGAAACCACCGGCAACGACTTAATCGTGCTGACAAAGGGGTTCATGATTTCATAAAAAGGTTTGTTGAGTCCGCCTGCCAGACCCAACAGCAGACCCAGCAGTACCGAAATAAAAACACCCCCAAACACCCGCAGCAGGGTGATCCCAATACTCACAAAAAACTCAAAATCCCCAGCCAGGGTAATCACACCTGCCAGGGTAGTAAGCGGCGATGGCAGCACCAGTGGGCTGTCGACCCACCAGGCTGCCAATGCCCAGAGGAGCACCCAGAAAAGAGCCACTCCTATTTTTCCAATTATTTTTTTTGTTGCTTTATTGCGCTTATTTTCCAAGAATGTAGAAATCTTCACCAGGAACTTTTCCTCCAACCGCCTTTGGTTCAAATCCGGCTAAGATGGTGTAGTATTCATTTAAGGATTCCTGGGCATCTTTAACCGGAATAAAGACGATGTTACTATTTGGAATCGCTTTTTCGGCCACTGCTGCATCGGCCATAATTCCTGCGGCGACAATATTTTTAGCCCCCTCAGCAGGATTTTCATTCACAGCATTGATCGATGTTTCATAGGCTTCCATGAATTTTTCCAGCACTTTAGGATTGGCTTGCGCCCATTCTTTGTTGACAACCACCGCCGTCATCTGTAATTGGGAACCATTGCTGGCTTCTTCCCAGGCTTTTGACATGTCTACTGCTATTTTAATATTTGGTTTTTTAGATGTGATGGTTGTCACAAATGGTTCCGGAATCATCGCAATGGTGGCCTGTCCGGCCGCCAATTGAGTCACTGCTTCACTGTGTTCAGCCACATAATTGATGGTGACGTCGACTCCCGGTGTCAAGCCGTTTTTCTCCAGTAAATAGTTTAGCACATATTCTGGTGTCGAACCCTGTCCACTGGCAACAATGGTCTTTCCTTTTAAGTCGGCGATGCTGGCAACACCGGCTGTTTCATCGGCAACAATATATAATACTCCCAGGGTATTGACGGATCCCAAGACAACCTGACCTTCGGTTTTATTAAACAGCACGGCAGCCAGATTGCTGGGCAGGGCGGCAATTTGAAATTCACCACTAATGACGCTGGCGGTCAACTGATCCGGCGCACCGGCTACGGTAAATTCAGTGGTAACATTTTCGCCCAAATCCACGCCGTTGACAATCATTTCCGCCATCCCCATTCCGGTTGGTCCGGCCAGGGTTCCGACCTTAACGGTTTGCGGTTCGGCCGGTTTTGCCTGACAAGCAGTAAAACCAAGGATCATCACCATCATCAAACCAGCCAGGGCCATTAATTTTTTAGTGTTCATTTTTTTTCTCATTTTCCTTTTCATCCTTTTCTTTTGATTCCTGACAGAACATCAATCTTTTCTGTCAGGTAAGCAATATTCGTTTCAATTATAACCATTCTAACATGCAGATAGTTTATTTAAAAGAAAAAGAAGGTGGAAAAATTCGATTTTCGAATCAGGTGGATCTTGAAAGCTCAGGGAAGATCATGCAGCTCTTTTCTTTTGATGAAACGACGATAATTCTTAATAAACCTATTCGCAAACTGGGCTTTTAAATTCCCAAATCATCCTCCTTTAAACTTTATTTCAGGTTAAAGCTAAGGTAATCATCCGATGATTATGATATAATCCGATGAGAAACTATTGAGTCATCAAATGCCTGTCGATGACTGATCACAATAACAAACTCATAACTATCCAAGGAGAATCCCATGAAAAGTAAAACCAAATACCACCTGGTCTTGTTCGGCATTGTGCTGTCAATGTTTTTTCTACCGACACCAATCCTGGCTAACGAACGAGTCCAAACCGGTGGTCTTGCCAATTCCAGCGAAGTGAGTGTGACTGATCAAATGACCATCAATACCCTGTCTGAAATTCCTGATGTGAACAGTAACGGCACGATCAATCAGCAGGTCGTTGTGATTTACAAAAAGACCAGCCCCCTTAATGCTCAAAGCCTCTCCTTATCCACCAATGAGGTGGCCGCCGGAGAAACTGTCTCCGATCGGGTTGACGTATTGGAATTAAACAGCAATGTCGATATTGATGAATTTATCAGAACGATTAATGATAACCCCAATGTGTTGGTAGCTGATCGCAATACTATTCTTAAAACCTATTCCCTGCCCAATGATCCCTATGTTGCCGATGGCAAAGCCTGGCAATTTCAGAGTATCGGTGCCGATAAAACCTGGGATCAGGTCTCGAATGCTGAAACCATCGGTGTTGCGGTTTTAGATACGGGACTCAATACCAATCATCCGGATCTGGCCGGACGAATTATAAGCGGTTATGACTACATCACCAAAAGTACCGAAATCACTGATCAGGACGGTCATGGAACCTTAGTCAGCGGTTTTATTGCTGCTACCGCCAATAATGGCATCGGCCTTTCCGGGGTGGCTGGAACTGCCAATGTGAAAATTGCGCCTTATCGGGTCGGCACCAAAGGTCTCTCCGTTGCCAATATCTGTGCCGCCTTAATGGATGCCGCCGATCGTTCCGATATTAAGGTCATCAATATGAGCTATGGCGGTTATGAATATAATAATAGCGAAGCCGCCGCCATTCAATATGCCAAAGATCGGGGCAAGGTGCTGGTGGCCTCCTCGGGAAATGAAGGCGAACCAACTGACCCTGAAACTGGATTGTCTTCTTATCCAGCTTCCTACGATGGCGTTATTTCGGTGGCTGCCACCACCCGTTCCAATGACCGGGCCTCTTTTTCCCAATATAACAACATGGTAGACCTGGCTGCCCCGGGTGAAAATGTTTATACCACCGCCCTTACTGGCGATTATGCCAATGATAGTGGTACCTCTTTCTCATCGCCAATTGTTGCCGGAGCTTGCGGGGTGTTGCTGGCCGCCAATGGCAGCTTAACTGCCGACCAGGTGGAAACCGCATTAAAAGCCACTGCCCTGGATTTAGGTGATCCTGGCAAGGATGATTATTTTGGTTATGGTTTGATCCAGCTGGATCGGGCTTTAGCAAAGGTAACGACTGATAAACAATTAACCGCCTTATATAAAACCCATATTCAGAACCTTGGCTGGGAAGCGGATTATAAATTAAATGGTGAACTCAGTGGTACCTCCGGTTTAGGTTACCGCTTGGAAGCCATCAGCATTACTTTGGATAATCCCGGCTATGATGTCGGTGTCACCTATCGAACCCATATCCAGGATATCGGCTGGCAGGATTGGCGCTATAACGGTGAACCCAGCGGTACTGCCGGAGAAGGCCGCCGGCTGGAGGCTATTCAGATTAAACTTACCGGCACCGATGCCGATCGGTTTGATATCCATTACCGTACCCATGTCGAGAATTTAGGATGGCTGAATTGGGCATCCAATGGCGAACAATCCGGCACCGCCGGCTATGGCTATCGCTTGGAGAGCATTGAGATTATGGTGGTACCTAAAGGAACCGCCGTTGATAGCTCCGGCGCTGCGTTTATCAGCAATTCATAAGGCGATCATCGATACGCCTCCTTGCATTATTTTCTTCAACTGATATAAACACTGATTTAATAACAAATAAAGCCGACTGGTAATTAAAAATTTCCAGTCGGCTTTATTTATTGAAATGCGATTATTTAGTTGTTTTTTCTTATTGATCATTTATTCGATCGATTTTAGTGATTCCACCATGCTGATGCGTTTGATCAGCGGTGTCATCAGAATATTGACGATAAAGGTAAACGCCAAGGTAAAGATGACGGAGTAGATAAAACTGGTTGGCTCAATTTCCCGGGCGAACATGGCGATATCTGTTTCCACGGTAGTGATGATAAAGCCATTAAGCAAAACGCCTAAAAATAAACCGACGACAATTCCAATGGCGGAAAGAACAATATTCTCCCGAAAAATATATTTATACACTTCCATGTCATAAAATCCTAATACCCGGATGGTAGCAATTTCGCGGACCCGCTCAGAAATATTGATGTTGGTCAAGTTGTATAAGACAACCGCTGCCAGAGCCCCAGCCGAAAGCAGCATCACCACCACCACGATGCTCAAGCTGCTGAGACTGTCAGATGATGACTTGACAATATTGCCGGTGAAGTTCACGGCTACTACGCCTTCCCTGGCCAGCCATTCATTGGCAATGGTATTTTCCAGATCAGTGGTGGTATCGGGGATATTGACATAGGCCATATTTACTCTCAAGGGTTTTCCAAAGGCTTCTTCATACACGGCCGGAGACAGATAGAGATAGTTTTCCAGATAGTTTTCGGTAATGGCACCCAAAACCACCTCATGACTTTCATCGTCATTATAGATCCGGATGGTATCGCCCACCTTAAGTCCCAGACTGTTGGCCACTTTTTCTGATAAAACAGCGCCCGCTTCTTCCAGATTAATCACCGCTCCTGATTTTCTGTTTTGCAGATGAATAAAATGGTCAATCTTCGCAGCTGCTTCCGGTACAAATAGATAGGTCGCTTTGCCACTACCCGTTCCGGCTTTTTCAATGGTCATTTTGGATTGATAAGCCAGGATGTTTTCACTGAACCGAGTGTCATTATTCAGAATCTTTTTGAATTCCGCCTTTTCGGCCAGGGTTTCTTCATTTTTCAACGCCATATAACCATCAAAGACGGTTATGTTTTCAAACTGCCGGGGGATCATCGAGAAAATTGCATCCTGAAGTCCAAAACCAGCCAAAATCAGGGCGGTACAACCAGCAATCCCAATCACCGTCATAAAAAACCGGCCCTTGTAACGCAGCAGGTTGCGGGCGGTGACCTTTTCAATAAAACCCAGCCGTTTCCAGATAAAGGGAATACTCTCGAGAAAAATCCGTTTTCCAATTTTGGGGGCCTTGGGACGCATCAGCTCCGAAGGGTGTTCTTTCAGCTCGTAATGGGTAACGATCAGAGCCGCCGCCACGGTACAGAATACCGCAATCAGACAGGCAATAATAATCGGTAGCCAGGGTGGCGCGATGATTAAATCGGGAACCTGGTAGAGCAGTCCGTAGGCGCCAGCGATTAAATGCGGTAGAGTATTGATACCAACAAGCAAACCGATGACTGAACCGATACTGCCAGCCAATAAGGCATAAACAAAAAACTTCGATCCAATCTGATCGTGACGGTAACCCAGTGCTTTTAGCGTGCCAATCTGGGTCCGCTGCTCTTCCACCATTCGAGTCATGGTGGTGAAGGATACCAGTGCTGCTACCAGTAGAAAGATCAGTGGAAACACGCCGGCGATATTGTCAATCCGCTGGGCGTCTTCGCCATAACTGGTATAACCGGGATTATCATCACGATTAAACAGATACCATTTCCCAAATTCCAGATCGCCAATTTTCGCCTCGGCCTTAGCCAACTCATTGGCAGCATCAGCCAGTTCTGCTTCACCTTCTGCCCGTTTCTGAGCCAGCTGCGCTTCGCCATCAGCAAGTTCCGCCCATCCGGCCTCCAATTGATCCTGAGAGGCAATCAGCGTATCGAGTCCTTCTTCGCGACCAGCCTCAAAGGCTGCAATTCCGGCGGTCAACTGGTTCTTGCTGGCAGCCAGGGTCGCCCATCCGGCGGACAGTTGATTCTCGCCGTCGATGGCGGCCTGAGCAAGGGCAGCTTCGGCCTGGGGCAGGGTTGCTTCTAACTCAGCCAGCTGGGTTTTCATTCCTGTCAATTGAGCCTGAAAGGCGTAAATCTCGTCAATGCCCTGCTGGATCTGGTCTTTTCCGGCGTAAGCCTGAGCTAAACCCGCTTCGACTTCAGCAATCTGGCTGTTAAGCTCAGCCAACTGGGTTTCCAGAGCGGCCAACTGAGCCTGATAATCTGGGGCAGCTGGATCCAGACTTTGAATCTGGGCTTCGACTCCGGCCTTCATGGCCGTCAGATTTGCCAAGGCACTTTCGCCCTCGGCAATCTGGTTTTCCAGCTCGGCCAACTGGGCTTCCAGCGCTGGCAACTGACCAGATGGATCCTGAGCTTCCATTTGGGTAATACCGTTTTTTAACTCGACGATGCCCTGGCGCAGGGTTTCCAGTTGCACCTCACCATTTGCCAACTCCTGTTTTAAGGTATCCGCTCCATTGATCAGATCTGCTTCACCCTGAATGATCTGATTTTGAGCATCGGCAAGCTGAGCCTGGGTCTGGGCAATTGTGGTGTTATACTCATCCCAGCCGGCGCTTAGGGCGGCCTCGCCGTCAATTAGCTGGTTTCTGGCGTCGTTCAAACTGGCCTTGCCCTGAGCAATGCCCTCATTAAACTGGGTCACCCCATCGTTGTACTTGGCCCGCCCCTTATCCAGTTCGGTCTGAGCCTTGGCCATAATATCGGTATGATTGATTTCCAGTTGCTGAAGACCCAAGGCTTCTAATTGTTTCTCCAGACTACCAATCGCTTCTGCGTATTCTGCTGAAAAGGGATTAACTCCGTCGGCAGAGGCCTGAGATAAGAGATAAACTTCAGTGAAACGTTCAAAGACAAAATTTTCAGTAGGGATAAAACCATAATAATCCACTTCACCCCGACCGACCGAGGTACTACCCCGTTCAATGGAAACAAACTGCGGCGATCTGACAAAACCAACGATGGTGAATTGATCACTTTTGATCGATTCAGACAAAGCTTTATCACCAACCTCCGGGAAGAGCTTGATCATTTCGCCCAGTTGATAAATATGACTGGAAACCCCCATGCCCTTATCTTCCTGAGGCTGTTCCAGCAGAATTTCCCCCGCATTTTCCGGTAACCGCCCGACCACCAGCACCGGCTGATTCAGGGCCTGATCTGACTGGTAGGCCATCAGCTTGATGACCGGCCGTTTATCACCCCGCTCAATGATCACATCCGCCGAATAGCTGGGCATCACGGTCGCCACCCCTGAGATATTCTTGATGGCATCCACATCTGCCGGTAAAAAACCATAGGTGGAAACCAGTCTCATATCCATCAACTGCTGGTTCTGATAGTACTCACTGACCGTATATTTCATGCTCGGTCCAGTTGTTTTAACCCCCACAAAAAAGCAGATCCCCAGCGCAATGATGGCGACAATTGACAAGAAGCGGTTTCTTGATTTTTTTATTTCTCTGAATGTATCTTTCTGCAATGCTTTCATTAGATATATCCTTTATTATTAAATTTAATTATTACGCGCTGCCGCTGATTATTGATTAGCTACAGCCACAGGACAAAGACCTGACTGCTGTTTGACGGGGCATGCGCCGATGCTAAAACATGGTTGTTTTTAACATTTTACCATGTTTTGATTAAGAAAACACGCAATCACAGTTAAATAATTCAGCCCCTCACGGAATGCTGATATTTTCTTTCATGGTGATCAACCCGATTATTTTTTCCTTCACTGGAATACCGGTCAGATCGGTGAGGGCCTTAGCGTAAAGATTGATCTGAACCTCGTAACCACTAATTATTTGCTCCCGCTGATGGGGATCTTTAAAATAATCAGTCTTGTAGTCGATAATGACCCATTGGCCCGCTTCCATAAAAGCACAGTCAATAATCCCCTGTACGATGATTTTTTCCGAAATATCCACCCATTCCGCCCGGATCTGAGCCGGTGAATAGCCATAGTTGAAGGGGATTTCCCGCCTGATTTTTTCGGCTGACAGCAGCCTGATCCCCAGCGGGGAGGTATAAAAGCTGATCAGTTTATCGACACTGATAGTCCTGGCCAAGGCTTCCGGCAGAAATTCTTTTTGGATCAGGACCTCAATCTGGTTGACCAGATATTTTTCCAGAAACACCGGCAATGGTGACTGGCCATTATTTAAAAATTCCTCCCGGATTGGTTTTAAATCAATCACTTCCATTAACAGATGAAGGGCCGATCCCCGTTGGGCGGCGGTGAAATCTGTCTGTTTTTGTTCCATAAACTTGGGTTTCTCCTGTTTTTGGGAAAGCCTCCTGATCGTCTCCTGCTGATCAATCTGATCCTTTTTCTGATAGTCTTTGATTTCGGTAACACTCATCTTACTGGGGAATTCGTTCGCCGCTTTGGCCGGATAGCGAAAATCCAGGCGCTGGTGAATGGCCTCCCGGTCGGCCTGTGAAATATCGATTGTGGACTTTTTCACTACTGCTTCAGGATTATCCAGCTCCGTATCGATCGCCGTCGAACGATCATTCACGTCCTGTTGATTTTCCCTTGCCAGACCCGTTTTTTCGGTGAACTGATCAGCCTGATGGTAAGCAATGTCAAAATCTGCCAATTCCAGATTGGTCTGCGCCGAATCACGGCCAGCCAATACCCCCATCATTACCCAGTCCAGCAAATTGGCGGCATTGAGGAGGTGATACTCGTCAGGCTCGTTATGCCATTTTTGCCAGGCTTTATCGCGGTTTTTCACCGTCCCCACAATTATCAGTTTTTCTTCGGCCCGAGTCATCCCCACATAAAGCAGCCGCATTTCTTCGGAAAGCATTTCCATATTACTCTGGGCCTTGCACACCTCTTTGGCCAGCGAATTATGCTTATACCGTTTTTCCAGATTGACATAGTCCGGACAGATTCCCAAGTCTTTATGAAATAACACCTGTGCGTAATTGCTGCGCTTATTGAAGCCTTTTCCGGCCCCGGTAAGAATGACGATCGGAAATTCCAGCCCCTTACTTTTATGGATCGTCATTAGCCGCACCACCGCCTCATGATTGCTGACCATCGCTGGCGGTGAAATATCCTGTTTATGTTTTTTCATGTTTTCGACAAAGCGGATAAATTGATACAACCCTTTGAGGGTCGATTTTTTATAATCCCCGGCCCGCTTAAGCAATATTCGCAAATTGTTCTGCCGCTGCTCGCCACCGGGAAGGGCTCCTACAAAGGCGTAATAACCGGACTCCAGATAGACTTTCCAGAGAAAATCTTCGACCGGCATCAGTTTGGATTGATCACGCCAAGCGGTTAATTTTTGATAAAAAACACCCAGTTTTTGGGCCAGCTCGTCACATTCTTGCTGAGCATAAGCTTCCACCGCCTGATAAAAAAATCCCTGGGGATGGGCAATCCGCAGCCTTGTACATTGGGTGGTGGTGAAATTGCCGATCGGCGAGGTCATAATGCTCAATAACGGCAGATCCTGATGCTGGTTATCCATCAGGTTCAGCAGGTTTAAGATCATCGTGATTTCCAGCGACTCGTAGTAATTGGTGCCGCCGTCAAAATAAGTGGGAATCCCCATTTCACTGAAGACCTTGAGATAGACATCCCCGCGCCCGGCGACGCTTCGCATCAGTACCCCAAAATCACCATAGTTGATGGCCCGTTCCTGATTATGGCGGGTATCAAAAAAAGTGGTTCCCACCAGGGACTGAATTTTTTCGGCGACAAACCGAGCCTCAACTTCAACGGCGGTCACATCCTCCTGGTCTTCTTCGTCAAAACCCTGAAGAACACCCGCTTCCTGCTTTTGCTCTTCAATAATATGGATTTCGGTTTTTTGATAAGGCCCTTCATGGGGCAGACCCTTGTTGAGCCGGGCCTGTTGGTCATAATTAATTTCCCCCAATCCGGCACTCATGACCTTCTCAAAAATAGCATTAACACTGTTAATCACCCCCTGAGCAGATCGGAAATTCTGATTCAGGGTGACCAGACTGTTGTTGGGGTTTTCATCCCTGCCAAAGCTTTCATACTTGCCGATAAAGATGGTCGGATCGGCCAGCCGAAATCGATAAATGCTCTGTTTAACATCACCGACCATAAAATAATTATTATCCCGAACAATCTGCTGGAGAATGGTTTCCTGCATTTCATTGGTATCCTGATATTCATCCAGAAAAATATAGCGATAGCGGACGCGGACCTCATCGGCTACTTCCGGGTCCATTAGAATTTTAAGCGTCAGCTGTTCCAGATCATTGTAATCGACCAGGTTTTTCTGGGCTTTTTTGGCCTGAAAGGCAGTCCAAAATTTCTGCGTCAGTAAAACCAGATCGGCCATCGGTTTTTTTAGATCGCTTAACTCCTGCACCATTTCATCGATATTGATAGCAAAACGTTTTTGCAGCTTGGCGATACTGGTTTTGGCTTCATCGCGATATTTTTTGATCTGCTCATTAAGCTCTTTATCCTGTTTAGCTGCGCCTTTAAAGCGGTCGTAACTCAGGTTTTTCAAGGCTTCCAGCCCCTCGACCAGATCCGATCGGATCGCTTTTTCCAGCACTTCCAGCATCAACACCTCGCTTTTCATCTGCTCATGGGTCTTCTCAAAACCCACAGCAGCGCTTAAGTCCCTGGCTTTGATGGCCGAATCCATAGCGCCCTGAAGCTCAGTTTCAATTATTTTTTTTAAGGCGCTTCCCCACACCGAAGCTTCCAGGCTTTTTACATCGCAATCAAACAACGCCAAGGCCTGATGGCTCCAATTTTTCGGGTTTGGCTGGGTGGCCAGAAAGCGATACAAGGTTTCGACCGTATCTTTTAAGGCCTGATCATTTTTATTGCCGCTGTATTTTTCGATTAAATCCAGAAAATCAATGGCCTGTTCGCTTTTATCCTGACCCTCACTGGACTCTTCCTGATTATTTGGTATCATATTTTTATTAGTAATGGCCCGCTGGTATTCGTCTTCAAAAACTTCTTCCAGGGTTTCTTTGAGCATCAGCGCGATTTCGGTATCATTGCCAATGGCAAAACCGGGGTCGATGTCGCCCTGATGAAAATATTGGCGTAAAACGCTAAGGCAAAAAGAATGGAGGGTAGAAATGGAAGCGCCCCCTAAACTATTCATTTGCTTCATTAAAAAGCTCCGGTCATTTTCGGGGTTTTCCAGTTCCCGGGCCAGCGCCTGGCTGAGACGATTTTTCATTTCTCCAGCAGCGCCCCGGGTAAAGGTTAGAATCAGCAGTTCATCGACCCCGACCTTTTCTTCCCGGACAATCCGAACAATCCGCTGGATCAACAGAGCTGTTTTACCTGATCCGGCCGCGGCTGAAACCAGCATGTTGGTTTCACGGTTTTCGATCGCTGTTAACTGATCACTGGTCCATTTCATCGCTTTCTCCTTCCTGAATTAATGTAAAAAACTGGTCTTTCTTCATCGCCGCTTTCAGCACCTCATAACCACCCCGGGTGATCGCGTCATCAAACTGGCAGATGCCCTTGTAATCACAATACTGACAGGCATAGTCATGGCCTTTTTTAAAAGGCCTAACTTTAATATCACCCTCATAAATGCTTTTGATCTGACGAACCACGGTTTTTCGGACATAGTCGATAATGCCCTCAAATTCTTCCCGACTTAGCTTAAATTCCGACCGATAAACCGGCAAAATATCCGATGTTTTAGTATCAGCGTCATGATCCATGGCAGCGATAACCATTTCGTCATCGAGGAGCAGACCATTAAGTTTAAAGGACTTATTGATGGCCGCCTGAACATTCTCGCCAAAATCCAACCGCGGCATCGGGTCATCGACATAGAAGTAGAAGGTCCCCCCCGGCAGGATATCCTCGGCATCAATAACGGTCATGGCCCCATCGAGATACACCAGCAATTGGAGCGAAAGGCCATAATAGATATCGTCATAAGCCAATTTCTTACTGCCCGTTTTATAATCGATGACCTTGACCCAGGTATGACCGTCTTTTTCATAGAGATCCAACCGGTCAATCTTGCCATAGATCTTCACTTCCCCCAACTTTGCATCTGGCAGGCTTAACTCCTGTTCAAAGCAGAACTCGGTGGCCTGGGGTTCAAAATCCCCGGCACATAGTTGTTGCACCAGGATATCAATCGACTTTTTTCCGACCCGTTCCAGTTTTTTCCCCAGGTACTGATTTTGTCCAGTGCTGTTAAAAACATTGGTTTTTATCTGCGGCAGACAGCTTTCCATCACCCCTTCCAGCAGGGTATCCCGCTGATTTTTGGGCAGAGTGCGCAGATCCAGTTTTTGGTCATAAACTTCCCGGAAAAAGCCGTCGATCAGTTCATGGAGCAGGGTCCCAATTTCTGGGGCGGCAATATTATAAATCGGTCGACTCTGGGGTTTTAAGCCGTATCTGACATAATGGGAAAAGGGGCATTGGCGGTGGGTTTCCAAGCGGGTAATGCTAGTTCGCAGGTTTTTGCCGTAAAGAACGGCGGCCTCGGTCCCGGTCATAGCCTGGGAAACCCCGGCATAGTTCAGAGCCTCAGTCAGATTGCTGATCATTTGTTGGTAATCCGGATTGTTTTGATACCAGTCTTGCACCTCTGCCCACAGGGCCTCTTCCAGCTGCTGGGTCGAACCGACCTCAGACTGACGATCGCGAAGATGACTGACCAGATGCCAGAGGGTCGCATCGGGGGTGCTGAGGGTATTCCAGAATGCCGCCACTCCGTCATTCAGGGTTGATAAGATCTCAATCCTCGGAAAGATTCCCAGAATCTGGCTAAGCAGAATGCTGGGCTGCCGGCTGTTGCCTTCCATATCGGCGAGAGCCCAATGGAGAGCCAACCGGGATTTAGGTTTGGATAACAGATCATAAACCAGAAACCGTTCCTGATCCATTTGAAAACTGCGATTGTTTTGCAGTCGGATCTGATGAGCGCCGAGAATCTGCCGTTCCAGATCGGAAAAAAGGTTCGGTTCGCTGCCGCCACCGGGGATTTTCCCTTCGTTTAAACCAAAAACAATCAGTACCTCAAAGGCCGAGCTGCGGCTCCGTCGTAAATCGATGATGCTGACATAATCCCGATAGGGCGGGATGATTCCCAGACGATAACCCTGAAAGCCACTTTTTAAAATCCGCAGGTATTCTGCGCTGGTCGTTTCATCATTTCCCATCGTTTCGACAATCTGATCAAAAACTTCCATCAGAATATTCCAGATCTGGTGGTAAATTTCCATCGCTTCATAATTACCGGATTCTGACAGCTGTTCCACCAGGGCTTCAATTTTTTCCGGGATTTTGATCGTTACCAGAAATTCATAGAGGGCTCGGGTATAATCCTGGCAGGTTTGGCCAGCCTTCAGTTCCGCTTTGAGCTGGATCAGCGGGGTGATCAGTTTAAGCCGCCGCTCATTAAGACTGTCCAGATCCAAGGCTGGATTCTGGCTGATTTTAGTAAATTCCTGGTCCCATTGTTTACCCCGGATGCCAAACTCCAAAGCATAATTTTCCAGATCTTCGCATTCTGACAGGGTAATCGGTGAAAATCCGGTTTTAACAAAACCAAAAATATCATCAAAGCGGTAATTATTCTGGATCGCTTCCAAAGCGGTCACGACTGCTTCGACCAGATGATTATCCCCGATGGCGCGCAGATCATCCATAAAAAAGGGGATCTGATACTGGGCAAAAATACGCTTGATAATACTCCCATACTCTTCCAGATCGCCGGCCAGAACCACCATATCCCGAAAGGACAGCTTTTCTTCCCGAATCAACGCAAGAATCTTGCGGGCGCCCATTTCTACCTCTTCCCAGGTATTCTGACATTGGGTCAGACTGATTTGATTGACCGCTTCTTGGTATTCCATCCGTGGATAAGCAAAGAGATTGGCCTCCAGATGGGCAAGCTCCGGACTTTTTTGTTTTTGCTCATTTTGTTGATTTTGAAGATTTTTTTTCGATATTTTTTCCAGTTTATATGAAACTCCTGCTCTGGCACCAATTTCTTTGATCGCATCCATAGTATTGGCCGTTAATTGAAAAACTTCCTGATCCCGTGCTGATGGATCCGGGTCCCAGGGCAGGGCAATATGGATTTCTTTGACCGTTTCCACCAGATTTCCAATCATACGATAATCCTGAGCTGAGAAATTCTGAAAACCATCGATCCAGATTTCACTATTTTGCAGAAATTCTGCCGTTGGTATTTTTTCGCAGACAAAATTGCGAAAGTCTTCTTCATCTTTGCGGTCATTTCCCAACAATTCCTGAAAATGAGTATAGATTTTAACGACATCTCCCAATTTTTGGGTCATGATTCCCTGATTCAAGGTCTTTCTAGTTTCATCCAAATTTTCCGGGGTAATCTCATTCTGTTTGAGTTCACCAATCAAATCTGAAATACTCGCAAGAAAACCAGGCTTTTTAACGCTAGAACGATAAATAGTCAATTGTTCCTGAATGTCCCCCAGGGTTTTCTGAAGCAGCATATTTTTCCCGTGGCTATCCATATAGGTCTTGGTAAGCCCACCAGTTTCCTGGAGTACCCGATTACCCAGTCGTTTGGGACTCAGTACTTCCACGTTCAGCAGGCCTGCCAACCGATTGGCCTTAATCAGCGCTTCTTCAGCACCCAGGGTAAACTGTTCCGGAACCATTAAATAAAGTTTTTCTTTGCCCGCATCCAGCGCCGTTCCGATCTGGTGATAGACCGTCTCACTCAAAACCTGTGATTGCCGGCCCACGATCATTGTAATTCCCATCCGTTTTTCCTTTCTGAATTTTCACATCACGCATTATCCGCTATTTTAAAAAATCACCATCCTTTTTTAAAGATGGTGATCAAAACTGTCACTAAAGAACAACGTAGTACCGACAATTGTTATATCATGTTGTGTGCCTCAAGGCGAACAGTTGCGTGCAAACGCCTAAATTGGTCTAGCCTGTAAATGCAACTGTACGAATTTTCGCGAAGGCAACGAGCCAATCACAAGCTTGCTTGTAGTTGGTGACTGCCCGCGACCAATACGAAAGGAGCAAAGCGAATTTCGTATTGTGCGCATTCAACAGATTAACAATTGGTCGGTACGGTAGCATTACGCCAAACTCTTATTACACGGTCACAAAACCTACTTTTTTGCGCACCTTTGACAGGGTTCGCCAGGCAATCTGGGAAGCCTTTTCGGCATGAACATGCATGATCTGTTCCAGATAGGCCTTCTCACCCAACAGCCGGTGATACTCGTTTTGAACCGGCAACAGCGTATCGGCGACGGTTTCGCCGACGGCCAACTTGAAATCGCCATAGCCCTTGCCATCAAATTCCCGGGTGATTTCATCCAGGCTTTTTCCGGTGGCACAGGAATAGATTTCCATTAAATTGGAAACCCCAGGTTTTTCTTCGCGATTATGATAAACGGCCATATCCGAGTCAGTGACCGCCCGTTTAAACTTTTTGACAATGGTTTTAGAGTCGTCCAGTAATGAGATAAAGGCATTGGCATTTTCATCCGACTTGGACATTTTCCGCTCCGGTTCCTGAAGACTCATAATGCGCGCCCCGGACTCGCCAAAATAAGCTTCCGGTACCTTAAAGACATTGCCAAAATTCTGATTAAAACGAATGGCAATATCCCGGGCCAGTTCTACATGTTGGCGCTGATCATTGCCGACCGGAACTAAATCAGTTTGATAAAGAAGAATATCTGCGGCCATCAGCACCGGATAGTCAAAAAGACCAACCCGGATGTTTTCACCCTGTTTTTGGGATTTATCTTTGAACTGGGTCATCCGGCTGAGTTCGCCCATATAGGTTGAACAATTTAAAATCCAGGCCAGTTCCGAATGCTCCGGCACCATCGATTGAACATAAAGAATCGATTTTTCCGGATCAATGCCCAGGGCTAACAGCAGAGCAATCGATTCATAGGTCCGCCTACGCAGATCGGCCGGGTTTTGGGGCATCGTGATGGCATGAAGATCGACCACGCAGAAAAGGCTGCGGTAGTCCTCCTGCATCGTTACCCAGTTTTTCATGGCGCCAAAATAATTTCCAATGGTAAAGGTTCCCGATGGCTGGATGCCGCTGTATACTATTTTTTTTACTGGTGCTTCTGTTGTCATGTTTACTCCTTATTTTAATGGCAGTTCATTCGTTAACACATAGAAATTGCCAGAATCGTTTTAAAATTTTGCGTTGTACTGGTTTATGTTAATTTCAATTGAGTCATCTCCAAAGAATCACAATCAAGTTCCAATTCGTTGATCATCCGCTCAAAAATATCATAATCGGCAGTGGTGAGAATTTGTGTCCTGCCTACTTCTTCTTGGGTATTGAAATAGTTAAACTCAGTCAGGTGTTTGTTTAGCTGCCTGACCAGCCCATTGGCCGGGTTGATCAGCTCTAGCTCTGGATACATCTGCCGGATGGTTACCGCCACAATCGGAAAATGAGTGCAACCTAGTAATAGTTCTTCGATGATTATTCCTCTTTTGATGCCCTTTAATAAAATCGGTTCTACTGCTTCTCTGATGTTATTTTTCAGGATTTTTAAATCGCCCTGGCCATCGTTAATCACCTTGGCGAGTGTATGGGTTCCCTGGGCAATGTACTCCAGCTCTTTCGTCCAAAGCTCCAGTTCCTTTTCATAGCCCCGGTTTTTAACCGTGGCCGTGGTGGCGATCAGTCCAACCAAACCCCGATCCCGCCAGTTCAGGGTTTCCTGCACGCCAGCTTCGATGACGCTAAACAGCGGTACCCGGGCACTCAGTTCAACAATCAGGGATGAAAGGGTATTACAAGCTAAAACCACGGCTTTAACCCCTCTATTTTCCAGATCGCTGATAATGGTATTGGCCAGCATGATCAACTCGTCATTTTCCCGCTCACCATAGGGCATTCGCATTGAATCACCAAAATAGAGATAATTTTCATTGGGCAGTCGGTCTTGAAGTGCTTTGAGTACAGTAAATCCACCGATACCTGAATCAATGACCCCAATCGGTCCATTATTGTCCATATGCTCACATCTTTCCTGATTGATCACGAAATACGATTCCTTTTTCCTCGCTCATGTCATCAATGATTGCCAATGATTCGAGCGCGATTCCCTGCTGACGAATTAATGCCCCGCCCTCCTGAAATCCTTTTTCAATGGCAATACCCACACCCACCAGCGTGGCACCGGCCTGATTGATTAAATCAATTAATGCTTCGACGGCCTTGCCATTGGCCAGAAAATCATCGATTATTAAAATACGATCCGCCGGGTTGAGATATTTTTTTGATACCATAATTTTATAGGCCTGCTGTTTGGTATAGGAATAGACATCACTGGAATAAATTTCCTCATCTAAATTGAGTGATACGTATTTTTTTCCAAAAACCACCGGACAATAGTCAAAATACCTGGCCGTGCTGGTGGCAATGGCAATTCCCGATGTCTCAATGGTCAGGATTTTATTGACTCCCTCTCCGGCAAAGCGTTTGGCAAAAGCCTTCCCCATTTCTTCAAATAGTTTTACATCCAACTGGTGATTTAAGAAAGAATCCACCTTGAGGATTCCCTGGCCTTTGACACGACCTTCTTGTCTGATTTTCGCTTCTAATAATTCCATTGACTGCTCCTTCGTATCCTAATCGAATTATTATAACATACTCTTGTCGATTTGAACAACCACGATTCCGCTTTGCTTCATCGTAGTTCGCGGGCAGTCGCCAACTACAAGCAAGCTTGTGATTGGCTCGTTGCCTTCACGCAACCACGATTCCGCTTTGCTCCATCGTAGTTCGTGGGCAGTCGCCAACTACAAGCGAGCTTGTGATTGGCTCGTTGCCTTCACGCAACCACGATTCCGCTTTGCTTCATCGTAGTTCGCGGGCAGTCGCCAACTACAAGCAAGCTTGTGATTGGCTCGTTGCCTTCACGCAAAAAGGCGGGAATTTCTTCCCGCCTTAATTGAAACTTATATTTATTGTTCTTTTTCTTTTTGTGCTGCTGCAATGACTTTTTCGGCAATGATCATCGGGGCTTCTTCGTATCGGACAAACTCCATTGTGAATTCGCCTCTGGCCTGGGTCATCGAGCGTAGTTCGGTAGCATATTTGAACATTTCTGCCAGTGGAGCCTCAGCTAATACACGCTGTTTTCCGCCGCCAGCTGAATCCATTCCCATAATGCGACCACGTTTTTTATTCAAATCTCCCATAATATCACCCATATACTCTTCCGGCACGGTGATATCGATGTGATAGATGGGTTCGAGGATAACTGGAGCTGCATCCTTCATCCCTTTCCGGTATGCCAGTGTAGCGGCCATTTTAAAAGACATCTCATCAGAATCCACGGCATGATAGGAACCATCGTACAAAGTCGCTCTGACACCAGTTACCGGATAGCCAGCCAGAACCCCTTCGATCATACAGTTTTCCAGACCCTTTTCGACAGCTGGGATGAAATTTCGGGGCACGGCGCCACCAACAACCTTATCCACAAATTCAAACGGAGCATTCGGATCATTGCCTGGTTCAAAATCAATCCAGACATGACCAAATTGACCACTACCACCGGATTGTTTTTTATGTTTTCCTTCAGCGGTTGCTTTTTTCTTGATCGTTTCCCGGTAGGGAACCTTCATGTCAACCAGATTAACGTCAACTCCAAATTTCTGTTTCAATTTTTGAGAAATAATTTCCAGATGCATTTCTCCTAAACCGGACACCAGGGTTTGTTTAGTTTCCTTATTTCGGCTGACCGTCATGGTTGGATCTTCTTCGACCAAACGATGCAGTCCGGTGGCCAGTTTGTCGATATCGGCCTTGGTTTTCGGTTCAATGGCCATGGCGATAATCGGTTTTGGTAATTCAATTTTATCATAAACAATCGGTGCCTTAATGCTGGTTAAGGTATCACCGGTGACAGTATCATTTAACTTGGAAAAGGCCCCGATATCGCCCGCTTCCAGTTTTTCAACTTCAATCTGTTTGTTACCTCTTAATACGTAAATATGATTGGCTTTTTCTTTAACTTCCTGGGTGGCATTATATACCTCAACAGAATGATCCAAGATCCCTGACATGACTTTAAAAATTGATAACTTGCCAACATAGGGGTCAGCAACAGTTTTAAATACTAATGCTGAAAAAGGTTCTTTGTTGCTGCATTTACGTTCAATTTCTTTTTTATCCCGGGGATCTTTCCCGATTTCAAATTTGCCTTTTCCAGGTGATGGCAGATATTCGATGATCATGTTTTCAAGGGTTTCGACCCCAATATTTAATACCGCTGATGTACACAATACTGGTATCAATTCGCCGTTATCAATTCCCTGACGAATCCCGGTATGGATTTCATTTTGGGTTAACTCTTCACCTTCAAAATACTTATCCATCAGACTCTCACTCGTCTGGGCGACAGATTCCATGATCATATCCCGATAGGGTTCCAGTTCTGCTTTCATTTCGTCCGTTATTGCCACATCAAAACAACGGTTCTCTTTTCTTTGGCTACCGGTCATATCAACGATGTTGACAACACCATTCATTTCTTCGCCCTCACCCATTGGTAATTCAAAAGGTACGACCTTGTTGCCAAATGTTTCTTTTAATTCGTCCATAACCTTTGCAAAACTGGCATTTTCCCGGTCCATTTTATTAACAACAATAAATGCCGGAATATTTGCTTTTTCTAAAAGTTCAATCGCCTTTTCAGTTCCAACCTGAACACCTGATAATGCATCGATGACAATAACAACGGCATCAGCCACTCGAAGTGCTGCATAGGCGTCCCCAATAAAATCAAAATAACCTGGCACATCAATAAGATTGATCTTATGTCCACCAAATTCTATAGGAATAATAGATGAAGAAATTGAAAACTTTCGTCTTTTTTCTTCTGGATCAAAGTCCGATAGGGTATTTCCCTCGTCAATTCTTCCCATACGATCAACGGTACCTGCATTAAATGCCAATGCTTCAGTCAAGGTTGTTTTTCCGCTCCCACCGTGACCTAGTATAAGAATGTTACGGATGTTCTTTGTTGGATACGTTTTCATGCTGTTTCCCCCTCGCTTATTTTTGCCAATGATTTAATTGTTTTTTGGTATAAAGGTATTTTATAATATTTCTATAAAATAATCCACAAAAAGATTTATTTATAAGTCCTCTTTTATTTTTTTCATCACTTTTTTTTCAATTCGCGATACGGTCATCTGGGATTTATTAATATACTCGGCCACTTCTTTCTGTGTTTTACCCCGAAAGAACCGCTGTTCTACAATAATCCGTTCAACCGGATTAAGTTCCTCAATTTTTTGCTTTAAAAGATCAATATTTTCAACATTTTCCATGTTGCAATCGCGGTTTCCCAATAAATCCATCAAACTAACTTCCTGACCATCCTGGTTGCTTTCGTATTCCATTGATAAAGATTTGGGATAATAAGCATTACTGCTTTCCATCGCTTTGATAATGCTTTCTTCTGATATTTCCAGATAAACGGCAATTTCAGAGATGGTTGGCGACCGCATCAGCTTATGTTCCAGGGTTGTCCGGGTTTGATTAATCTCCCGATTCAAATCCTGAACCTTCCTTGGAATTCGGATCAGCCATTCGCGATCCCGGTAATAGCGTTTTATTTCACCAATAATTGTTGGCGTGGCAAAGGTATCAAATTCATACCCTCTACTGACATCAAATCGCTCTACCGCATACATTAAACCGAGGCAAGCGACCTGAAAAATATCTTCATTATCTCCGTTTCGATGCCCATACTTTCTGGACAGAATTTTAGGAATATAGAGATAATTTTCAATAATCAGGTCTCTTAATTCGCGATCTCTTGTTTCTTCGTACTCGGCAAATAACTTTTTGACATCTTCTTTACTGATTTTCCGTTCATACTTCATGGGTCGTCGATAGGTTCTTAATCATGGTAATTGAGGTGCCTGATCCTCGCTCACTAATAATTTCCACCCTATCCATTAGTGATTTGATGATAAATAAACCAAAGCCACCTAATTGTGTACCATTAAGATCTGGCATCGCCACTGCCTCTGGTTCAAACCCAACGCCTCGATCTGTTACCGTAAAAACCAACTTCTTACTCTCCACAAGATAGGTCAAATCATAGGTTGGATCTGGATTATTACTGTGGTTTAAGGCATTCGTACACGCCTCGGACACGGCAACCTTCAGATCTTCCACATCACCAATGGAAAAACCCATATTGTTTGCAACTGATGCAATTGTAAGCCGTGCCAGGCTGACATATTCGGGTTTTGTTGGCAGTGTCAGTTTTATACTATCCATTCTTTTTCACCTTCTCAATTTGCTTAGTTAGCAGGATTGTCTACAATTTCAATTATTTTATCGACCCCAGTAAGCGATAATAGCTTTTTAATATTCGGTCGCGGGTTCATCATAATAATCTTTTGTCCCATTTCTTTTGATTTATTTCTCAGCTCGATTAAAACGCCCATACCGGTACTGTCCATATAGGATAACTCGGAACAGTCCAGAATGATTTCGGTTGCCTGAGTTTTAATTATTTTTTCAATTGACGCTCTGAATTTTTCAATGGAATAAATGTCGATTTCGCCTTTAATACTGACCATACTTGTTTTTCCCATTTCAATTATGTTATTGCTATTCATATAATCTCCATTTCATAATTAATCTGTTTGAAAAGAAAGCCACTTTTCTTCACTAAACTTTCATTTCGCAGGCGCTCGCCAACTGCCGGCCTTCTCGCAAATTTAAAACTAGACCCAATGAGGCATTCACCGTCATTGGGCCTAGGGCTGTAATCCACGGCCTATACCTTGTTTGTTCTATTCTTAGTTTGAAAAACTCCCAAGCCTCTTTTTAATATCGATGCCGCCTTTACCACTGGATCAATAACATCATGTTTGATGGTATTTAACGCCACTTCCACTTCATCCACCATCATGCTGGACTTATCCACGATATGTGCCGTCGATTTGGTAATATCATCAGCATTTTCGATAATACTGTGAAGTGCCAGACGATTGTCCTCCATCAGCTTGGTGGTTGTGTCAAAGGTTGCGGCCAGACTTTTAAACAGCTTAACCAGATAAACCGTTCCGACCACAAAGGCAACCCCTACTAATAACAGCGCCAATTCCCACAAGCTAAAATTTAACGTTATCATTTTATAGTTTCCAACCCTTACGCTTCTTCTTTATCGGTTACTTCAGCTTCTTCTGTCAATTCTGCTTCTTCTTTTTCAAGCGCTTCCAGTTCTTCGTTTAAATCAGCAATATCCTGTTCAACTTCGTCCTGAATTTCCTGAATTTTGCTTTCGATCTGGTTTTTGTATTCATTAACCCGTTCAGTAAATTGTTCTTGCATGTCCTGGAATTGTTCTTTGAGATTTTCACCATATTCTACGGCCTGATCATAGGCATTTCCCAGGACTTCTTCGGTACCTTCAGACAATTTTTTTCGGGTTTCTTCTCCAGCTGCTGGTGCCAATAACACCCCCAGAGTCCCGCCAATGATGGTTCCTAGAAAAAGTCCGCCAACAAAATATAATTTGTTACTGCTCATTTTAAATTCCTCCACTTTCATTGTAATATTACTATATTTTACCTCAAAATCCCCATAATTAACAGGTATTTATTTTATTTTTTATTTCAAAGAAACTATTCGCCAAACTTATCGTTGATTAATTGCACCAAAGCATCCACTGCTTCCGTTTCATCATCACCTTCAGCCTGAATTTCGACGGTTGTTCCCTGTGAAATTCCCCCAGCCATAATGCCCATAATACTTTTAGCGTTAATTTCGTTACCATCTTTAATCACAAATATCTTTGATTTGAATTTTCCGGCTGTTTGAACAAACATCGACGCCGGGCGGGCATGTAAACCTGTTGCATTTAATACTGTCACTTCTTTTTTTACCATTGTAATTCCTCCTAATGATTCTTTTCTAAATATTTAAATTCAATTTTTTCATTGATTTTTGAACAAAATCCATTATTTCTTCGCCAGTTTCCATATTAAGCGCGGCATCAGCAATATTTTTAGCATCTTCATAACGGACACTGCGAATGATTTTTTTTATCTGGGGAATTGACAGCGCACTCATGCTGAATTCATCAAGACCCAGACCCAATAGTAATACCGCCGCCAAAGGATCACCGGCCATTTCGCCGCACATCCCGGTGAAAAAGTTGTCTTTCTGGTCAGATGTTGCCGTTACCTGTTTAATCAGTCGTAAAATAGCCGGATTAAACGGATCATACAGGTAAGAAACTTCCTGATTCATTCTGTCCACCGCCAGGGTATACTGACAGAGATCATTGGTACCAATACTGAAGAAATCGACTTCTTTCGAAATAATATCGGCGGCAATGGCGGCCGAAGGAATTTCAATCATTACCCCAACCTTAACAGCCTTATCATAGGGTAGTTTTTCCGCTTCCAATTCTTTCATACAATCCAGAAGGATGGCTTTTGCCTGCCTGACCTCAGTAATTGCTGAAATCATCGGAAACATGATGTGAGCCTGTCCATAAACGCTGGCTCTTAAAATTGCCCTGAGCTGAACTTTGAACAAACCGATCTCTTTGAAACAAAGGCGGATTGCCCGCATACCCAAAAATGGATTCAACTCATCATCCATCGGCAAGTAAGGCAGTTTTTTATCGCCGCCAATATCCAAGGTCCGAATAATTACCGGTCCGTTGGGAAAAGCTTCTAAAACCGAACGGTAAGCTGCAAACTGCTTTTCTTCGCTGGGCATCACATCGCTGTTCATGTATAAAAATTCAGTTCGATAGAGTCCGACCCCAACCCCACCATTTTTCAGGACGCCGGCCACATCGTTGGGCTCGCCGATATTCCCGACTAATTCGACTTTTCTGCCATCCAGGGTGACGGCATCCAGATCTTTAAGTTCTTCCAGTTCTTTTAAATAATTTCGATATTTCAGTTTTTCGTTTTCATATGATTCTAATTGTTCGTTAGTAGGATTAACGCACACCTTACCAGTCAGACCATCGACTACCATCAAATCCCCAGTTTTGACCGTCTCAGTGATATCACCTAAGCCAAGAACCGCTGGTATTTCCAGACTGCGTGCCATAATGGCGGTATGGGATGTTCGACTTCCAACATTGGTGGCAAAACCAATTACCCGTTTTTTATCCATTTGCGCCGTATCCGATGGGGTCAGATCGTCGGCAATGATAATCACGTCTTCATCTAATTTCGATAAATCGGCCTGGACAATTCCCAGAATATTCTGCAGCACCCGGGTTCCGACATCTTTAATATCAGCTGCCCGGGCACTAAAATAAGGATCATCCATCTGATCAAAAATTTCATAAAACCGGTCAGTGATGATCTTAACCGCATGATCGGCAGCCAGGTGATTGTCATTGATTTCTGTCTCGACACCTTCCACAAATTCAGGATCATCCAGAACCATGGCATGAGCTTCAAAAATAGCCCCTTCTTCTTTGCCAAGCTCGCTAATCGCCTTTATTCGGATGGTTTCTAATTGCTCATGACTTTTCTTCACCGCATTCTGAAATTTAATAATTTCAGCCTCGGAGTCTTCAATTTTACTCTCGTTTACTTCGATCAGAATCTTTTCATAAACAAGTACCTTAGCAATAACAATACCAGGTGATGCAATAATTCCTTCTTTAACAAACATTTTAAACTCTCCTTTAATTTAAAGGTTTAGATCTCATTTCTTCCTTCAAAGGCTTTAATTATTGTGATCTCATCTGTATATTCAAGATCCGCACCAATGGGGATACCCTTAGCCAACCGGGTGACCTTTACGCCCAGCGGACTGATCAGGTTTCCTAAATACATGGCGGTGGCTTCGCCTTCGACGGTAGCATTTGTAGCCATGATGACTTCTTTAATGTCGCTTGCACCAATGCGCAGCAATAGTTCTCGGGCTTTGATGTCCTGCGGCCCAATTCCATCCAACGGCGAGATAGCGCCGTGAAGAACATGGTACAGCCCGTTGTATTCGCGGGTTTTTTCAATTGCGAAAATATCCCGACTGTTTTGAACGACACAGATGGTTTGCTGATCCCGCTTGGGATTCTCACAAATATCGCAGATTTCCTTATCAGTAATGGTAAAACATTTCTGACACCAGACAATTTTTGATTTTGCTGATATTAGTGCTTCAGAAAGGTTTGTTATTTCTTCATCTGAGAGGTTGATAATGTGAAAGGCTAACCGTTGCGCTGATTTTTCTCCGATGCCAGGAAGTTTCCCCAGCTCCTGAACCAGCCGCTCAAGGGTTTTTGGGTAATATCCCATCGATCACCTACATCAAACCCGGAATATTCATTCCACCGGTAATTTTTCCCATCTCGGTATTAACCATCTCCTCTGCTTTAACAAGTGCTTCATTGACAGCTGCCAGCACCAGGTCTTCCAGCATTTCAATATCATCTTCATCAATGACTTCCGGATCAATCTTGATTGATAAGATCGTCTTTTTACCGGTTGCCACTACCTTAACGGCTCCGCCGCCGGCTGTCGCATCAACTTCCCGTTCTTCCAGTTCTTCCTGTAATTTAGCCATATTTT
The DNA here is from genome assembly GCA_028692885.1 of Acetobacterium sp. GTDB lineage: Bacteria > Bacillota > Clostridia > Eubacteriales > Eubacteriaceae > Acetobacterium. The sequence goes on along the minus strand of JAQUWM010000002.1, from coordinate 29,695 downwards.
GTTGCATTTTCTGCACTTGTTTCATCATATTATTCATGTTGCCACCGCCCATTCCGGCCGGCATTTTTCGTTTTGCCATTCTATCCTCCTGTGGTTTTCTATTCTTAATAACTTCATTATTATAACACTAATGGCCAATAGATATCACTATCTTTTTAACCTAATTTTTTAGTTCATCGTCGGTTTTGATTATTTCTACGGCCTCGTTGTTGATGATCCGCAGAGTTTTTTCGACCAGATCAAGTTCATTAAAATTCTCTTCTTCTAATTTAATTGAGACCATCATCGGTTTTCCTGTTTTCTGAAGGAGCACCGTTTCAAAACCTTTTATTAACTCTGGTTTATTGACAAACTGATAAAAATTCCGGTTTTCCAGTGAATAGATAATTGACAGCTGTCCCTCATCCTCCAGTAATGGTTCGCCGCGTTTTAAAAACATTGCCTGACCTGAGTTTGTTTTTCCGATTTCCTCGCAGAGCATTTTAAAGAATCTCATCTCATCATGACGACTGCTCGCAGTCTTTTCTTTTTTGCCCGACAATGGTTGGGCAACTTTTTTTTCTTGTCCAGGCAATTCGACCCGGTCTTTACTTTCAGGTACCGCTTCAAAGGCTTCCGCCTCCGCTGAGAACCGCTCCTCTTCGAGGTCTTCAAATTCAGTTTCAAACAAGCTGTTATCTAACGGCTGATTTCCCGATTGGAGCAGCTTTTCTGGCGGAAGCGCTTTAACTACCGGCTTACTTTGGGGGTTAAGCGACGGCAATGGTTTAATCTCGTTTTTTTGTGAAACGCTCTCCGTTCTTGGGGGCAACATAGGCACCTGATCCGCCAGACAAAGTTTCAAAAGCGCCATTTCCACGATGATTCCCTGCAGACTACTGTATTTCAGTTTATTTTTTTCATCAATCAGTTGACTAATCATTTGATATAACTGATTGAAGGTCAGTTTTTTACTTAATTCTTCGTAGGTTACAAAATCCTCACTCGTACAGAGTAAAATTTCTTTTGCCATCGCTTTTGTCGTTTTCGTAATCAGGATCCCCCGCAGAAATTCGATTATCTGATCCATTAATAAGATGTTATCTTTTCCGTTGCTGACGAGGTCTCTTAATCCAGTTAAAACACCGACGCTGTCATGAGAAATAATTCGTTTGATTAAATCGCCGATACTTTGTTTGTCGGCCATACCAGTGAATTCCAGTAGCTCAGTGAAAGCGATCCTTCCCGTTTCATCTTTCAAGTCAATGATTTGATCCAATAAACTGAGCGAATCACGCATTGAGTTTTCACCCCGGGTTGCGATAAAATCATAGCTTTCAGCTGACATCGTCACCTGGATATCCTGACAGATCTTTTTCATCTGTTCGATGATTAGCGCTTTGGGAATCGGACGAATTTCGTAGCGTTGGCATCGCGATAAGATCGTCACCGGACACTTGTTCGGTTCTGTGGTCGCCAATATAAAGACGGCGTGTTCCGGAGGTTCTTCAAGCGTTTTTAATAGGGCATTAAAGGCTTCCTTGGTGAGCATGTGAACTTCATCAATAATGTAAACCTTATACTTGCCCACTGTTGGTGGGTATTTTATTCGTTCTCGAATTTCACGTATTTCATCGACGCCACGATTGGATGCGCCATCGATTTCAATGATGTCCATGATGCCTGGGCGATCGATTTTCAGGCAAACTTCACATTCATTACAGGGATTTCCGTCAATTCCATTGGGGCAATTAATGGCCTTGGCGAATATTTTTGCCAAGGAAGTTTTTCCCGTTCCTCTAATCCCTGAAAAAAGGTAGGCGTGTCCAATCCGATTATATTTAATTTGATTTTTTAGTATTCGAGTGATACTATCCTGACCTACCACCTCATCAAAGGTTTGCGGCCGATATTTCCGATAGAGCGCTAAATATGACATTGTTCCCTCTTCATCTTAATTCTTTTATGATTTTATTATATTACAATCCTAATAAATTGTATAGATAAAACCATTATATTCCTTACCGTTATTACTTAATCAATCCTTCAAGTAAAATTAGAAAAGTTTCTCGAATTCAACTACATTCCTTCTTATTACTCAAAAGCCGTATCGTAAATTGACTGGATTTTGATGTATTAACAATAAATGTGGCGACACTTTTGAATATTTGTGATATAATTATACACAATCAATCAATATCCGATACTACTCTGATATTAATTGAAGCGGTGATCGTCAAAACCCTCAGTAAAAGCTGTATTTATACGGCCTTCATTACAATTATTGTTAAGAACTATTCAGCCGGCTATAAAAAATCCAGGATGTAAACGTATAAAATAGAAATGACCTGCCCTGAGGAAGGAGATTGATAAGGGCTTGTGACTTGATTGTGTAAACGTATAAATTCCTGTATAATCGTCTAATCTGAGTTTTGACACCGCTCAAGCTACAAATGCTTTTCTATGCTGTGAATGTAGCTTTATCAATATGTATGTTTAAACAAAACTTTCGGAAGCAGAGAACAACGCCCGGGTAGCTATAACCGCTGGCAATTGAAACGCATGATTTTTTTGCAGATCTTACTGGCAAGTTCATTGCCGTGGATAATAAAAAAACGCTATCCGATTCCAAATCATATTTTACAAGGGGGATAATAATGGATTTTACTTATTTAATCATCGCCTTTGGCGGTGGTTTATTGGCTTCAATGGTTGGTGCGATCAACTCATTTATTTTCGTCAGTGTTGTTGCTATCGCCGCAATCCTTGGGGGGGCGGCCGGAGCCCCGGCTATTGGCCTTATTGCTTTTGGTCCAGTGTTTGGGCCACATGTTGCCTTTGCCGGTGCAGTGGCCGCAGCTGCTTTTGCAATGACGCGGAATCATCTTGAAAATGGTTCGGATATTGTCACCCCACTGAATAAGTTCGGAGACCCTACAGTCTTAATCGTCGGTGGTATTTTCGGGATGATCGGCTACCTACTTGATTATATTTTATCAGATATTGTTGGAAGCTTTTTATTTACCGGACTTCTTGGCGATAATGCAACCGGCTGGACCGATAGTATTGCATTATCAATATTAATCTCGGCATTTATTGTTCGTTTGGTATTTGGAAAAACCGGCCTTACCGGAAAATTTCCTGAAGGAGAAAAACGCACTTACTTTCCTACTGGCTCGCGTCTCGGTTTTCTTATTGTAATGGGTCTCGGCTTAGGGATCTTATTCGGAGGCGTTGTCGTCGCTTTAGGAACCTTTAGCCTCGAAACAGGTTCTGCGGAAGTGACATATTTATTTAATATGATGCCCTTGCTTGCTTTTGCACTTGGTGGTTTTGGTCTGCTATTCATCGTTATGGGAATTGATTGCGAAGCATGGTTTCATATTAGTTATCCAGCAACTACCACAGCTGTTATACTTTTTAGTGCAAACCAAAATTCAGTGGCCGCAATTATCGGTGCGGTTGTTGCTGGAATTGTTTCGGCCCTTTTGGGTGCACTATTCCATAATCTTTTGGATACAAATGTAGATACACATATTAATGCACCTGTCTGCTCAATTGTTGTCGTACAAACAATTAACTTTTTAATAATTGGAGGCTTAATAACGCCTGCATTGATGTAAAAATCATTCATAAGATCGAAAAAATAGAAAGAAGCGGTAACTGACAAGACCGTTGTTTTATCACCTTAAGGTGCATATGAGGGGGGATTTATCTTTGCTAATGGGAATACCAATTTAAAGCAACTTATTTCGAGGTTTTTATGCATTTTTGAGCAAAATTATCGCAAAAAAAATCACAAAAATAAGGATAAATTCAAAATATAACTTGACTTAATACCTAAAACAAGATACGATTTAAAGCGGAAGTGTGAGGTTATGGGGAAAAACGGAAGAGTATTAAAATAAACTTTATAAAAATCTTAGGAGGTGTCTAATATGTCAGATAATGTTTCTAAAATCGATAAAATTGCCGATCCAACCACCATGGGGATCGCATCTTTTGCCGTCGGACTTTTTGTTTTAGCATTTATGGTCGCTGGTATGATACCAGCTGATGCGGTTGGAATTATTATCCCACTGGCTATTGCCGTTTCAGTGGTTCATTTTTTCGCAGGCGCATTTGGTTACGTTAAAGGTGAACTATATACTGCTCTAGCCTTTAATATTTACGGAATGTTTTGGCTTTTCTTCGGTCTTTTAAATTTTGGTATCGTTATGGGATGGTTTGCCCCTGACGCAGCCTCAATGGGTATTCTGTATTTAGCCTGGACAATCTTTACCCTTATTGTATTCATTGCAACCCTTCGTACTGCCACAGCTGTAATCCTTTGCATCGGTACGTTGCTTGCTGTATTCGGTCTTCTTACTTTATCTATGTTTTTAGCTAGCCCGGCGCTTGGCATCTTTGCTGGCTACATCGGAATTTTCACTTCTCTGTGTGCCTTTTATATTTGTGCTGCCGGAATCATTAATACCATGTACGATCGTACCCTATTACCAATGGGATCTGCCTGGTTGAAATAATCCAAGCCTATTTCTGGTAATTAACCTAAACCGCAATTCTTCTTTGTCCTCACACTTTTCCAATTTGAATAATAACAAGCAAACGGCTCCTTCCATTTAATGAAAGAAGCCGTTTTTTATTTGGTGTCTAATTTGATCAATAATCGATCGAATACCTTCAATCGAACGATCTAAAATAACCATCTTCAAAATTGCCGTTTTTAGCGACAATCCCTTCTTTTAGGATACTTCCCGATGCTTTCCTGAATATTTTTCATCTTTTAGATGGGTATTTCCCGACTGTTCATTTTCTTCCAAAGCCATGCCCCGCCGCTGCTTTCGATACTCGGTAGGAGTCATTCCGGTACTCTTTTTAAATACCTTACTGAAATAATTCGGCTCATGATAGGAAAGATCCAAAGCGATATTAATAATGGGAACATCCGTATTTGCCAGCATATCCTTGGCAATTTCAATTTTACGTTCGGTCAGGTAGGTTACAAAATTTACACCAGTTTCCTTTTTAAAGATCTTACTTAAGTAATAAGAGCTCATATTCGCATACTCACCAACCTGATCCAGCGAGATGTCCTTATAACAATTTCGGTCAATATAATTCAAAATATCTTCAATATTATTCTTTCGGGTTTCTTTATTATCAAGCATCCGATCAAAAACCTTGTCAATTGTTTTCATAATCTCTATTTTTAAGTCATAACGATTTTTATAGCCGTTGATAAATTGCATATTGTTACCTGAGCACAGTGGACTATTCAGCTCGTAACTGCACATGTCCTGAGTGACAATATTAAGTTCCTCCATAAAATGCTTGATTTCTGCCTGTATTGACATGACATCATAGGTATGATAATCATAGATCATATCCAGATAACTGATCAGGGCTGTTCTGGCATCACTGTATTTTTTCTGGATAATAGCAAAAATGACCTCGTTCATCTTCTCATCAAATCGCTCTTTAGCATTATTCTTTAATGAAGCGATGCTCTGATTGATTGAATCCATAAGTTGTTGGGGGCGGATCGGTTTTAGCAGGAAATCATCGACCCGAGCTTTGATGGCCTGATGAGCAAAATCAAATTCATTAAATGCGGTAATTAAAATAACCTTCTTTTCATGATCTTCTTTTTTGATCATCTTTAAAACATCGATTCCGTTAATCTCCGGAATATTAATATCTAAAAGGATAATATCCGGATTCAACCGACGAATTTCCTCAATGGCCACCAATCCCGAAGATGCTTCTCCGACAACTTCAATATTTTCGCCATGTTGATTAAGAATAAGTTTAATCGCCTCTATCTCTAGGTGCTCGTCTTCAACAATAAACAGTTTATACATGATTATAATCCCCTCCCAGCTAACGATTTACGAGGTATTTTAATAGTAATTTCAGTGCCCTTTTCAAGCCCACTTTTTATCTCTACCCCATAATCAACGCCATAGTAATACATAAGCCGCTTGTTCGCATTATTAATACCAATTCCGGTATTTTTTTCCCGTCCATCCACTTCGTAATTTCCATCCAGAATTTTATCGATACGATCATTGGGAATCCCCTTACCATCATCAATAATTTTCAAGATGGCCAGTTCTTTCAGGATATCTGCCGTTATTCTAACCTCTCCACCCTTCGCATTGGGTTCAATGGCATGAATTACAGCATTTTCCACAAAAGGCTGAACAGTCATAAATGGACATAAGATATCTTCTGCCATTTCATCAACTTTCACCAAATAATTCAACCGATTTCCCAGACGCATTTTCTGGATGAATAAATAATTTTGCACGTATTCCATTTCTTCTTTAAGCGTCACCACATTGTTTTTTTCTTTCTTTAAGGTGTACCGCATCATATCCGAAAACGCATAGATCATATCCTGGGTTTTATCTGCTCCCTCCAAAAGAGCTAATCGGCCAATGGTATTTAAAACATTAAACAAAAAATGTGGATTAATCTGAGCCTGTAAGGCTTTCAAATCCGCTTCTTTCAGTGAAGCCTCAACCTCACTTCGGAGTTTAACCTCTTCCATTAATTCCAGGTTTTTGTTATGCAATTCCTCCTGGATAATGTGAATCATCTGTTTTTCAACCAGATAATTGGCAATCGTATAAAGAAGATCCGCAGCCGCTCTTATCTGAGTTAAGGTCGTTTTCACTGTTTTGTCATACAAATCGATGATTTCAGGATTTTTCGAGAAATCCGTCAATTCATAGCTTGTGCCAAACGGCAGCTGTTTCATTTCTTCTTCATCAATTTTTACCTGTCCTGCCATAATAGCTCCCAGATAGTTTCCCTTTACCATGATTGGAACCGCAAGATCCACTAGTCCTCCATGACAAATGTAAATCGATGGTTTGCCAGATCGTGCTGACTCAATCCCACCATGGGCATCTGATTGATAACAGCGATCGCGATTATTGCTATCTTTTCTAACACAATTACAGAATTCTGAAAAATTACTGTATTCCGTAATCGGATTGCCTTTGTAATCAACTGTAACTGCAGCAAATCCGGTGGCATCTGAAAAATAATCCTGAATTCTTTGCAGCACCTCTACGTCAATAATGTCAGTAATCTTTAGTAAGACTCTCATAAAACAACCCCTTTAGACAATTATTCCATACTCCTTATTCGCATCGACTTCCATTGAGTAATATTATAACATAAACAGGAATTTTTTGGCATTTTTTTTAGTATTTTACAATATTTTGCTTTGTATCAGTACTATATTGCCTCATATTTTTATATTTATTGGTAATTTATCGAAAACAGATATTTTCTTGACTTCGCTTAATTGGACAATTTATTATTTTACAGCTTTTATTCATTAAATCGTTTTTTCTCACCACAAATCATTTTATCAGTAGTTTTCCCTTCACTTCATCCACCACATAAAAAACTTTGAGTTTTCTATCATCCTTTTTTAAAAAAACACTTGCAAATAAAACTCATCTCCTTTATACTATAATAGTGTCCGAAAGTTATCATGTTTTGGGGGTGTGGCGAAGTTGGGATCGCGTCTGACTGGCAGTCAGAAGGCCAGGGGTTCGAGTCCCCTCATCTCCACCAATTAAAAACGCATAAGAGAGCCGTTGAGGTTCTCTTTTTTTTATGTCCGAGGGTTGGAAGAGGTCAAAAAACCCCTAGTCTGGCGACTATTTGGCGACTGTTTTAAAAATAATTAAAGCCCAATAACAAAAGTTACTGAGCTTTACGGGCTTTAGTGACTAAAATATGATCCAGGGCATCGCTGGCCTTTGCATCGGCCGAATTAATCACATGGGCATAAATATTGCCGGTTGTGGATAAATTGGAATGTCCCAGCCTTGAGGATACTGTTTTGAGATCCACGCCGCTGGCAATGAGTATCGAGGCGTTGGTGTGCCGCAGTGAGTGAAGGTGTACCGGCTTTAACCCATGCTTATCTGTGAATTTCTTCAAATAACCGCCGATCGTGTCCAAACTCATAGGTTCCCCGTTCCACCGGGTAAAGATAAAATCATGATCTTGCCACCGATCCCCCACCTTAAGGCGCTCTTCCAGTTGCCAGACCTTATAGGCCTTAAACAGATCAAAGACGAAATCAGGCAGCTTAATGCTTCTTCTGGATTTAAATGTTTTAGTGTCCCCTTCAAACAGACCCACACCGGCAATGTATTTTAATGCCCTCTTCACAGTGATGATCTTATCATCGAAATCAATGTCCGACCATTTCAGGCCGCCGATCTCCCCACGCCGTAAACCACTGAATATTAGAAGATTAAGAGCCAGCTTATATTTGATGGGTTCCTCTTCCAGCAGCTCCAGAAATGCCAGGGCTTCCTTATCATCCATGTAGGCCGGTTCTTTACGGTCTGATTTTGGTAGCTCAACCCGTTTTTCAATGGGATTGAATGCTATAACACCCCATTTAACAGCGGTATTCATGATGTTATTCAATAATTTGTGGTAATGTAGCACCGTTTCGTTTGACACTTCTCTTTGTGGGTTGGTCGATATGAAGAGGGTATCAAAATCTTTTCCAATGGCATCAGCTACCTTACAGGCTATTTCATGGGTTGTGTTACCGCCTTTTTTTAATCGTCGCAGAGCATCGTCATTGATCCCAGCTTTATCTGAAATGTCCTTTTGTTTCATACTGGCCACGGTTACCAGATATTCCGGCGTAACTGTGAATTTTTCCCCACCCCTTACACCGGTGCTACCTTTGATCTTTGCATAAAAGTCTTGAATGTGCTTTGGTGTGATCTGGCCCATTTTAATATGTCCCAGCTCTTCAATAATTTTCAATGATTCATTCTGATAGCCCCTGACCGTTACCGGGGAGAGGTTTTTATTGCCCACATAATTCTTAAACCAGATCTCAATAAAATCAATGAGTTTAATGTTACTGTCCATGACATAGCCCAGGTTGCATTTTTCCTCAAACTCATGGGCGACTTTCTCCAGCTCTTTTTTTAATTTGGCCGGACTTAATCCCTCTGGAGGATCATAAGTCATATAGTATCTGATTTTTTTACCATTGACATCATAACCGTCTGAGACTGTTATTTTGTATGAGTTTCCTCTTTTTTGAATGTTGGCCATGGGGGTACCTCCTTGTTTTCGTGGAAAGGAAGTGGTAAAATAAAAGTGCGTTAACACAACCTTTCAATATTTATTTAAAGCCTCTTGATTTTGCCAATCAGGGGGCTTTTTATGTTATATAGTTTTCGCTTAACATAATTATGTGCCATGCCAAACAAATTTCTAGATATAATGAGCTATGATCAAATCACTTAAGGCATATAGGATATCATCATCAAGCCGTTTGTGGATAAAATCGTTAATCTCTATTCTTAAACTATTATCTTCAGCTTCTAATGCATCTACAATCTCATAGTTTCCATCCGGCTTGATCAGTAGCTCTTTCATCGGATATTCCTGTTTAAGCTCAAAATCACCATCTGGTTTGATTGCAAGTTGTTTGTGTTGATATTTATCTACAAATTTTAGAAAAGTTATACTCTTGTATATGTTTGATAAAACTGATGCACACGGTTCATAGCTCAAAAAAAGCACCCCATCTTTAGTTATTAGTCTTTCTTCATCATCAATATCTTCAATGTTAATAATTTCTTGTTCGATTATGCGACTCAATAACGGCAACAACTCACTATCTTTATTTTTTAATTTTTCCAGAATTATAATAGCTTCATCAGACAAACCAATTTTTTCATGCATTGTGCTTATTTCCATGTTTATGCTTTTTGATTTTGTTTTGCCCAGCATATAGTCAGCAGAAACTTTAAAGAATTCGCATATTAGATTAAAGTTGTCTATATCTGGTAATCGCTTCCCGTTTACATAAAAACTTATTGTCTGCTTTGAAATACCAATCTCATCGGCTAATTCCCTTTGATTGATGTCCCGTTCTTCCATTAATTCACTAAGTCTATCTTTGAAGACATTTTCAGTAATTTTACTATCCATCTTTCACCTCGTTACATTTTTGTAGTCATTTAAGAAAGTAGCATTATATGTGTTTACACTCGTCTTTTTTAATGCTATAATCATTGTAGTCATAATTATTTCATAAATTATCAATGTAGTCAATAAGAACTTAAGGAGGTTTTGTTGAATGAAAAATAAAGATGTTAGAGCATCAATTAAAAATGCGGGCTTCTATCAATGGCAAGTTGCTGAATTTATGGGAATCCATGAAGTCAAGTTTTCTCGTAAAATGCGCCACGAGCTATCATTAGAAGAAAAACAGCGGATTTTTGAAGCAATCGAAAAATTAAGCAAGGAGGAAAAATAAATGAATATCCCACGAATGCGGACAGTGCCAGAGGCATCAGCCGAATTAAAGGCCCTGGACGAACACACAGCATTAACCCAATGCGCCATTAGACGGCTGGTATTGGACGGCAAAATCAAGAGTGTCAAGGCAGGCCGTAAGCATCTGATTAATTTTGACGACCTATTATCATATTTACTCGATCCCTTCCAGGAAGAAACGCCAGAAGAGGAGGCCCCGGCGGCCGCCGTTACCAATATCAGCGCCGACCGGATAGAAAGTTATAAGCGCAATATCGGCCTAGTAAAATGATTGACCCTTATGAACATATCAGGCAGAATTTGGACATCGAAGAGGTCGCCAGGCGCTATGGACTTGAGGTCAACCGGCATCACAAGGCACTTTGCTTGTGGCATGCAGATAGCCACCCTTCCCTATCGTTTAAGAAGGGCCGATACCGATGTTTTGCGTGTGGTGCCAGTGGCACAGCGTTGGATATTGTAATGAAATTGTTTGACCTGGAGCCTTTAGAGTCGGTGAAAAAGCTTAATGCTGATTTTGGGCTAGGTCTTGATTTCAAAGGCGAATACCGTCCCGATACCGCCAAAATACAGGAAATGGAAAGGCAAAAGCAATTGCAAAAAGCCTTTAGTGACTGAATCGATAAGACCTACAGCACTTACGCCCAGCTTGCCCGGTTTTACTTACACAATTTCAAAGAGTACCGGCCAGTCAATGAAGGGGATGAGTTTCACCCTTTATATGTGGAGGCAGTCCACCGGATAGAAACCGTCAACTTTTATCTGGACATCCTTTTAAAAGGCACCCAGGAAGAAAAAACAGCATTATACAAAGACTTGAACAGAATGGAGGTGAAAGCCGGTTGAACAGCGCAGAATTAAAAATATTAGAATCCTTACAGGATGAGGCCAGAAAAAAACGTGAAGATGAGATCATAAAAAAAATTGAGGCATTAGAAGCCGGGGAGCCTCATAAAACCTCAAATTCTGGTGACGAATTGGACAATATCGTGCCAATTGATGATATTAACATTATACCAGAAAGCGAGCCGGAAATACAGGGGGAAAAGCCCGGGCCACTGAAAAAAGAAATTAAATTACCTTTGTTTTTCCTGGTTCCCAAAAGAGCTGACCAGCCAGATGGGGCAAAAAAAGTGGATGTATCCCTCTTGGCTATTTACATGAAGCGTAAATTTTCGCTAAAAGTCTACAACGGCCAATTTAGAGTTTTTAAAACAAACTATTATCAGCATGTGAATAATATCAAGCACTTGATAAGCGCCCAGATCCCAGAATCTTACCGAATTGCTAAAAATATTGAGGATTGCGAAAAACTCTTACTTTATGATGGGGCGCTGACATTGAAGGATGAAGACCTTGCCCCGGAAAAGTTCATTGCCTTTAAAAATGGGATTCTAGACGTAGAAACATTTGACTTTATGGAGTATAAAAACGAAAAAGCAAAAAACCTGGCATTTATCCACCAAATAGGTCACAACTGGAACCCGATGATAGCGAACGATCAAAAAACCGATGATTTTTTTAATACCATCACCGATGAAAACCAAGAAGCTATTAATTACCTTTACCAGGCTTTGGGGGTGCTGATGTCAAATTATAGGGATTTTAAGCACGTGTTTTATTTCACAGGAAAAAAGGATACTGGCAAGTCTCAATATTTACATGTTTGTGAAATACTATTAACCAATTCAGATGGGGCTAGAGATTATTCAAGTATCGGCTTAAGTGTATTCACGGATGAAAAGTCAAAGGAATTAACTGATATTGTCGGGAAGCGGGCAAACATCTGCGCCGAAACACCGCCTTTAAATATTAAAAACGATACCCTCCTTAAACAACTTTCAGGCGGTGATTTTGTCACATTGTTCCAAAAATTCTTAGGGAGTATAACCTTTAAAAATAAAGCAATGCTCGTTTTTGCAGGGAATACTGTTCCTAATTTTTTTGTAAGTGATAAAAGCAGCATTGGCGAAAGATTGTTAATCTACGAATTTAAAACGGTCATTCCCAGAGACAAGCAAATCCCTAAAGTCTATCTGACCTTAAATATGGAGTATATCATTGTAAAGGCCGTTGAACAATTAGTTAAATTTATCGATAATAGACAGCACTTTACCATACCCGAAGAGATCCACGCCAACCGGGAATTGATGGAGCGTGAATCTGATTCGATTTATCGGTTTTACAAAGATTGCGTGGTTTATACGGATAATAAAGATCATCGGATCAATAGTCATGATTTGTTCACGGCTTATCAGTATTTTCTGATGGATGATGGTGTAATCCCCAAAGATCCCTACTCTATGAAGCCAGACGTCCACCATGTCAAAATAAGCCAACGGGCATTTATCGGTAAAATAAAACCAATGATCGGAGAAGCGTATCATAGTCGGAGCATACTGTATTTTGACGGGAAAATTGAAAACTGCTTCACAGGCATTCAACTTCAGGGGGTTAATCTCGATTGGAATGATCAAGAATACAAAATTAAGTTACTGAAAAGGGCAGAATCTGCTTAAGTTAAGCAGACAAAACGGCACTTAAGCAGATAAGCAGACAGCTAAGCAGACAATTAAACCCCTGTATTAAGCCATTTTTTACTCTATTCTGCTTATCTGTCTAAATATTTTTTAATAATATAGGGAAAAAGAAATTAAATATATATACATTTATTTAAATAATATATATTACTGATTCTTTAAGCAGATAAGCAGAATTAGCCGTAAAATCGCATAACAGTGCGGAAAATTCCTCTGCTTAAGTGAAAAAACGTTAAGCAGAATCTGCTTAAGTTAAGCAGACAGAAAGGAAAAACGTGAAATTTAAACGAGAAATAGCCAAACAGGCAGTATTAGAATATATCAAAAAGTATAGAGGCGTGACCTATGTGGATATTGAAAAGATCTTTGACCGTATGGGCTTTGATTGGCAAGGAAATGCCACAACTAATTTAACAGGTTTTTATAACATCATTATATGGGATGGTTGGAATGAAGAGGCATTTGCAATCATTAATGATTTACTCATCGCAGGGAAAATAACCAGGGTGTCAACAAGCATCATTGTTTATTTAGCCGATGGCAAAGCTCTGTCATATCCAATAGCAAATAAAGCTTTGCAGTACAAAGAAGCGCACTGGCTACCGGTTGTTTTTAATATATGTGAGGAATAGGAAGGAAATGCCATGAAACCAGACTTAAACCAGCATCATCAGTATATTGTAGACTATACCACAAAGGATGGCGCGTATAAGTGGCGCACGTTTTACTTGCCAAAATGCCAAAAGCCACAACCTAAAGATGTGGTTCTTAATTTGACCGCCGTGATCAACGCAATTGGTGGGAAAGTAATATCAATTGCTGAAATGACTAAATACCATTACAGCGATTTGCACAATATCCCTATGGTGGGGCAAGCAAAATACACGGAATGCATAAAAATGCTATTTACAAATTGAAAGGAAGAGGAATGTTAAAACTCATTGAAGGAACCCAAATAGACCGCTCACCGGTGGATTATGAACGCAAATATCTTGAAGGCATGATCCGGGCCATAAAGGCCAAACAATTGGAGCCGGATAACATTGAGGCCACGAAGAGGATTATCTTCTATACCGTGAAATACCTGTCCATTATCAATATTAAGAGCATGAGCCGGGAAAGTCTGGAGGGGTTACTTGTTTTTGATCAGATGCTCTTAAACACCATCTGTGAACTGACCCCGGCCGAACTGTTGACGATCTTTCCGGTCACAAAGTCCTATGATGGGAAACGGTACGAGTGCAAGGACTATTTCAGTACCATGGAGGCATTACAGGCCCACGGGTTATATGAGCCGATCCGGTCACCGGAAACGGCTTCTTCTCTCTTATGGGGCTATATGAACCCCACCGTCATGATGTATCAGGTGCATTGCATGAGTGTGGTCAGTGAGATCCATGCCATGGACACCGGCAAAGGGTTAATGGAGCAATTTTTTGAGGATCAGGGCGTAAAGGTGGAAACCTTCAGGAAATATGAAAATGACACTGGCCAAACCTTCATGATTGGTGAAGATGGCCGATCTTTCCCGGTGAAAAAGCCAGTACCACGGCATTTAAAATTAGTGAATTAAGGGGGTGCCAATGAACTTATATCGATATACTGACACCGAATTAAAGGCCCTGCTTAAGACCATGGTGATCTTGTGTGATACTCGGGAACAGGCGAATGATCACATTACAGGCTATTTAAAAAATAAAGAGGTGCCTTACCAGTCCAAGGCCCTGAGTTTCGGCGATTATTCCGCTATGATCCCGGCCAACGCTGAAATGGGCATCATGAGAGACCTCTACTTTGACCAGTCGGTGGTTATTGAGCGCAAGGGATCCCTGGAAGAGCTGTCTGGGAATCTCACCAACGGCCGGGAGAGGTTCAAGGATGAGCTGACCCGGGCCAGTAAAGCAGAGTTTCACCTGATGATTGAGGGTAAAAGCTTCAGTGACATCATAAACCACCGCTATACCACCCAATTCAATGAAAAGGCTTATATGGCTTCCCTCTTGTCCTTACAGAGTGAACACGGCTTTAATTTGGCTTTCATTGACCGGAATGACGCCGGGTTATATATTTATTCGTTTTTATACTACCATGTACGCAATAAATTTTTGAAGGGATGAAAAACATGAGGAATTTAAAAAAATATGGGTTTGTCTTTGAAGACAAGGAATATGGTGCAGACGTGCCGGTGATTATTGATGTTTACGCCGCAAACTGGGAAGAGGCCTGTATAAAAGGGCAAGACCTGTGTTTGATGGCTGACCGGGCAAAAGATGAAGGTGAACGGGTTTATAAAGAAATCAAGCAGTACCGCCAAAGAAGGGGGCTATAATGATTACTGAAAAAAACACGAGCCTGAATAAATCAATTGAAACCAGAATAACCCTGGCATTAATGGAATTGGCCCCCATCGTTGATGAAGATAACCCGCTGGAAGATGAGATGGCCGTTTGTTGTAATGTTGAAACCGCTATTTATCGTTTAGAGCCCGTATTGGAATATTTTAGAGCGTTAAATAAGCCAGAGGTCAATTAGCATGATAAGCCCAGCGCATGGCGTGACCTCTCCTTACAGGCAATAAAAAAGGACTCCTAAAAATTGAGGAGTCCCCTTTTGGAAATATTATGAATGTGTTGATATCATTTTACCATAAGGGAGCTTAAATGGCAAAGTCAAACATTGCAATTGGTGTGGATCCGGGGAACATCTGGAAGCACTCGATCTTATCCGGGTACCGGTACCAGCTGGACAAACAGGAAGCGGCAACAGACAAATACTTAAAAGCCTTTGAACGGGCGACCATGACTAAATCTTATATAAGACCTGATAAAGTCCGGGGCGGCGATAAAAGGGATCTATATGACCGGCTTAACGATCTGGAGCCTTTAAGGGTAAAAGCTGATGCAGAGGTCAGGGAATCAGTCAGAATCAGGACTGAGACCATAAAAATGATAGATAGTGTAAAGCCTGTAAAATATCGACTATTGCTAAACTTGCTTTATCTTAATGGCATGGACTATAAAGAGGCTGGTAATAAAATAGGCATCGGCCGGGGCGAAAAAATGGGGGCATTGCACAACCAGGCGCTGGAGCTTGTGGAAATAGACCGCTGATATACACCATTTAATCCTAATGGCCATAAATAAAAGGACTTAACAAAACTTAACATTCAAGAATGATATGCTTAGAAATGCTAAGGTTAAAAAGAAGTATTGCGACATTTGCGACACCCTAAAAGGGCAACCTCATAAAATATCAAATTTAAAACAGTATCAGGAGATTCGGGAGGCCCTAAAAAGGGAACCATCCCGACATTTCCGACACCCTAAAGGCCCATTATGAATAATCGAGGTATTCCGGGGCCCGTGGGGGCTGATACGCGACCGAAACTTTAGAAATGTTTATTATGCAGTATCCCAAGATTTCCAAGGCCCTAAAAAAGGGTTACCACTTATTGCCCCTCTTCCAGATGTTAAGAAATGTTAAGGTTCAGATCTCTAATAAAAACTCACCTTTTGAATTGTATCCGGACAAATCGGACACCCTAAAAAGGATGCCGGTATAAAAAATATCTTCAAAAACAAACAAACAACCGGTGAGGTGAAAACATGAAAAATAAAGGCGGTGCGCCACTGGGAAATAAAAACGCTGCTGGCCATGGTGCACCCTATGGCAATAAGAATGCACTCAATCACGGCGCACCTACTGGAAATAGTAACGCATTAAAAACGGGCGTTCATGAACACATTGACCCCGAAACATTGCCAAACGATGAAAAGCACCTCTTCAATAATTTGGTTAAGCTCTATCAGGATCCGGAACCGGCAGAGGTCGTTTTTAAATATATCCGTGCCATGTGCGCAAGGAGAATAACCAGGTTAAACCCCGATGGTACAGCAACGGTTTTCCCAATTCCATATGATACGATGCTATATTATTGTTTTAATGGTCAATTAGCCAGGATGCACCTCTTATTATACGAACGGTATCCGTGGGTTTTTATGGCACCTGAAGAGGATCTTTAGAGACTTTAAAGGCCTAAAAAGGGTTGCCTTTTGTAAAAATGAAACAACTACCCTTTAATACAGGCATTACAATGCCTATACTTCAATGGTAACGTTGCTATTGAAAAAAGCGAACGTTCGCAACGTTGCAACTTTTTTAGTGAGCGTTCGGAATGTTTTGAGGTGGGAATATGACTAAAGATATTATCGAAAAAGTAATTTGTTCAGTCTCTGAAAACCCTGACTTAACCGACAAACAGAGGGATTTCTGCTTGCATTACATATGCTGCTTTAACGCAACCAAGAGTTATCAAAAGGCCTATGGTTGCAACTATGCCCAGGCCAACGCCCATGGTGCCCGGTTGTTAATAAATGGTAGTATAAAAAGTGAAATTCAGAAGCTTATGCAGATAAGGTCAGAATGCTTGTTAATTGGGCCAGAGGATATTTTTCAGCTGTTCATGGAGATCGCTTTTGCTGATATATCGGATATTGTGTCCTTCAATAGTGATGGTGTGTATCTCAGGAACTCTGAAGAGGTTGACGGTCGATTAATATCTGAGATGGCCTTAACGGATAATGGGATAAAGGTAAAGCTTCTTGACCGCATGAAAGCCCTCCAATGGCTGTCGGATCATATGGATCTGGCCACATCAGAGCAGAGGGTCAGGATCGATAAATTAAACGCAGAGATCGCCGGTAAAAATATAGAGTCTGAACTGTTTGAAAATGACGGATTTATTGAAGCATTGGGGTTGAATGATGGCAAATGATGGCATCCAGCTTTATATAGGCTGGCCAACCATCCGAAAAATCTGAAAGTTGGACTTCATCCGAAATATCAGAAAAATTACCCTATTGGGCAACCCCCAGATCTGGGTTTTGATGGGTGCCCCCAAAATTGGGGAGTCCTCATAGCTCAAATCTGAGCCGTGACCTCTCCAATACTGGAGACATTGAGCCGAAACCAGGACACGGATATTTTACCGGCTCCACCGTTTGCCCTGAAATACCAGGGGTATCAGGGCGGAATTTTCGGCTTTGATATGCCTACAACCGCATTGCCATAAAGCAACCCTCTGACAGCCCCATACAGCCATTTTTGTTGGGCAGCGCTTGTGTTTGTACCTGTAGAAATATTGCCGGTATACGGTGAAACGCAGTATCCCTCGGTTTAAGGCACACCATGTGCCGGGGCGGTGGGTGGCAAAATACCACATACCCCCGCTTAAGATGTCCCCAATTTTGCGGAGAGGTATCCGTAAGTCATGGATACCCTTTACAGGCCTTACTAAGTTGGTAATACCTTCAGGGGCCGGGGATCTGGCACCGACACGAATGACGGTGGCAAATTGTTTACTGGTTGTTTGCAGATGCGGGGTAATTCCCCCATATCTCATCCCTGAATTTTGAGGAGCGAAACCGGCTGTCAAAACATAGTCAGTTGAACTCGGTCATTTTTGTCCAAGTTGGCGAAATCGGTTGTCGGTAAAGCCGACATCTGAAGCCTGATGTCCTTTAAACGGACACCTGAATAGTCGGGATCACCGACTTTAGAAACCGGATGTCAAAATCATTGACAGCTGAATTGTAAAGATTGTTGACTTTACGGGCTTAGGCCGGATGTGCAGATCATGCATATCTGAAAAGTGCATGGTGTGCATTTTAGAACAGCGGCCCACGGTGGACAATTTTGTCCGTCGTTTTGTGCTCAAATTTAAGCAAATAAAAAAGCCAAGGCGCTGGCCCGGGCTTCTATATTCGTTGGCTTATCTGTTGGAAACGTGCAGCTTTTCCATAAGGGCATCCTGTAATACCCTGGAGAAATTGACGTTGCTCTTTTCGGCTTCAACATTCAGCCAATATGGAATCGTGCAATTTTTTCTGACTGCCCGATCATCCAGCTTTTTCCGGTATGCCGTGAAATCCACATCAACCAGCGTAATGATATCATCATCAAATTCTTTTTCTGCCTTTACCGTTCCGGGTTTTGGTAACGGTTTTCCGTCATCCTCAAATGTAATGCCCATCAGTTCAATGGCATCTCTGGCCATGAACATGGCATCGGCAACATCTTCACCTTGTGTGTTGATCTCAAAATCAGGAATGGTAACAAAATATCCATCATCTGTTTTTGAGATAACAACGGGATATGCAATTCTCATCGTTCTACCTCCTTGATAATCGGTTGCGGGACTGACAAGGGCTTTTATTTCAGCCCCCGCCGTTTAATGATCAATTTTGCTAGCCGTTCATTGATATCTGGATGTCTCGGCACTGGTTCATCATTGGTGCCATTGGTATAGATGTCATGATCCGCACCATGCCGTTTTAAATACCATCCGTTCTTTTCGAGAAGCTTAATTAAAATTCGTCGTTTCATCTGTCCCCTCCACTAACTATATTATACGCATTATATGCGCATTTGTCAAGAGGTTTAATTGATGCTGCTTAATTAATTCCATTATTTCCATTTATTCCATGGGTTTCTAACATTTACAACATATATAACAGGGGTTGCAAATTAATTTACGACATTTGCGACATTTATGACACAATCCAGAAAATAAAAAAGAAGAGGTCTTTGATTGATCCTCTTCTTACAGGCATGTAAAGATGTGCTGAATTTTCAGTCGATCTATTGGGGCTCTGGCTCCTCTTCCAGGTATTCCATGATATCCCCGGGCTGGCATTGCAGGGCCTTGCAGATACGCTCTAATACTTTTGGTGATATCCCATCTCCTTTACCCATGGCGGCAATGGTTGTGGGTGAAGCCTTGATAAGTTTTCTAAAGTCTTCTTTAGTCATGTTTTTATCAATTAATATTTTCCATAATTTGTTATATGTAAATGGCATTTTAACACCTCCTTTATGTTTACTATTATAATCCTAATTTCTACATAATACAAGATAAATAATACATAATGATGTAGAAATACTTCATATATCTATTGACAATATCTACATAATGATGTAGAATAAGTACATAAAGATAAAGATGTTGATTGAAGGGAGCCACCACCATGTATAACCTATCAGAAATCGCAAGAACCGCCAACAAACTGGCCGCCACTGGATTAACCAAAAGCCAGGCATTCAAAAGAGCCTGGGAACTGGCAAAGGGTAAAACCCTTGTTGTTAAAGGCGTCACCCAGGGGAAACGGCAAACAGCCATTGACCACATGAAACAGTATGACCCATCAGAAGTGACCATCAGCCTAGAAAGAAACACCACCGAATACTTTGAAGCTGATGCCGTTGAAGTAGTGGCCACGATCCACGGTAATTCCTACTGTGTGGGCTATCTGGCCTCTTCGGTTGCTGAATGGTTATCAAAGGTCATGGATTTTGGAACGGCCCTAAAAGGGGCATTAAAACAGATCGTCGGCGGCAATGGCTTATATTATGGGTTGCGGATTAACGCACAGATTGCATAGCCTGTAAAGGCAGGAAGGAGCTTGTACCCATGAGAACGCAGTACACAGAGTTACTACTGGTAAAAGAGGCCGTACAGATGGCCCAAAACACGCTGTTGAGTATCAATAACCCCGCTGATGAGGTTTTATCAGCCCTTGATTTTCTGGGTGATATCTTATGTGGCCTTGACAGTGAGCAGCTATTGGGGCGTTATAGAATGCTTGAAAGGGGTGGTAATCGATGCAACAGCTTACCAATGCAACAGACCATACCTGTTACCGGCTGCTTTACCTGGATGGCATGACCCGGACAGCCAAAGCCATGGCGGCCGGATCCGATCACAAGAGCCGGTGCTTATTGTTATTCTATGCGGTGAAGTATTTTGAAGCCGTCAAGGTCGAGGGCATCACCCCAGAAGAGGTGGAGCAGCTGCAGGGGTTCAGAAATTTATTGTCAGATGTCCTGATAGGGACGATAAAACAGGTTGATTTGATAAGAGTATACCCCCAATCATTAAAGGCCATTTAGAAAATGGTGAATATAAAGGCAAACAATCAATCATAAAATCAAAATTAAAAAGGAGGCCAACACCTATGGCAAAAACGAAAGAATCTTTGCAGCATGGCGATGAATTACGGTGCAGCGAAGCTCAAAAGGAAGCCCTGGCAGAGTACGGGATTTATACCCAGTCTCAATTAATGGAAGAATTTCACAAACCATTTTACACCCGAGCATTTACTACCCCGGTTAGTCGAAACTTGACTGCGATGAAGGAACAGGCAAAGCGAGAACAGGCAAAGCGAGAACAGGCCAACGAAAATCAGAGTTCAATTAAAGAACAGCAAACAAACACAAACGAAGGAGAAAATTAATTTATGGAAAACAGCAGTTTAAAAGTTCTATGGGATCATGCAACCCGTGACCTGAATCCGTCACAAGATACAGCCGAACATAAAGCGGCGCATGAAAATTACTGTGCAACTCTGAAAGATCTTGAAAAATTTGACCGGGAACGGGCCGGTGCAATTGAAGAAGCGTCCAATGATCTTTCCTATTACGAAACATATCAAGCGTTTGTTTTGGGGTTCAGAGAGGCCGTAGGGCTTTTAATGGGGTATGAAAGATGACCGATTTTGATAGAGCCGACTTAATCAGTGATCTAAAACACGACGTTGAAAAAATAAAAGTGCTTGCCGGAGATCTGGCTACTAAATATCTCCCCATGGGCATAAACCCAACGAATTTGCCTAAATGCGAATGGGATAAATTCATTCAAGACCTTGGGGTTGATTATCACTATTACTCAGTAATGACAGAGCTTCTATTTGATAACATAATAAAAATAGAGGATCGGATAAATTCATTGATCAGCTGATTAAATACCAAAAATACAGGGCCGCCTCTTCGGGTGGTCTTTTTCATGCCCCTAGGAGCTGGTTTTGGACAATAACAGGG
Source organism: Acetobacterium sp. (assembly GCA_028692885.1). GTDB lineage: Bacteria > Bacillota > Clostridia > Eubacteriales > Eubacteriaceae > Acetobacterium. The sequence goes on along the minus strand of JAQUWM010000002.1, from coordinate 7,955 downwards.
GGTTTAGCTTGTATGATTATGTGTGGAGAATTGAGGGCTTTAAATAGGCCTATATGGGGCAAATACAATAAACCCCTGAGTTAAAATGTTGTTTGTAAATTACTTATAACAGACATGCTTATAAATGGCTTAACAGTGGGGATTAAAAACCCATACCTTGGCGACTATTTGGCGACTATTTTTAATTTTAGTATATTTTTGGGTTATTATTCATGGCCGTTTATTAAAAGATAAAACGCTAATATCGCATATTATCCGCATTTATTGAGTTAATGAAAGTTCATTGATTTTAACTTGTCTGACTGGCAGTCAGAAGGCCAGGGGTTCGAGTCCCCTCATCTCCACCAATTAAAAACGCATAAGAGAGCCGTTGAGGTTCTCTTTTTTTTATGTCTGAGGGTTGGGAGAGGTCAAAAACCCCTAGTCTGGTGCTTATTTGATGTTTATTTTTAAAAAAACTAAAGCCCAATAACAAAAGTTACTGAGCTTTACGGGCTTTTGTTACCAGGATATGGTCAGTCTTTTGATTCTCTAAGAACTTATGAGAAATATTTTGGCGAACTTCAAGTTATTCACTTATATACCTGATCTTTCCGCTCATAATTCGTATTTGTTTTCTATATTCAGTGTAAAATATTCCTCTCAAACACATATTTCATTTCTAATCATCAACGATTTCTGCTAAAATGAACATAAAAAAGACGTTGATCATATGAAGGAGTCCAATGAAATCTCTGCATTCGTTTATTCAATCACTTAATCCCTATTCCGCTTATGATAAAGCACAAACCGCAATCTTGCGAAAAACCTTGATGTGCGACAATATCAAGCGTTTAAAGATTATTGGGGTGATCGGCTCGGCTATTAATCTACTATTGCTTATTCTTTATTATTTAGACGATGGTTTGGGGGGATTGACTAGCATCGAGGCCACATTACGAATCGCATGGATTCTGGCCAGTATTATTTATATCTCCGGGGTTGGTAGCCCTCATTTTCCCAACGCTGTGAAGAAAAGACAGTTTATTTTTTTCTATGGTGCCACTGGCCTCTGTCTGCTCTTTGCCAGTTTGATTACGGCCGTGTTATCCGTGGAGCAGGGTTCGACCTTTCTTTATCTCATCAACGTCTTGCTGATTGGCAGTTTTTTATACCTTTCATTTCTGGAAATGATTCTTTTAATCACCCCCAGTTTTCTGGTTCTTGTCATTTCCATTATTTTTGCCCCCCAGTTCGATCCTGATGACACAGGGTAATTTTATCAATGTGATTGCCAGCACGGCTTTCGCCGTTGTGATTGCCCAGACAATATTAATATCAAAATTAAAGCAGCTCTCCAGTACCCAGACAATCCTCGATCAGAAAAAAGAACTGGAATATCTCATCGATCTGGATGGACTGACCCGGATTCCCAACCGTCGCAAGCTGGAAAGCTATTATCTGAATCATCCTGATGCCTCATTCGCGCTGCTGATGGTCGATATTGATTATTTTAAGAACTATAATGACACCTACGGCCATTTACAGGGGGATCAATGTCTGATCCAGGTTGCCCAGTGTCTGTCGCACTATCCATTTGAAGGACTGACTACCCGGTACGGTGGCGAGGAATTTGTCACTATTGTCATACTCGACGATCTGACTGATACCGCAACCCTGGTTGAGGACATTCGCGCATCAATCGAAGCTATGCAAATCAGGCATGAAGCCTCTGCTTTTGGGGTTGTCACTGTCAGCATCGGCTATGTTATCCACGCAACTGACCACCCCCCTTTAGAAAAGAACAGCGATCCCGTCGACAGCCTTGAAAGTTTCATCTTAAAGGCTGATCAGGCCTTGTATCAGGCCAAGGAAAACGGCCGCAACCAAATAAAACTTTATCAGGAATAAACTGCCTGCAATGAGCCCACCAGCCAGATTTATAAACGTATTTCTTCGCCCCAGTGCGCTACCAGTTTTTCCAACGAACAGCTGGCATTGGCGGGACTGGTGGATGGCAGTTTTATGATTTCCTTGTTGGTTTCCTGATAACAATAGCGGTTATACAATTCATAGGCCTTACCGCCATTGGCATAAATGGTTTTGATAGCGGACTTATTCAATAATGCCCGGATATCATTCGGCACCACATTTTTAATGGAGCTGTCGCTTGAGCCATTGATATCACAGGAATAGATTACATCCCAGACCGCGATATGATTTTCTAACAGCATCGTCTTTTGTTCTTCAATAGTACCAGGAGTTGGCCAGCCTGCCAGGGCACTGATGACTTTCCAGAATCTGTTTTGAGGATGCTGATAGTAAAAACCGCTTGCTCTGGATTTTACCGATGGGAATGTCCCCAGGATCAGAATTTTTGATTTGTCATCATATACTGGTTCAAATGTATGGATCATCGACGTTTTTTCTCCCTTCGTTTCTCATCTAATATCATAAAGATTTAATCTTAAAACACCCATGAATTTTACCTCAGCAGATTCACGGGTGTTTTGATTTTTCAGCTTCTTAAATCCGAATTGCCTGAGCCTCCGTCCATTGAGTAATGGTCTGATCCGGTGAATATTGATACAGATTAACGGTTTCAATGGCCGCACCAGCTTTGGGAGGGGTGATCACCACAAAGGTCCGGGTGGGATAACCCTGGGCATTGTCAATCCAGGTTCCACTGTTGGCGTAAATGGTTTTTTGACTGTCGCGATTGGTCATGGCAATGACATCCGCCACATGGGTATGACCAAAAATAACAATCCGTTTGGAAACATCCAGATCAAAAAACTGCGTTTGCGCCTGATAATCGGTAAAAGCCGGCACTGCCGCCCGGGTGATCGCTTCGCTGACGGGGATTTTAACGGTTACGCCGTTGATGGTCTGACGCTCCTCCCAGGTATCCTGGATATTATGATATAAGGTCGCACTGATGAGACCGGTTTCTTTGTCTTGTTGAGGGATACAGTCATTAATGGAATAATTCTCGGTAAATCCATCAATATTGGTTTTTAAAACCTTGTCATCAAAGCTTTCCTTGACCGGCAATACCGATAAAATGGCTTTCCAAGTTTGATAATATAAATAGGCGTTAAATTGACTGGGGTCTTCTTTGTTGGGTACCATTTCCGGGAAGACATTATCCGACTGGGGGTGTCCCTCAATCACGCAGGTGGTAGCAATGCGGGTAAAGAAATAACCCGGTGGTAAAATAGTGGTCTCATCGTTTGTGATCGCCCGGTTTGAAATCGGATCGGGGGTACAGAAAAAATTGTACTTGTGGCCATGCTCAATGACAATTTCTGAATTGGGACCAGTGACATAGGTGCCCAGCCCCTGCAGTTCTGCTCTGGCCTGACTGATGCCCGGAAAAATCCGGGCCACATCGGCCTCAGTCAGCAATAAATCATGGTTCCCGGGAACATAGGTCACCTTGATTTCCCCGGCTTTGATGATGGCATTAAAGCCGTCAACGATGGCCTGATTGTTGGCCGCCACCTGATCAAAGAACGCTGCTTTGGAATCCGGCATCTGATAATCCATCGGCAAAAACCATTCATCCAGCAAGTCGCCACCGATGACCAGTTCTTTGACATTGGGTGACTTTTTGACCTGAGCCAGGAAGTCCACCAGTGCCTGTTTGTTTTTTTCCAGTTCGGCAAAAGCCGAATCGACGCCCAGATGAAAATCGCTGGCTACAATAATTTGGGTTCGTTCTTCGTTCAATTCCGGGTTGCCGGATAAATCAAAGTCAATATTCGTGGCAAAATAGCCGACATAATCACACCCCAGCGATGCTTTGTTTTTTGAGGATAAGGTGCTTTTGATGATAAGTTTGTATTCTTGCCCCTGGGCAAATCGGGTGATATCCTGATTGTTAACACGGATTGATTTGGGGTCGTTGAGATCAATTTTTACCGTACATGCTTCTTCGACCGGATCTCCGGCGCTATCAATGCGATACAGCTTCACCGCCTCAGTGATGGTAGCCGGCTCCAGCTCCTCACTGAATTTAAGCACAATAGTTTGAATCTTGTCATTGACTGGCGGGTTATCCAGCTCATCAGACATTAATACATTAGACTCGATGGTCATCTCTTTTGAGCCATCCTGGATTGCTGTATAGGCCCCCAGAATCGAACTGGCCATCTTTAAACAGGCAAGGCTGAAATATTTCGTGGTTTTCATAATTATAACTCCTCGATAATTTATTTTAGGACGCAATCTTCGACAATACTGCCAATCTTATCATTTTAAAAAACAGTCAGAACTAACCCAGGGGTGCACTGACTGTTTCCAGTTATTTCCACATTATTTTTGCTTTCGTTTCTGAGCCTCTGCCATAATATTTTTTAGCGTCAGCAACAGCGGATTGCTCTGGCTGTTACTGAGGGCATCCTTGGAATAGGTCAATCCGGTCATCGAATTGGCTTCGCAGATATAATAAGTGTCGTTTTCGCCAAACAGAAAATCGATACTGCCAAAGTAGATATCCAGCACCGCAGCAGCTTGTTCGGCAATTTCCACCACCGCAGCCGGTGGCGTAATAAATTGCAGATCGCCGCCCTGGGAAAGGTTGGATTTAAAATTGTCGCCATTGTCCCGGATATAAGCAGTTGAGAATTTCCCGCCGCTTAACATAATCCGCATGTCCCGGCCTTTCGAGGCAGCGATACACTCCTGAATCAGAATATGGTCATCAAAATTCATGGCGGCATAAATATCCAGAATATTCTCCAGTTCTTTCTCGGTTTTGATCTGAACGACGCCTTTGCCCTTACTGCCATGCATCACCTTGACCACACAGGGCAGCCCCAGTTCACTGGCAATAAAAGAAGGTTTTGTTTTTGGGGTCATCAGCACCGTTTTAGGGAATAAAAAGCCCTGCTTGGCAGCTCCCAGTTTTTGAAAGGTCAACAGTTTGTCGGCAGTGTTGTTGAGGCTTTCAGAGCTGTTGACACAAAGCACATCCAGGGATTCCAGCATTTTGACAACGGCCTTGCTATGATAGTTGTTACCGCCGAAAAAGGCTGACAGTGAAAAGTCCGGCACCTCTACCGCTTCACCACCGATAAAACAATGCTGGCTGTCGCCCGGTTCACACATCACCTGGACCTCACTGACGTCCACGGTTCGGATGTTGACACCCATCTTTTCAATCAGCGCAATAATCGTCTGGATCGACGGTTCTGCCAGAGTTTCATGATTAACTAATAGCCAGCCTAGCATGTTTGGCCACCTTCTCTCAATCGTTTTTTCCAGAGCGGTTCCGGTCGGTCCTTGACCTGTTTCATTAAATCCGCAAACATCACTTTGATGTCAAAGGCCACTCCCGGCATCGCATTAGCTTCACATAAATAGAAGGTATCATTTTCACCAAACAGAAAATCGACGCTGCCCATATTGATTTTAAGCAGCTGCGCCACCTTTTCAGCGGCCTCAATCACCGCTGCCGGTGGGGTATATTCGACGATATGACCGCCCTTGGCCAGATTGGAACGAAAGCTCTTTTCATTCTGACGGATAAATGATTTGACAAACTTTCCATTGGCCAGAATCATCCGCAGATCGCGACCAGAAGATGCTTTGATACACTCCTGAATAATAATTTCATCGCCGATTTCACTGGCGGTACTCATACTGATCAGGTTGTCCAGTTCTTTTTCATTGTTGACCAGGACCACGCCCTTGCCTTTGCTGCCATGCATCACCTTCATCACCACGGGATAGTCAAACAGTTTACTGACAAAGGATGCTTCCGTGTACTCGGTGACAAGCAGGGTTTTGGGAAAGCAAACCGCTTCAATCGACTCGGCCACCAACTGAAAGGTCAACAGCTTGTCGTCAACATTTTTGATGGCATCATATGAATTGATGCACAGCACGCCCAATGATTCCAGCATTCGCAGCGCCGCCGAGGTATGGTAGTTTTTTTCCGTAAAGAAGGCTGCCACCACATAATCCGGCACCTCCATAATTTCGTCGCCCACATAAAGTTTTCCGTCAAAGTCATGGTCACAGACCACATGGATCTGCAGCGGATCAACCACCATCAGATCGACATGGAGCTCTTCCACCACCTTCATAATTTTCACAATCGAAGGATCTTCCATTTTCCCGGGATTTCTTAATAACCAACCTTTCATTTTAACCTCCTGAATTTTAATTATCTGATGCACTTAAATATAAATTGGCGTATAAACCACCCAGCTTCATCAGCTCGGCGTGACTGCCGACCTCTTTAATGTCACCTTCCATCATAAAAATAATCTTATCGGCATTCTTAATGGTAAAGAGCCGATGGGCAATAATAAAGGTGGTTCGTCCCTTCATCATCGCTTCCATGGCCTGGGTGATCAGTATTTCGGTTCGGGTATCCACCGACGAGGTTGCCTCATCCAGTATTAATACCTTGGGATCGGCAATAATCGTTCGGGCAATAGCCAGAAGCTGACATTCCCCCTCGGACAGGGTGGTAAAATCGCCACCGATCCGGGTCTCATAGCCCAGCGGCAGTTTTTTGATAAATTCGTCGCACTGGGCTTTTTTTGCCGCCGCGATTACATCTTCCCGGGTTGCCCCGCTTTTGCCATAAGCAATATTTTCTTCGATGGTGCCATCAAAAAGCCAAGTATCCTGGAGCACCATGCCAAAAGCAGATCTCAAATTATGTCGGGTCAGCTCTTTGACATTCAAGCCTTCTAAAAGAATACTACCGTGATTGATTTCATAAAAACGCATCAGCAGATTGACCAGGGTAGTCTTGCCAGCGCCACTGGGTCCTACCACTGCCAGGATTTCTCCCGGTTCGGCTTTTAGGGACACATCATGGAATAAGGTCCGTTCGGGAATATAGCCGAACTCAACGTTATTAAATTCAATGCTGCCTTTAGCATTGGCAACATCCAGAACTGCGGTACCGACATCTGCCTGTTCCTCTTCCCGATCCAGAAATTCAAAGATTCGTTCCGCTGCTGCCGCACCGGACTGGATAAAGTTCAGGTTATTGGATATCAGAGCGGTGGGGCTGGCAATATTATTGGCATAGATTAAAAATGCCTGAATCCCCCCGATGGTCAGGGTTCCGGTAATGACAAAAATCCCCCCCACCACACAGATGCCGATATAGGCCAGGTTATTGATCAACTTCATCAGCGGTGCACTGAGTCCCGAATAAAACCGCGAACTTAGATAAGATTTAAAAAACCGCTGATTGATATCATCAAATTTTTGTGCTGATTTTGCTTCATGATTAAAAGACTTCACAATTAAGTGGCCATCATAGACTTCTTCAATCAGTCCATTTAAGGCCCCCAGTTCCTTCTGCTGTCGCCGAAAAAGTACCTGAGTCTTTTTGGTGATCAGTTTCATCACAAAATAAGACAGCGGAAGAGCCACAAAGAAGATCAGACTTAATTGTACATTTAACACCAGCATCATCACAATGATCCCAATAATACTGGTGGCCTGAACCAGGATCTGGGTTAGATTGCTTTCCAGTGCCCCAGAAAGGGTGGTGGCATCATTGGTGACCCGAGAAAGGAGATCGCCCCGTTCACTCTGATCCAACACATTCAGCGTCAGTTTATTCAGTTTTTCCTGAATATCTGCCCGCAGTCGTTTAATCGCCAGTTGCGACAGATAGGTGGTGCGCATGGTCGCATAATAGGCAAACCCGGCGCTTAAAATATAGAGCGCCGCCAGAATAATCAGTTGCTGCCCGATATAGGAAAAATCAATATCCGTATTTTTAGCAATACTGTCGGCAATGCTATCGGTCACATCCTTGGTCACAACCGGCGCAAAAATCGCAAAAATGGTACTGGCAATCAAAGCCAGGGCCACAAAAAAGATAACATGTTTTTTATCCTTTAAATAATGACTCAGCCGCTTACCGATGGCACCAAAGCTGTATTTTCTTTTTTTTGCTTTCACAGTGATTCCTCCTTCCCATCGCTATAGGATTGGGA
>JAQUWM010000146.1 GCA_028692885.1 Acetobacterium sp. | reverse complement strand
TCGAAAGAATGGTTTTTTTCATTGACGATATCGATTATATTGTCACCGATACCCATTTAGAAGCCCGACTGCTGGAATGTCAGCTAATTAAAGAGATCCAGCCATACTTCAATTCGCAAATGAAAAACGACAGAAGATATTTCTATCTGAAAGTTACTAATTCGACCCATTCTAAGGGATTGTCGATTATTCCGGAGCGGGAAGATCATAGCTTTGGACCGTTTCGGAGAAAACAAGCAATCCAATCATTGATCGATATGCTCACCCACCTCTTCCCAATTGTTCAAGATAAACACAGTTTCGATTTTCAATATCATACGCTGCCTGAGATCATGAGCCCGGAAGATTTTATGAAAAACAGACTGACCTTGATTCAGATTTTTTCCGAAGACCTCAAGTTAAACTGTTTAATTAATCAATTGAAGATTTGCATGAATCAAGAGGCTGCCCAATATCATTACGAACGTGCCACCACCTATCGGGATCTGATTAAAAGTCTGGCATATATCAGCCATAATCTTCATGCTTATAAACATCTGACAACCAGAGATATCCTTTTGAAAATACCGGTAGGAGATGGCGAAAAGCTCTTTTTTGTTTCAAGCGGCAGAATCCTATTAAAAAAGTATTTTCCAGTTTTGACCTCAGCCGTGATTGATAATTTTTTAAATGAAGGCTGCCGAATGAAATCTGCGCTCACCCCTATCCCTGATGAAAAAACAGCAGTCGATTTCCAGAACATCCTCTTTTCTGAAATCCAAGCCCTGCCGGATGAGTGGATTTTGAAACAAATTAATTCGCAATAATCCTTTTAGCGATCTCGTTTATGCCCCGATTCAGGACTCTCCAGATTACCTACCGGATTGAAATAAACTGAAAAAAAGAAGCCCCCGGAAATGAACGTCTCAAATCCGGATGCTTCTTTTTCAATTTGTTTAGTAATCTTCACTTTCTTTTTCTTCGATGGTTCTTAATGCTTTTCTTAAGACATCTTTGATCCGCTCCTCTTTATGGTTAGGAATCGGAATCACCTCATCCAGAGCATCAATGATGATTCGGATTTTATCTTCTTTGCTCATTTTCATTTTATTATTTCCTTCCTGATTTCTTAATGATACAACACTATTATAAACACTTCGGCATTGCGAACACAATTAAAATTACTGAATTCTGTTTTTTAGTTATTTAAGTCTGGCTACACCAGAATCGACCGCCGCTCGATGGACTGCGTCAGCCACGGCCTTTCCCACCCGGGGATCAAAGGCTGGCACAATAATATAATCAGCACTCCGTTCATCATCCCCAATCAAGTCAGCAATGGCTTTTGCTGCCGCCACCTTCATCGCTTCGTTGATATCAATGGCTCGGGCATCCAGCGCCCCTCTAAAAATACCCGGGAAAGCCAGAACATTATTAATCTGATTGGGATAGTCTGACCGTCCTGTTCCGACAACCCTTGCACCGGCTCGGATAGCCAGCTCCGGATCTATTTCCGGGTCCGGATTAGCCATCGGCAGAACAATGGCGTCTTCGGCCATAGTCTTGACCATTTCGGCCGTAACGATGCCCGGCGCGGAAACACCGATAAAAATATCGGCGCCGTTGATGGCATCGGCAAGGGTCCCTTTTTTGTGATGCTTGTTAGTCATCTCGGCTATTTCCTGATGAACCCAGTTAGCATATTTTTCATCTTTTGAGAGGATACCCTTGCTGCTACAGGCGATAATATCCTTGACTCCCACATTTAGCAACATCTTGATGATCGCTGACCCGGCCGCGCCAGCACCGCTCATGGCCACCGTTACCTGCTCCCATTTTTTGCCGACGACCTTCAGGGCATTCATCAGAGCCGCCGTCACCACCACTGCCGTGCCATGCTGATCATCATGAAAAACCGGAATATCCAGTTCTTTTTTTAAGCGTCTTTCGATTTCGGCGCATCTGGGCGAGGCGATATCTTCCAGATTAATCCCGCCAAATCCCGGCTCAATCATCTTTACCGTCTTGATGATGACTTCCACATCCTGGGATGGAATACAGATGGGAAAGGCATCGACACCAGCGAATTCTTTGAATAAAACGGCTTTTCCCTCCATTACCGGAAGAGCGGCTTCCGGGCCTATATCACCCAGCCCCAATACTGCCGACCCGTCAGTGACCACCGCCACCATATTTCCCTTGCCGGTATACTTATACACGTCTTCTTTGTTCTTATGGATCATCCGGCAGGGCTCCGCTACTCCCGGGGTATAGGCCATTGACAGATCATGTTTGTTTTTTACCGGAACCTTACTGTCAATGCTCAGCTTGCCTTGCCATTCTTCATGCAATTTTAATGCTTCTTCTTGAATTCCCATTGTGTCTCCTTTATTTCAACTGTTTTATGACGTTGGCCATTTACAAGCCCGATTTTCATTTTTTTGACTTGTTAAACATATTCAGTCCAGGCTGGAACCCGGATCACATTAACGTCGTTCCCATCCATCAAAAGCTGCGCTGTTTTTCGTACTTCACTAAACCAAAATGGGCTTGAAACCATTCTGCCGCGGTATTCGATAGTCACGCATCAATTCGTTTTTTGTACTGCCATTATTGTACCACTTGTGTCCATTTTTTTAAATTATAAGTTTCTCAATCTCATTTACAACAATAAAACACCGTGAGTAAGTTAGCTTATTCACGGTGTTCACTCGGATGCAGCTTGCATACGCAATCTTTTTAGGCACTTATAGATATTACTTAACTAATCAGATTATGTCTGGTAGTCATAGATAACGGCATCGCCGTCATTGCCAATAAAAACGACATAAGAACCAGCCGTTACCGCGGTACCATCTGAACCGTTGGTCAGACTGTCATAAATGGGTTCAAGCGATGGCGACAGCACAACAATTCGACCTTCACTTGCTTTAATAAATCCATCCTTAGGTAATTTACGGCAGACGTTCTGCTCGCCAATCGTGATTTTTTCAACGTTTTCCAGCATCGGCACCTCCGCAGCATTGATCAGTTTAAAGCTACCAACCTTAAGCATCGTTTTGCCCTGTTCATCAACCAGCTTGAATTCCATAGTATCGCGGGTATATTTCAGATTTGGAACCGTTGTCCGTTCATCAATCAGCTGATTAAGCTGATAGTAACCACCGCCGCCAAAAAGGACATAACCGGGGAATTCACTGATGACCCAGGTCGATCCGGCCAGAAAAATGGTATCATCGGGCAGGGTATTAATGGTGATCCATTGTTTGTCGACAAACTGGGCGGGACTGATGCCGCCAGATAGCGGCGGAATCATCGTGGCCTTAATTGAGCCATTGACACCTGTTAGCGTATGTTCCATCAGAAATTTTATGCCGAAGTTTTCTTCCAATGTCAGCCGGTTATCAGTACCGTAAAAATAACCGTCATCGTGGTAGGTCACCTTATCGGCAAGGGTAAAGCCAGTGTCAGAATTACTGTAAATATTCATTTCACCCGCAGCTTGATTAAAGTCAATTTTTAAAATATTACCAGAAAGCGTATAATAACCAGCGTAAGCCATCAGATTATCAGGCACCGGAGCCGGCTTGGCGGTAGGAACCGTTTCAGCGGTTTCGGTCGGGATTACGCCTTTTTCAGCCAGCAGGGTTTTGACGATAACATCCGTCACGGCAGCGGTATCAACCGGCCCAGAAAAAGTCAGGGCAATGGTAATGTTCTGATCGGGCAGCAGATAAAGCATCGAATGATATGCGTTGGTATCGCCGCTTTTATAAATTGAACGAACGCCCAGTTTCTGGTAAGCTTCATCGTTGACGCTATCCCAGCCTAAACCATATGATGATTTGGGGACACCAGATGGAACCGTCTGACTGCCATATTGGGCTGTGAAGGATTCGTCAACCCATTGCTTATCGAGAATTTTTCCCGCTAGAATGGCATCCCCAAATTTACATAAATCCTGGGCATTGGAGGCAATGCCGCCCGCCCCGAGACTATTTACATACTCAAGATCCGCAGCAGTGCCGTCACTTTTATAATTCAACGCTACATTCGTATTACCCTCTTTAAAATAACAGTTGGTGTTATTCATGCCAGCCCTGGTTAAAATATTCTTGCTCAGATAGTCAGAATAGCTCAGACCAGAGACCTTTTCAACCAGTGCTTGGGCTAAGGTAAAACCGTCATTGCAGTAAATACTGATGATTCCCGGATCACCTTTTAATGATGATTCGGCTAAGTTTTCAAGGAAATATCCCATATAATCTGCAACAGGTGCGGTTGTCATGGTGGCGTAACTGTAGGTACCGCCAAACTCCGAGGTGTGATTGAGCAGCATTCTCACCGTAATCTGTTGATACCGCTCATCTTTCATGGTGAATTCGGGAAGATAACTGGTCACTGGCTGATCCAGATCCAGCTTGCCCTCCTGGCAAAGCTTAAGCACGGCCATGGTAACAAACATTTTACTGACCGAGCCAATATTGAATTGGGTATTGGTATCGACAGGAA
>JAQUWM010000039.1 GCA_028692885.1 Acetobacterium sp. | reverse complement strand
CTCTGATTACCGCCATTGGGGTGAGTTTGTTTTTACAGAATCTGGCACTGATTATTTTCAAGCCGGATCCGAAGGTGATGCCAAAAATATTTCCAGAAACCATTTATAAAATTGGTGAAATCGACATCAGCTCAACCACTCTGATTACCATCGGTTTGTCATTGTTTTTTATGGTATTACTGGATCTTTATATCCGCAAAACAAAACAGGGTCGTGCCATGCGTGCCGTATCAGAAGACAAGGATGCTGCGATTCTGATGGGTATTAACGTCAATCGAACCATTTCACTGACCTTTGCGGTAGGTTCTGCTCTCGGTGCCTTGGGAGGTGTTCTATTCAGTGTTGCATATATTCAGGTTTACCCGACCATGGGTGTTATGCCTGGGCTTAAAGCCTTTATCGCAGCAGTTTTAGGTGGTATTGGAATTATCCCTGGGGCGATGCTGGGAGGGTTTATTATTGGTATGGTCGAGACAATGACAAAAGCATATCTTTCAACAACCTGGGCGGATGCAATTGTTTTTGCTATTTTAATCATTGTTCTGCTTTTCAAACCAACCGGTATTTTGGGTAAAAATACGAAAGAGAAGGTATAGACAATGGATCACAATAAGAAAAAAACATATTTAATCAATACAATTGCAGTCGTATCTCTCTATCTAGTATTTTTTGTGTTAATCCAGACAAAAATCATGAATAACTATTTTGTCGGGATTGCAATCATGACCTGTATTATGATTATCATGGCTATAAGTTTGAATATCGTCGCTGGATTTTTGGGCGAGATGGCATTAGGACATGCTGGTTTTATGGCCATTGGTGCCTATGCATCAGCCAGTTTTTCAATGGCTCTGATTGACAGTGGACTGCCATTGCCCCATCTGGTCGTTCTTATTCTGGCCATGATTGTTGGCGGAATTGTGGCTGGGATTTTTGGGTTTCTAATCGGAACGCCAACACTGCGGCTTCGTGGTGACTATTTGGGGATTGTGACGATTGGCTTTTCTGAAATTATTCGGATCTTTTTTATCAATTTCGGACCGACTGGTGGAGCTGCAGGTTTAAAAGGGATTACCAGACTAGTTAATTTTCATAATGTATATTGGGTTACAATTATCATTGTTTTTTTGGTTTTCACCTTGGGACGATCTAAGCAGGGGCGCGCGATTATTTCCATCAGAGAAGATGAGATTGCGTCAGAAGCAGCGGGAATTCCAACCACCCGATACAAGGTATTGGCGTTTTCATTAGCAGCATTTTTTGCCGGCATTGGTGGCGCTTTGTATGCTCATTACCAATCATTTCTGGAACCCAGCAAGTTTGGTTTTATGTTCTCAATCGAAATGTTTGTTATTGTTGTCTTAGGTGGGTTAGGAAGCTTAACCGGTTCGATCATTTCAGCCATTGTACTGACGGTGCTGCCGGAAATGCTCCGTAGTTTTTCCGAGTATCGGTTGTTGGTCTATTCGCTGGTGCTGATTATTATGATGATCTTCCGACCACAGGGAATTTTCGGACGATCAGAATTCTCGCTGACAGCCTTTATTGAATCGCTGATCCAACGCAAAAACATTAAGAATTCCATCGACGGAGGTGAAGCATCATGACCGTTTTATCAGCAAAAAATATCACCATGCAATTTGGTGGTTTGACAGCCGTTGATCAGTTTAATCTGGAATTAAATGCCAACGAACTGGTTGGTTTGATCGGACCGAATGGAGCTGGCAAAACGACTATTTTCAATATGCTCACCGGAGTTTATGTACCAACTATGGGTGAGATCATTCTCAATGATCAGAGTATCATTAAGAAAACACCCCACGAAATCGTTAAACTGGGTGCTAGCCGAACCTTCCAGAATATTCGTTTATTTAAAGATCTGACAGCGGTCGAAAATGTAAAAATAGCCTACCACAATTTCATCGACTATAACATGATTCAGGGGATGTTCAGAACAAAAAAGTTCTGGGACGAAGAAAAGAAGGCTCAGGAAGAATGTATGAAACTTCTGGATATCTTTGATATGGGCGAGTATGCCGATACCCTGGCAAAGAATCTGCCCTATGGACAGCAGCGAAAACTTGAAATCGCCAGAGCACTGGCTTCAGATCCTAAAGTACTGATGCTGGATGAACCGGCGGCGGGAATGAACCCGAATGAAACGGCCGAACTCATGGAAACCATCCACTTTATCAGAAATAAATTTGATATTACGGTGTTACTGATTGAACATGACATGAAATTAGTGATGGGAATTTGTGAGCGTATCATTGTAGTGGATTATGGCAAAACGATCGCAGAAGGCACTCCGGATGAAATCAAGAACAACCCTGAGGTTATTCGAGCTTATTTAGGAGATTAGGAGGCCACATATGCTTAAAGTAAAAGATTTGAATGTACATTATGGAAAAATTCATGCCATCAAAGGCATTAGTTTTGAGGTGAATAAAGGTGAAATTGTTACCCTTATCGGAGCGAATGGAGCCGGTAAAACGACCATTCTCCAGACTATTTCAGGGCTATTAAAACCCAGTGAAGGGATGATCTCCTTTGAGGGCGAAAATCTCAACAAGATCCCGGCTCATCAGATTCCGGTTATGGGAATAGCCCATGTTCCGGAGGGACGGCGTATTTTTGCCGAAATGACCGTTTTTGAAAACCTCCAGATGGGCGCCTATATCAGAAAAGATAAGATTCAGATCCAGGAAGATATGGAAAAAATATTTCTGAATTTTCCGCGCCTTAAAGAACGAATCAAACAAATTGCCGGAACCTTAAGCGGCGGTGAGCAGCAAATGTTGGCTATGGGACGGGCTTTGATGACGCGACCCCAGCTGATTCTTCTGGACGAACCATCAATGGGTCTGGCGCCGCTTCTGGTCGATGAGATTTTTAACATGATCCAAACAGTTAACGATGCTGGAACCACCGTATTATTGGTTGAACAAAATGCGAATAAAGCTTTGCATATTGCCAATCGCGCTTACGTTCTGGAAACCGGATATATTAAACTTTCAGGCAATGCCAGAGATCTGCTGGTCAACCCGGAAGTTCAGCAAGCCTATCTAGGCGGCTGATAGATAAAACTGTCTCGATTGGGACAGTTTTTTAATGAGTAGGGTATCTTTGCTAAATATGATCGCATAATACCCAAAACTTTCTTAAACACCTTGATTTTCATCCTTGATATGAAAATATACCTATGATATACTGTTAAAATTGAATGTGAACATAATTTATAGTGAAAGTTACGGAGGATAACATGAGTGCTACAGTAGAAAGTATTGAAAAAAATATTGCAACCTTAAAAATTGAAATTAGTCCGGAGGAATACTCACAGGCTGTTAAAAAGTCCTATGATAAAAATAAAAAACGTTTTTCGGTTCCAGGATTTAGAAAAGGAAAAGTGCCTAAACAGGTGATTGAATCCTACTACGGGAAAAATGTCTTTATGGAGGATGCCATTGATTTTGCATTTGCACCAGCGTATACAAGTGCATTGGAAGAAACCAACGTTAAACCGGTAACTCGACCTGATCTTGATAATATTGAAAAGATTAGTGAAGAAGAAGGAGCAACCTTTATCGTTAAGGTGGGGGTTAAACCTGAGATTAAACTGGGTGAATACAAGGGTGCTGAAATTGATTCATTAGAAGCGGTTATTAGCGCTGAAGAAATAGCAGAAGAGCTGGCCAAAATGCAAGATCAAAATGCCCGACTGATTACTTTAGAAATGGGTGAAGTTAAAGACGGCGCAACAGTTACCATTGATTATGAAGGGTTTTTAAATGATGAGCCTTTTGCTGGTGGAAAAGGCACCGATTACGATCTGGTTATCGGCAGTGGAACCTTTATTCCGGGCTTTGAAGAACAGTTGATTGGGGCAAAAATCGGTGAAGAAGCAACCGTTAAGGTAAACTTTCCAGACGAATATCATGCCGATTCGCTTAAAGGTCAAGCAGCTGTATTTAAAGTAGCGGTTAAGGGAATCAAAGAAAAAGAATTGCCGGAATTGGATGATGATTTTGCCAAAGATACCAGTGAATTTGATACTCTGGATGAACTGAAAGCCAGTATTGAAGGACGTTTAAAAGGCGATAAGACAGCCGAACTGAGAACAGCGGCAGAAACTGCAGCCGTTAATTTTGCAGTGGAAAATGCCGAAATTGATGTGCCTTATTTAATGATTGAAGAAGAAGTTGATAATAATCTGCAAAACTTCGAGTCACAAATGAAAAAGCAGGGAATCTCGTTAGAGGACTACTTTAAACATACCAATGTTAATCGTAATGATTTTAGAAATAATCTAAAAGAAGATGCGGAAAGAAACATTAAAACTGAATTAGTTCTTTCGAGAATTGGTGAAATGGAAGCGGTAGAAGCCTCTGAAGAAGAAGTTGACGAAGAAATTAAAATATTTGCAGATGCCTATGGTCACGATTTTGAAGAATATAAAAAAGGGCTTCAGGAAAGAATGTTAGACTATATCAAAGCAAATATTATCAGAAGAAAGACAGTCGAAATACTGGTAGATGCGGCTACTACTAAAATTTCTGAGTAATAAATTAAGAAAGCAGGAAAATGTATTCATGCTAACAAGTAAAACAAAACAATCGCTAATTTCCAATAACCTGGTACCGATGGTCGTTGAACAGACCGGCCGGGGAGAACGATCATATGATCTGTTCTCAAGGTTGTTGAAAGAACGAATTATTTTTTTAAATGGCGAAATAAACGAAAATCTTTCATCGCTGATCGTTGGACAATTGATTTTCTTAGAAGCGGATAATGCTGAAAAAGACATCCAGATCTATATCAATAGTCCTGGCGGATCGGTCACTGCCGGACTTGCCATCTACGACACCATGAACTATATCCGCTGTAATGTATCCACTATCTGTGTGGGATTGGCGGCGTCAATGGGGGCGTTTTTATTGGCAGCTGGAGAAAAGGGAAAACGCTTTTCCCTTCCCAACAGTGAAATTATGATCCATCAGCCGCTCGGAGGCGCCCAGGGTCAAAGTACCGATGTGGAAATTTATGCCAAACGACTGATCAAAACACGAGAAAAATTGAATTTAATACTTAGCGAGCGGACAGGTCAACCCCTGGAAACTATTGCTAAAGATACTGATCGCGATAATTTTATGGATCCTGACGAAGCGAAGGCCTACGGATTGATTGATGAGATCATTGTGTCAAGATAGGAGGCTTAAAAATGGCAAGAAAAGAAGACAGCATCGAAAATGCCCGATGTTCCTTTTGTGGTAAAAGCCAATCTCAGGTAAAACGAATGGTCGCAGGACCAGGTGTTTATATTTGCAATGAATGCATTGAGCTCTGTGAAGAAATCATGGATGTGGACACCATGCCCGATGATATCGTCTTTGACGAGGTCCCCAAACCGAAAGAAATTAAACAAAAACTGAGTGAATATGTGATTGCTCAAAATCGCGCCAAGCGGGCGCTGGCGGTGGCCGTTTACAATCATTACAAACGGATTACGGCGATGGATGAAAATGATGCCGAAGTCGAATTGCAGAAGAGTAATATCCTTTTAATTGGACCAACTGGATCTGGTAAAACGCTGCTGGCGCAAACATTGGCGCGGGTTTTAAATGTTCCATTTGCAATTGCCGATGCGACCTCATTAACTGAAGCCGGCTATGTCGGTGAAGATGTTGAGAATATTCTGTTAAAGCTTCTTCAGGCCGCCAATTTCGATGTCGCTAAGGCTGAAAAAGGTATCATCTATATTGATGAAATTGATAAAATTGCCAGAAAAGGTGACAATCCATCGATCACCCGAGATGTCAGCGGTGAAGGCGTTCAGCAGGCGCTATTAAAAATATTAGAAGGCACGGTGGCTAATGTTCCGCCCCAGGGTGGGCGTAAACATCCCCACCAGGATTTCATTCAAATTGACACCAATAATATTCTATTTATCTGTGGCGGTGCATTTGACGGTATGGATAAGGTGATTGAACAACGAACCGAAAAAAGTTCGATGGGATTTGGAGCTGATATTCGCAGCTCTAAAGAAAAAATCGAAGATGACAATCTGAGTTCTGTTACGCCCCAGGATCTGTTGAAGTATGGCTTGATTCCTGAGTTTATTGGAAGAATCCCAGTGATTGCTTCGCTCGAACATCTCGATGAAGAGTCACTGATTCAAATATTGACAGAACCGCGCAACGCATTGGTGAAACAATATATAAAAATGTTCCGAATCGAAGGAGTCGAGTTGGAGTTCCATCAGGATGCTCTCGTGGCAATTGCTAAAAAAGCGATGGATACGAAAACCGGTGCCAGAGGTCTTAGGGGGATCATTGAGAATATTATGCTCGACATTATGTTTGAAGTACCCTCAAATGAAAATATTGAAAAAGTAATCATTACCAAAGAAGTCGTTGAGAAACAAGTTGAACCGATTATGATTTTAGGACAGAAAAATAATAGCAAAAAAGAAAAAAATGATGTAGTATCTTAGATTTTATTATATGGCCGTTCAAAAGACCAACTACTCTTTGGTATCTAATACCGTGTATTTGAAATTTTGCACGGCCTTTTTTTAAAAGTTTGGGTATATACACAAATAGGTAATGAATATAAAAACTAAGAGAAAGCCATTCTTAATAAAAGAGGTAAGGAGTTGATTAATTTGAGTATCGAAAAAAAAGAAATTCCAGAAGAAAATACTGACCATATGGGAATGACTGAACCGGAATTATTTGTTCAGGAAAAAGAAGCCTTACCATTAATACCACTACGTGGAATGAGTGTGTTCCCCGGCATGGTGGTTCATTTTGATGTCGGTCGTGAAAAGTCTGTTAAAGCGTTAGAAGCTGCGATGGAGCGGGATCAAATGGCTTTTTTGGTCACTCAAAAAGAAGTTATCAAAGAAGATATCAATCCGGATGACTTTTATAATATTGGGTGCCGAGTCAAGGTCAAACAGTTACTGAAAATGCCGGATAATCTTGTCAGAGTTCTGGTTGAAGTCCAGGAAAGACGGGAAATCATTGAATTTGAAAGCTTGGATCCGTATTTTCTGGTAACGACCAGACCGGTGCGTTCAGTTTATTATGATACAAAAGAAAATCGCACATTAGTCCGAATGATTCGAGAATCATTTGCCAATTATATGAACGTTACCAGAAAGGTTGCCACGGATCTGATTCTGGCCATGGATTCTTTAGATGATCCAGATCAGCTTATCGATATCATCGGAGCAAATTTATTCTTGGATCTGGAAGATAGCCAGCGTCTGATCCAGGAAACGGATGTCAATAAACGTTTGGTGCTGACCTACGAGATTTTAGTCGAAGAAGTCGAAATGATTAAAATCGAACACAATATCGATGAAAAAGTTCGCAGTGAAATGTATAAACACCAACGCGAATATTATCTGCGAGAACAGATAAAGGTGATCCAAAGTGAATTAGGTGAAGGTGACGTTCAAAATGAACTGGAGGTTTATCGGGAACGTCTGGCTGCCCTGGATGTACCGGATGAAGTTCGGGATAAGGTACTGGGAGAGCTTAACCGATTAAATAAAGTCCCCCAGGGTTCTTCGGAAGCGGGATTAATTCAAACCTATGTGGAATGGATACTCGATCTTCCCTGGAATACGCTAAATGAAGAAACCGTTGATGTTTCGCTGGCCAGAAAAATATTGGATGAAGACCATTATGCTTTGAAGAAGGTTAAAGAGCGAATTCTGGAATATATTTCAGTGCTGCAGCTTTCAAAAAGCCTTAAATCTCCGATCATTTGTCTGGTAGGACCGCCAGGCGTCGGAAAAACATCGATTGCAAAATCCATTGCCAGGGCATTAAACCGTAAGTATGTTCGGATGTCATTGGGCGGGATGCGTGATGAAGCCGAAATAAGAGGCCACCGACGAACCTATATTGGTGCCATTCCGGGACGGATTCTTTATAACATTAAAAAATGCGGAACTAGAAATCCACTTTTCTTGCTTGATGAGATTGATAAACTGGGACAGGATTTCAATGGTGATCCGGCGTCAGCACTTTTGGAAGTCTTGGATCCGGAACAAAATAATACCTTCACCGATCATTATCTGGAGCTGCCTTTTGACTTATCCCAGGTATTGTTTCTGACAACTGCCAATTCTTTATCGACAATTCCCAGACCACTACTCGATCGAATGGAAATTATTGAAGTTAATGGCTATGTGGAAAGCGAAAAGGTGGAAATTGCCCAGCGCTATCTGATTCCAAAACAATTGGAAATTCATGGGCTAAAAAAATCAACTTGTAAATTCAGTGAAGCGGTAATTAAGAATACCATTGAGTATTATACCCGAGAGTCAGGAGTCCGTGAACTGGAGCGAAAAATAGCTCAGGTTTGCCGGGTAGCTGCCAAAGAAATAGTCGAACACAAGAAAAAGAGTATCAGCATTACCCAGAAGAATCTCGAAAAATTTTTAGGAAAGCATCGTTATTCTTTTGATACCGTTGGTGATAAAAAAGAAGTGGGACTGGTCAATGGCTTGGCCTGGACACCAGTAGGGGGAGACACCCTGCAAATAGAAGTAATTGTTGTGGACGGCACCGGGAAGATTGAAATTACCGGACAGCTGGGTGACGTGATGAAGGAATCGGTAAAAGCGGGAATCAGTTATATTCGTTCGCAGGCAGGTGTATTGGGGATTGAATCTGATTTCTACTCAAAAAAAGATATTCATCTCCATGTGCCAGAAGGAGCTGTCCCCAAGGATGGACCATCGGCCGGAATTACTGTCACCACGGCGCTGATTTCTTCACTGACCAATAAGCCGGTACCGCAAAATCTGGCGATGACCGGGGAAATAACCCTGAGCGGTCGAGTTCTGCCAATTGGTGGACTGCGGGAAAAACTGACGGCTGCCCATCGAGCCGGAATCAAAGAAATTATTTTACCAAAAGAAAATGAAAAAGACCTGGAAGATGTTCCAAATGTGGTTTTGGAGGCTTTACATATTCAGTCTGTTTCAAAAATGAGTGAGGTCACCGAAATCGTCTTTAAACAGTTGCAATAGCGTAGCTTGACCAAACTCCCAGGAAATGGAGAAATCAATGAAAGTAACAAAAGCGGAGATTGTCATCAGTGCGGTAGCGGAAGCTCAGTACCCGGATGACAATCTGCCAGAAATCGTGCTGCTGGGGCGTTCGAATGTCGGTAAGTCAACCTTTGTCAACACCTTGATCGAACGTCGAAGTCTGGCACGAACCAGCTCGCAACCGGGAAAAACCCAAACGATGAATTTCTATCGGATCAATGATCGGTTTCATTTTGTCGACATGCCAGGCTATGGCTATGCCAAAGCATCAAAAACGGAACGGGAAAAATGGGGAAAAATGATCGAGAAGTATCTGCGGAATCGGGAAAACGTCGTGATGATTTTCCAGCTTATTGACTCACGGCATGAGCCTTCCGAAGACGATCTGCTGATGTATGAATGGCTGGTACATTATGGCCTGAATCCGATGATTATCGGTACTAAGGCGGATAAGATCTCAAAGACAAATCAGAAAAAGTCAATTAGCGGCATTGCCAAATCGCTGAGCCTGAGCAGTTCCCGCGAAGTGATCCTATTCTCAGCAGAAACAAAGCTGGGAAAAGAAGAGGTATGGGAACATATTGAAAAAGTATTAAAGTAAAACAAGGGCTTCCTTTAATCAGGAAGCTTTTTCCAGTTTCACAGCAGTTTTGAAAGAGAGAAAAAATGATTGGTGATGAATTTCGCAAACTGGCTGAGCAATCAGGAATTGATCTGATTGGTTTCTTTTCGGTAGAACCACTGAAGGAATGTCTGCCCTATCTGATCAAGCGCCATCAGGCTGGATTTTCAACTGGTTTTGAGGGTGGCGAACCCGAGCAAAGAATTGATTACCTCAGAGTGTTTCCGTCGGCTAAAGCTGGTATTGCTATAGGTATCAGCAATTATCAGGTGTTTGAGGCAGTGGTGGATGATCGGGTTCGGGGTCAGTTTGCATCAGTGTCATGGGGTGAGGATTATCATCGGGTACTGAGCCGAAAAATGAATGAGCTAATGGAAGCCCTCAATGATGAAAGACAGAAATCAGGAGCTTTACCAATACAATACCAGGTTTTTGTTGATAACAGTCCGCTGGTTGACCGGGGGTCAGCATACCGGGCCGGTTTAGGTTTCTTTGGCAAAAACAACTGCCTGATCAATCATCAATTGGGTTCTTTTTTCTTTATCGGGCAAATTCTGGTGGACTGCCATATTGTCTTTGAACAGCCCCAATTGGTTAAAAATGGCTGTGGTAATTGCCAGCGCTGCCTGGACGCCTGTCCCAATCAGGCACTTGGGGAAGGTTTCAGCCTCGATCCGTCAAAATGCATCTCATATCTCACGCAAAAAAAAACATTAACATCGGATGAAGAAGACCGGATTTCTACCTATCTTTATGGATGTGATATCTGTCAGAATGTGTGTCCCTATAATCAGCAGCTCAAACAAACAAGGGAAGAAGCCTTCTTAGTCGATGGCGACACCGCCTCACCGTCTTTAGAAGGTATCCTGACACTGACGAACAAAGTATTCAAAAGTTGCTATGGAAAAACAGCAAGTGGATGGCGAGGAAAAAAAATTCTTGTTCGAAATGCCCAATTGATCTGGAAAAATAAAAAAAGACATGATTAATCAAAGATTAAATGCTATAATAATTAAGTTAAAGAACTTTTTTTAGTTATTTTAGTTAAACATGGAGGAAAAATGGTAAGAGATCGCTTTGCACCGAGTCCAACGGGAAATGTTCATGTTGGAAGCCTACGGACAGCACTATATAATTATTTATATGCAAAAAAAATGAACGGAAATTTTTTACTCCGCCTTGAGGATACCGATCAAACCCGGCTTGAACAGGGCGCAGTGGATAATTTGCTGGATGCCCTAAACATGACTGGTGTGATTCCAGATGAAGGCTTAATAAAAGAGAACGATAACGTGATTCAAAAAGGACAGCATGGTCCTTATATTCAGTCCGAACGTCTGGACATCTACAAAAAATATATTGAGTTGCTTCTGGATCAGGGACAGGCTTATTATTGCTTCTGTACCAAAGATCGTCTGGAAGAAGTTAGAAATGCCCAGAAAGAAAAGGGCGAAACCCCTAAATACGATGGAAAATGCCGAGAATTGGCAAAGGAAGAAATCGCGGCGAATATCAAGGCGGGGCTGCCCTATACCGTCCGCTTAAAATTACCGGAAAACCATGTGATCACCTTTGATGATCTGGTTCGGGGTATCATTGAGATGAATACCAACGATTTGGATGATCAGGTGCTGTTAAAAGCAGACGGTTTCCCAACATACCACATGGCGGTCGTCGTTGATGATCATCTGATGGCGATTACTCACGTCATTCGTGGCGAGGAGTGGCTGCCATCGACACCAAAACATGCCTATCTTTATGAGTGTTTTGGCTGGCAGATGCCGCATTTTGTTCATTTACCCAATATCCTTAATGACGATCGTAAAAAGCTCAGTAAACGCCAGGGTGATGTATCAGTAGGTGATTTTCTGGCGAAAGGTTATTTGCCCGAAGCGTTAGTCAATTTTCTGGCGCTACTCGGTTGGAGTCCAGAGAATGAACAGGAAATATTTTCGATGGATGAATTGATTCAGGCCTTTGATCTTTCCCGAATCAATAAATCTGGAGCTGTTTTTGATCGGGCCAAACTTAACTGGATGAATGCCCATTATATCAAAGAATTGCCAATGGAAGAATTGGTTAGCCATCTGACACCATTTTTGGTAAATGCCGGGGTGATAACCCAGGAAGAAGTGGTAGCAAAACAGGAATGGCTATTCAAAATCGGGGAGCTTTTAAGAGATCGGATTGAATACTTTGCCCAGGCGCCTCAGGAACTGGAAATGATCTTTAAAAGTGATGTTGTCATTGTGGATGAGGAAGCATTGGCGTTATTGCATGAAGAGTCATCAAAGCGTCTCTATCTGGCTTTGCTTGCTAAAATCGAGGCGACCGAAGTATTGGATGCCGCTCGGGGTAAGGCTATCCTGAAGGAAATTCAAAAAGAAGAAAAAATAAAAGGCAAAATGCTCTTTATGCCAAGCCGGATCATGATCACGGGTGAAATGCATGGACCGGATCTGACGTTAATTATGGATGTACTGGGAAAAGATGAGGTTTTAAACCGGATCAAGTCAGTGGCATCGATGATGCAATTATAAATAAATTAGACAAGGAGGAAAGTACATGAGTAAGCAAAAAACAAATAGTAAGACGAAAAGCGGAATTTTATTAATCCTGATCACGCTGTTTATTGCGTTAGTGGGATATGTACTCTTTAGTGGGGTATCAGTTGGAGTTTATGACATCGGCAATGTCAGCAATAACATCAACTACGGATTGGATTTAACTGGTGGGGTAAACGTCGTATTGGAAGCTGAGGCAACTGATGATGATCCGGTTACGGCTGAAAAAGTTGAATCAGCGATGCTGACCATCCGGCAACGAATTGACACCCTGGGGGTTTCAGAGCCGACCATCACCAAACAGGGCGAAAACCGCATCCGGGTTTCGATTCCATCGGTAAGTGATCAGGAAGAAGCACTGACACTCATCGGAAAAACAGCGCAGCTGGAATTTGTCGGTCCGGACGGAACCGTTATACTAACTGGTAAAGACGTTGTCGATTCTAAGGGCGTTATGCAGACCGACAGCACAGGTTTAGAAAAAGCGGTAGTTACTTTGAAATTCAGTGAGGAAGGCACAAAGCTTTTTGCTGATGCCACCCAAAAATATATTGGTCAGGCAATTCAGATCAAACTCGATGACGAAATTATTTCATCGCCAACCGTTAATGTGGCAATTACCAACGGCGAAGCAGTTATTGAAGGGATTGGCGACATCGAAGAAGCGGGCAATCTGGCTTCCCTGATTCGCGGTGGTGCGCTGCCAGTTAAACTGGTACCAATTGAAGTCCGAACCGTGGGACCAACATTAGGTCAGAATTCCCTGGATAAGAGCATCTATGCCGGTATCATCGGGATTGCTCTGGTTCTCGTATTTATGCTGATTTTTTATCGGGGACTGGGAATCATTGCTGATTTGGCACTGATTATTTTTATCATTATCTTTATGATCATTTTAACGGCACTCAATGTCACTCTGACCTTACCGGGGATTGCCGGACTGATTCTTACCATTGGGATGGCCGTGGATGCCAACGTAATCATTTTTGAGCGGATTAAAGAGGAGGCCCGGTTGGGGAAATCTTTACTGACAGCCATTGACGCCGGTTTTTCACGAGCATTTTCGACAATTCTGGACTCCAATGTTACCACCTTGATTGCTGGCTTTGTGCTCTTCTTTTTAGGTAGCGGCAGCGTTCAGGGATTTGCGGTTACATTGATTTTAGGTATTTTAGTAAGTCTGTTCACCGCCGTTGTGATCACCAAACAATTGGTCATATTACTGGTAAAAACTGAATTATTCAAAAGCAATACTTTTTACGGAATATAGAGAGGAGACCATAATGAAAAAGAACATTCAAGTAGCAGAAAAAAGTAAAATATGGTTTGCCGTCTCATTGATCCTTATTGCCATTAGTATCGGCTCTTTATTTATCAACGGGCTAAATTTTGGCATCGACTTTATTGGCGGAACTATCGTAACCATTGAACTGAACACACCCTTCGAAACCAGTGATGCCAAGGCGTTGATTGAGGAATATGATTCCAGTGCCGACGTAACCTATGCCGGGGAAGCAAAAACGCAGGTGATCATTTCCACCAAAAAAGACTTATCAACTGAAGAAAGACAGGCATTATTCGCTAAATTTCAGGAAAAATATAATTTAGAAGATACCGACCTGCTATCGATTGACACCGTTAGTCCGTCAATTGGAGAAGAAATGGCCAACAGCGCCATGATTGCGGCTGGCGTTGCATTATTGCTGATGCTGGTTTACATAACCTTCCGCTTTGAGTTTTTATTTGGACTGGCAGCGATTATCGCCCTAGCTCATGACTTAATTGTGGTACTGGGTGTCTACTCGATCTTCCAGATTCAAGTTAATTCACCACTGATTGCAGCGATGTTGACGATTTTAGGTTATTCAATCAACGATACCATTGTTGTTTTTGACCGAATCCGGGAAAATCGACCTAAATTTGGTAAATATGACTTTGCCAGTTTAGTCGATACCAGTGTAACTCAAACCCTGCGACGAAGTATTAATACTTCCTTTACTACCTTGCTGGCAATCGGAGCCTTATATGTTTTTGGGGTACCAGCAGTACAGGATTTTGCATTGCCATTAATGGTGGGGATTGTCAGCGGAACCTATTCATCAATCTTTATTGCCAGTACGCTTTGGTGTAAAATCAAAGAATTTCAGGCCAGTAAAAGAACTGCAGTAAAAAACTAATGATAAAAAATATGATGTAAAAAAATAAATACAAAACGATCTGGCGTCAAGGAGGCAACTCCCTGACGCTTTCGTTTTAGGGTGCCAAATTATAAATGTATACGATAGTTTAATCAATTGATTTAAGTCTTGAGGTGGAATATGTCAGTTAAAACGAAATGGATATTAAGAAAAAACAAAAGCAGTCATTTAAACGCATCTGAATATGAACAATTAAAAAAGCAGATGATGCAGGATCTCAAATTGGCGAGCCGAACGGCTGAAATACTGATCAATCGTGGGATGACTTCCGTTGCAGAAACATATCGCTATCTCAATCCCGCTCTGGATGATCTGCATGACCCCTTTCTCTTTGATGATATGGATAAAGTAGTGGCTCGGATCACAAAAGCAAAAGACGCAAACGAAAAAATTTGTCTCTATGGCGACTACGACGCCGACGGTACAACTGGAGTGTCCATCCTACTCAATTTTCTAAAAAGCAATGGATTTAATGTTTCCTATTTTATTCCCAATCGATTGGTCACTGGTTATGGACTTCATATCGATCCCTTGCAGGGCTTAATCAATGAAGGGATAGGGCTGTTGATTACTGTCGATAACGGGATTTCCGCCAACGAACAGATTGATTTTTGTAATCAGCACAATCTTGATGTTATTGTTACCGATCATCACGAGTGCCATGGGACGCTTCCAGCAGCATTCGGAATAATCAATCCTAAGTTACCCGGATCAAGCTACCCGTATAAAGAATTATGTGGTGCCGGGGTGGCTTTTAAACTGGTTCAAGCCTTAAGTACCCAATTGAAGGTTACTTTTGATATTCAGAATGCCATAGAATGCGTGGCACTAGCCACAGTAGCGGATCTGGTTCCGTTGCAGAACGAGAATCGAAGTCTGGTTTCGATGGGACTTGATTATCTCAACACCAACCCCAAGAATCCTGGCATTCGGGCATTAATTGAAGTGAGTGAGCTGACTCAGTTAAAGGCCTGGCATTTTGGATTTGTGTTGGGTCCCAAGATTAATGCCGCCGGACGGCTAGGAGAGGCACATCACATTGTTGACTTGCTTACGGAGACTGATTCAGTGAAGCTGATCGAGTTGGCACAATTTTTAAGTGATGAGAATCGCAAGCGTCAGGATCTGGAATCAACCATTTTGGAAGCTGCTCTTGCGCAAGTCGAATCTCAGGAGCTTAATAAGGATGATATCATTATTGTCGTTGGCGAAAACTGGCACTCTGGAGTGATCGGAATTGTCGCCAGCCGCATTCAAGAGAGATACTATCGCCCGGTCATCGTTATTAGTGTTGATGATGGGATCGGAAAAGCATCTTGCCGAAGTGTCGAAGGGTTTAATATCTTTGAGGCGTTGCAATCCTGCGGCGAGTATTTCAGCAGTTACGGCGGTCACGATCAGGCTGCTGGTTTTAGTATCAAGGCCGAGAACATTGGCTCAATGATAGAAAAAATAAAAAATTATGGAGAATCCGTCGGAGTAAAAAAACATCTGATCAAAAAAATTCCCTATGATGCGATTATCGAAGCAGCGGAAGTCACCTGGGAACTTTTTAATACCTGCTCTCATTTTGAGCCCTGTGGCCTCGGTAATCCCGGGGTGCAGTTTGTCATCAATAAACCGGATATTGTTTCAATGGGAACCATGGGGAAGGAAAGCAATCATCTGCGTTTGAGTTTGAGAAATGATATCAGAGCAGTCGGTTTTGGGTTTGGCGGCTTTTATAGTGTCCATCCAGAATTGGCGGTAAATGGTTATCAAGGAGTGGCGTTGCTATGTCGCTTGGATGTCAATGAATATCGGGGCAATAAAACGCTGCAATTGTTAATTAAAGACATCCGGCATAATCCCATCTGGGATCTTGAAACTGCCAAGTTTCTGGTAAAAGCGATTGTGCGATCAGAACATCCCAAAACCGAAGTTGATTTGATAGCTGCTGACATTAATCTTAGAGAGTTGCGTTTGCTGCGGGAGACCATTAAACGAGTTTATATTCTACTCAAAAAATCAGGTGGAAGCGGGGTATCCATACAATCAGAAAAAAATGCTGTACTGTCTCCATTTCATTGGTTGATGGCATGCGAAATACTACGAGAAGCTGGGTTAATTGCGTATGGACTTAAGGAAGGGTTGATTTTTTCCGAAATTATAGAAACAAGGGAAAAAAAGGATATTCAAAACACGAAACTAATGATAAAATTAGAAAAAATGATTAGTGAATGATAAGGGAGATTTAAAATGGATCTAAAAGAAAATATTGGCATTTACGAAGATTTTCCAAAAGAAGGCATCAGTTTTAAGGATATTAACAGTCTGATTTTAAACCCCAAGGCTTTTCAGCACGTCATTGACGAGATGACAAAGGTGGCAAAAGCTCTTGATGCAAATATCATCGTGATTCCGGAAGCAAGGGGTTATATCTTTGGCACCCCATTGGCCTATTTGATTGGAGCTGGTCTGGTACCGGTACGAAAGCCTGGTAAATTACCTGGTGAAGTATCATCGGAAGCCTACGATCTCGAATATGGCTCAAATATTGTCGAAATTCAAAAAAATGCGATTAAACCGGGAGACCGGATTATCATTGTGGATGATTTATTGGCCACTGGGGGAACCATGATGGCGGCTACCAAACTGATCGAAAATCTGGGCGGCGAAATATCCGGAATTATCACGCTGATTGAACTGACAGAATTAGGTGGTCGTGATCTCCTTAGGAATTATTTTGTACACTCGATTGTGACCTACCCCTACTAAATACCATTCATTAATTAAAAAGGCAGAAACGATATGGATAATGACGCAGTAAGAGGAAAAATTGACAATGTAATAAACCTGGTAAAAGCAAATAATCCAGATGCTGAAACGGATATGATCAATAAGGCCTACAACCTGGCAAGGGAAGCCCATAAAGATCAGAAACGTCTGTCGGGAGAGGAATATGTAATTCATCCGGTTTCTGTTGCTTACATTTTGGCTGAAATGCAAATGGATACAGAAACAATTGTTGCTGCCATTTTACATGATGTAATTGAAGATACAATCTATTCCTATGATTATATTAAGGAAGAATTCAATCAGGATATCGCTGATTTGGTAGAAGGCGTTACAAAGATTGGACGGATTGCTTTTCAATCTAAAGAAGAAAGTCAGGCCGAAAATCTTCGTAAAATGATTCTGGCGATGTCTAAAGATATCCGGGTTATCTTAATCAAGCTGGTTGACCGATTGCATAATATGCGTACCCTGGAATACATGCGGGAAACAAAGCAGTTTGAAAAAGCCAAAGAAACGCTTGACATCTATGCGCCGTTGGCTAACCGCCTGGGGATTTCGACGATCAAGTGGGAGTTGGAAGATCTGGCTCTGAAATATCTGGATCCGGATGGATATTATGATCTGGTTCAGAAAATTAAGGTTAAGAAAAGTGCCCGGGAAGCCTATATTGCCGATGTGATTGATATTTTGTCGCGGGAGATTGAAAAAGTCGGCACCCATGCTGAGATTTACGGACGATCGAAACATTTTTACAGTATTTACAGAAAAATGAAGAATCAGAACCGCAGCTTTGATGAAATCTACGATTTAATCGCAGTTCGGGTCATTGTCGACTCATTAAAAGATTGTTATGGGGTGCTGGGAGTGGTTCATTCCCAATGGACGCCTATTCCCGGCCGGTTCAAAGATTATATCGCCATGCCTAAACCCAATCTTTATCAATCCATTCATACAACGGTTATGGGCCCCAAAGGCGAGCCCTTTGAAATTCAGATTCGCACCAGAGAAATGCATGAAACGGCAGAGTATGGGATTGCAGCGCACTGGAAATATAAAGAAGGCCGAATGGATGCCAAGGACAATAAGTATGAAGTGCAGATGTCCTGGCTGCGACAAATGCTTGAACTCCAGCGGGACTCGGAGGATGCCGGGGAACTGGTGGAAACCATCAAGGTGGATCTTCTCAACGAAGAGGTCTACGTGTTTTCACCTAAAGGTGCGGTGGTGCCGCTGCCAGCCGGATCATGCCCGCTGGATTTTGCCTACCGGATTCATAGCGATATCGGAAACAGTTGCGTCGGAGCTCGGGTAAACAATAAAATTGTTCCGCTCAACAGTCCCTTAAAGAGTGGCGATATTGTTGAAGTCATGACATCCAAGAATTCCAATGGTCCAAGTCGGGACTGGCTGACCTTTGTCAAAAGTGCCCATGCCCGGAATAAGATTAAGCAATACTTTAAAAAAGAAGAAAAAGATGAGAATGTTCAAAAAGGCCGGAACATTTTAGAGCGGGAAATCAAACGAGAGGGTTTGCAGCACTCTAACTTATTGAATTTGAATAATCTGGAGCTCTTAGCCGAAAAATGCAGCTATAAAAGCCTCAACGATTTTTATGCCGCTATTGGCTATAATGGCATAAAAATTGGCACTGTTTTCCAAAAAATGAAACTGCTCTTTCCTAAGGAATTTCCTGAAGAAGTTGAAGAAATTGTGCTGAAAAAACCAATCAAGGATTCCAAAAAAACGAGCAGCACTGTGATCGTTGCCGGACATAATGAAATTGATGTCCATTTCGCCAAATGCTGTAACCCGGTCCCCGGTGATAAAATCGTTGGTTACATTACCAAAGGACGGGGGATTTCTGTCCATCGGGCGGATTGCTCCAATGTTTTAAATCTTACCGATCCTAATCGGATTGTCGAAGTGGAATGGAATAAATACAGTACCGGTTCATTTACGGCCGAAATACACATTAAAGCCAGGGAGTCTCCGGGAACGATTATCCAGATTTCAAAGACTTTTCTGGAAATGGGTATTCCCGTGACAGCACTCAATGCCAAAAATGAAAAAAATGAATATGATTTCTTTTCGGCCACCCTTGAGGTAAAAAGCCGACGGGAACTGAATTTACTGATAAAAAATTTGAATAAAATAAAAGAAATTACCCAGATTTACCGAGTATAAGGAGACGTTATGCGGGCAGTGATACAGCGGGTGTCATCTTCGGAAGTGCGGATCAATAATGAGTCGATGGGGAAAATTGCCCACGGACTCAACGTTCTGCTTGGCATTAAGGAAGATGATACTGAAGCCGATATGGATTATATTATAAATAAACTGGTTAACTTGAGAATATTTGAAGATGCGGATGGGAAAATGAACCAATCTATTCTTGACGTCGATGGGGAACTGCTTTTGGTTTCTCAATTTACCCTTTACGGCGATTGTCGGAAAGGAAGACGGCCTGGCTTTACGCGGAGTGGTCCAGTGGATCAAGCAGAAAAGAAATATACCATTTTTGTTGAAAAACTAAAAAGTCAGCCGATAAAAAAAATCGAGACAGGCGTTTTTCAAGCCGATATGGAAGTTTTCATCGTCAATGATGGTCCCGTAACCTTGTTGTTAGATAGTGAAAAGATTTTTTAGATAGGGGAGAAATAGATGGAAGTAATAAAAAAATCGCTGGGACAGATGGGAACAAACTGTTATGTGGTTTGGGATGAAAAGACGCTGGAAGCGGCGGTCATCGATCCTGGCTTTGAAGACCAGCGGATTAGCGATATCATTAATGAAAATAAATTAGCGGTTAAATATATTCTGCTGACTCATGGCCATTTTGACCATCTCGGCGGTGTCAATCAAATTAAACAATTAACCGATGCCAAGGTGCTTATTCATGAAAATGATGCGGACTGTCTACTTGATCCAAGACGTAACCTTTCGGTGCTGGCGGGTATGTCGATGGTCTTAGAACCGGCTGATGGTTATTTAAAAGAAACTGAAACGATTAGCTTAGGTGAAGTTGTTATCCGAGTCATACATACACCAGGGCACTCAAAGGGCGGAGTCTGTCTTTTGGCAGAGAATCAGCTTTTTGCTGGGGATACCCTTTTTAATACCTCCATCGGTCGGACGGACTTTGCCGACGGTGACTTAGATGAGCTGCTTAATGGGATCGAAGCGAAATTGTTTATTCTGGACGATGCAACTATTGTATTGCCGGGACATGGAGAAAATACAACGATTGGATATGAAAAAATGAACAATCCTTTTTTAAAGGGGCGTTTTTAGGAGAGTGCCAATGAGAGTACTTCGTTTTGATTTAGAACGACCGGAGTTGGAGTATTATTTTCATGAGTTATACCAGGCTTTTGACCCGGGGGTGAAAAATATCTTGTCAGGAATAGCAGATGGCGTATTATCCCAAAAAAATGTCGGTAATCAAGTCATTCTTACCCTGGCATGGGAAGATGGGAAAACATTAAATCGGGCCTATCAATTCAATAACAGTGATGATCCTCTTGAAAATAGTATTTACAAGGGGTTTCTTTATGATTTTTTATGTGAATACTTCGATAAACAGCTGGAATGGGGAACTTTAACAGGAATCAGACCGGTTAAAATGGTGCAAAATTATGTTGCACTGGGCTGGAGTCCAAGCAAAATCAGAAATAGATTTAGAGAGCACTATCGGGTTAGCAGTGACCGCATCGAATTATTGATACGGATCGCAAAAAAACAGGCGGATTTTATGCCCGGCGAACGGGAGTGTGGGGCTCAGCGCCGGATCAGCTTATATGTGGGGATTCCCCTCTGTCCCTCCAAATGCGACTATTGCTCCTTTGTATCAACCATCGTGGATAAGAAGGGCGAAAATTTACAGCAGTACTTCGATCACTTGCTTGTTGAAATCCAAAAAACAGGAGAGATACTAAGAAACTGCGATGTGCAAATTGATGCTTTGTATATCGGCGGTGGAACGCCGACCGTGTTAAGTGCCAATCAGTTGGACATTCTGATGTCATCATTGGAAGAATATTTTGATTTATCCCATCTCAGAGAATATACGCTAGAAGCAGGTCGACCGGAAACCATTAACCGGGAAAAACTGGAAGCTGCAAAAGCGCATGGCGTGGAGCGGATTTGCCTGAATCCCCAATCCATGAATCCGCAAACGCTTTTAAGTGTTAGTAGACCCTGGGAAGCCGGGCTGATCGAAAAACAGGTAGCGTTAATTAAATCCTTCGGGTTTAAAACCTTAAATATGGATCTGATTGTGGGATTAGGAAATGAAACTCCGGATGATTTTTTCCGATCTCTGGACGCCATTATTGCACTCGAGCCTGAAAATATAACCATCCATAATCTATCGATTAAAAAGGGCTCCAGAATCAAAGATCAAAACGGGATTGTCGTTAAAGAGGGGTATGGTGAAAACTTTTATCAAGCGGTGAAAAGCCGTCTGAATAGTGAAGGATTCGAGCCCTATTATCTGTATCGCTTAAAATATACCAGAGACAACAGTGAGAATATTGGCTATGCCAAGCCGGGTCATGAAGGAATTTATAATATTCTGATGATGGCCGAGTGTCAGTCCACCTTAGGTATTGGTGCTGGAGCGACCGGAAACCTCTATGATCCGATCACGAATAATATTACCAAGGTATTTACGGTTAAGGACGTGAAGACTTATAATGAGCGGTTTGAGGAGATTGTGGAGAAGAAAGTAGCAACGTATGAAGCACATGTTTTACATGATTCTAAAGAAGACTTTACACTATAGATTTTACACATAATTTATTGACAATTTACGTAAGCTTGTGTTAAGATTTGTTTATCTTTAATTGATCTCAATATAGAATGATATGAAATGGCAAATTTAGCGAAAGTTAAAGACGCAAAGCATCGAATCTAAGGCATGAAATTTGCTATGATAGTCAAGCTACCAGTTTTTGGTAGCTTTTTTTGATTTGC
>JAQUWM010000145.1 GCA_028692885.1 Acetobacterium sp. | reverse complement strand
GGTAATTATAAATTGTCATAAGTTTTCTTTATTGTATCATAGTTTTGAAACTGCCTAATCGAAAACCTGGAGGAGAAGAAATGAAAAGAATTGTTGTGTTAATTCTGATGGTGGCGATATTATGCCCCCTGTTTGCCGGTTGCAACAAGGCAACGGGTGAAGGAGATAAATCCAAAACTCAGGAAACAGTGAACGTTATCGATTCAAGAGGGCAAGAAGTTGAGGTTAATTATCCTGCTCAAAAAATTGTGTGCCTGTTAAACAGCGCCCTCAATGATCTGTATATGTTGGGAGCGAAAGATCAGATCATCGCCATTGATCAGTGGACCTATGATACAAAAGAAGTGTACGATTTTACCGCTCAAATCGATGACCGGGTAAAGAATAAAACCTTGCCGGCAATTGATCGCAATATTGAAGACATTGTTGCGATGAATCCGGATGTTGTTGTGATCTGGGCAGATCAGGCTGAAGATATCAAAGCGCTTGAAGATAATGGCATCAAAGTTGTCGGTATTCAGGTTGATAATTTTGAAGATGTCTATACAAAACTCGATATTCTTGGTAAAATTTCGGGAACAGAAGAGCGGGCCGCAGAAATTGTCACCTACACGAGAAAACAGCTCAAAAGTGTTACGGATATCATTTCGGGAATAAATGAAAGCAAAAAACTGTCGTCGCTATTTGTCTGGGGGCCGTCAAAATTTGATCTGGCTGGCAATAACAGTACTGGTGACAGTATTATTGAAAAAGCTGGTGGGAAAAATGTGGCTGATAGCGTCCGTGAAGAGCATTTTGTAGGAAATATGGAAGATGTCGTGAATTGGAATCCCGATACCATGCTGATGTGGTATCTGCCGGAGTTTACTCCGCAAAACTATTATGATGATGCCCAGTGGGCCGGGATCAAAGCCATTCAAAATAAAAAGGTTTTTGAATTGCCTCACCCATTTTATTGTGACCTGTGGACTGTCAAGTATATGTATTCGATTCAGTTTTTAGCAAAATCTCTATATCCCGATGAATTCACAACGATTGATCTTGAAACAACAAAAAATGATATGCTGACGTTTTTATATGGCGTTGATTTTAAATAATCATTGCTACCCCATTGCCAATTGCTAAAGTCTGGATCAATTTTTGCAGTAATTACCTTTATTATACGGACTAAACAACAACGTTTCAGAATCCAAACGAATTCTGAAACGTTGTTTCCTTGTATTTACCTGAATTTTCTCTACCTGTATTTTCTCTACCTGTATTTTTCTCAGCCCTCGAGATCCTTGCAGTTTCAGCCGGTACTAACTACCGCAATCATTGATGAGCCAATTTAAATCACCCAATCAAAAGCTTCGATGGAAACTTCCTTAATGGCATGACCAGAAAATTGGAGTTCCGGGGTTTTTATACTGACTTTTGTTCCTTCCGGGACCGATTTTGTAATAAACACATTACTGCCAATGACAACCCCTTTTCCCACAACGGTATCTCCTCCTAAAATGGAGGCCCCTGAATAAACGGTTACCTCATCTTCCAGACAGGGATGACGCCGTACACCTCTGAGTTTCTGTCCGCCTCGGGTGGACAGCGCCCCAAGGGTAACCCCCTGATAGATTTTGACATGCTCGCCAATAACAGCGGTTTCCCCAATAACCACGCCGGTGCCATGGTCAATAAAAAAATACTTGCCAATGGTGGCGCCGGGATGAATATCAATACCAGTGATATTATGAGCATATTCGCTCATGATCCGGGGAATCAGCGGCACCGAAAGCTTATAAAGTTCATGGGCCAGACGGTGAATACTGATGGCAAAAACGCCGGGATAGCAAAAGATAATCTCATCTTTGCTCTTAGCCGCGGGGTCTCCGTCAAAGGCGGCAATTACATCGGTAGCCAGAAACTCCCGGATCTGGGGAATTTTGCTCATAAATTCATAACAGAGTCGTCCCGCTTCCTGACGATAATGTTCTTCGCTCAAATTTTCGGATTTCCCAGCCTGATGTTTTAACGCCAGGGTAAACTGTTTCGTTAGGCATTCAATGATGCAAACCAGTAACTCACCAATATGATAGTCTTGAATTTCTCTGCGAAAATTGGTTTTCCCGAAATAACTTGGGAAAACAAGCTGTCGCAACGCTTTGGTGGTATCAATAATGACGCTCCGGTTTGGTAAAAAGCCTAAATCATGGGGGGCGATATAACACTCCTTTTTATAACTTTCTGAAATGCTGTCAACCAATGTTCCTATTTTTGCTTTATATTCGTTACTCATGGTGATCCCTTTCAATTTTGATATTTAACTGCTTACGCAGCTCATGGCAGTTCTATAATTGCTTATCTGTTGCCTATTTTTCAATTTGTCTTTCCCCAGCAACCATTCAACAGAAATTCTAATTACTTTTGGAAAAGTTTTCTATATTATACTACAAAATCTCAATTAATCTAAAAAAATAATAAGGATTAACCCCTTTAAATACTAGGAGTTAATCCTCAGTTTTATTTATCCTCAATTTTACTTTTCATTCAAACAGATCCTCAGTACCGATAAACAGCAGCGATGTCGCTTGCGGTTGGCATGTCCTCTTTTGCTAAGATTAGCACCTTTCCGCCCCGACTCAGAACCACCTCGGCCATGTCATCATACACATCCCCGACTCTGGGGTTCTCAATTTGACCTTGGATGATGGTGCCCAGATTAGAATCAAAGATTCCAGGGTGAACCATGTTTTCCTCGAGATATAGGGCCGCTACTCGTCCCTCGGCAATGGCTCTGCCGATCTGAACCAGATCATCAGATCCTAAATCCTTAGCATGAGCTTCCGAAAAATTATCCATTCGTTCTTTTAGCTCTTTCTTAAACAGTTCCTGCATCACATCCTGAACTTTTTCATAAAGACTCTTTTTGTCCAAAGAATCTCCATCAATTTTTATCCCCTCATCAATCAGGAAACTATTCTTTGATAGTTTTCTGAATTCACCCTGATGTTCATCCGGACTGACAAGAATCAGGGGGATCTTATGCATTTTTGAATAGTTTTCCAGAATAAAAGTATCCACATGACGGAAGAACTTATCCTGATCAACTTTCCGCTCATCCTTGGCGCCCCCATGGCCATGATACATCGACTGATCTCCACCGATACTGGCCACTGACAGATGGGGAGCCGTTTTTTCGGTGCCCAGCACCCCTTCCATGGTTGAATCTTTTTCAGCCACTGGTATCGGATGAATTCCGTAACGGTCAGCTTCATAAAGAACGAAATTATCCCGATTCAAACCCAGTACATGATAGTGTCCATAAGATTGAAAACTCCTCAATAAGGGTTTTATATAATAACTGTCTGACACAATTGCCAGACTTTTAACATTCACCGGCAGCTTATAGACAATGCATTCTTCTTCGTCCCCCAGAATCGCCAGGCTTTCGGTGGCACCTTCCCAGAATAAAGCATCTTCCTCCATTTCTTTAAAAAGCGAAAACAGATCTTTAAATCCTTTGAATTCCTTGTCTTTTAAAGACGCCTGGACTTCTTTGACGAGATTCTTAAAACGGATGGGATTTTCCAGACGATCCGGTTTCTTTATGTTGGTATCCACATAAATGGAGATAACCGGCCTCTTTCCTTTTTCCATCATCGGATGGGGAAATTCTTTAATGATTTGATAGTTCATCTATAAATCCTCCTCTCTGGTATATGGAATACTTACCCGTTTTTTCGGTAAAATCACACCGCTTCATTTGTCATCTCAAAGAATCTGCAAATAGCGTTCTTCCTCAAGGTATCATTATTTTGTGTTGTAGCACCGCCGTCATTTCCGCTGCCGGCATCGGCTGATAGTAATAGAAGCCCTGAACCGTGTCGCATCGATTTTCTTTCAGGTAATTAACCTGTTCCTCAGTTTCGGCACCTTCTGCAATCACACTCAGTCCCAAATTTTTAGCCAGCAGGATGATGGTGTTGACGATCGCCTGATCCTTTTCATTTTCAACAATACCATCAATAAATTGCTTGTCTATTTTCAACTGATCAATGGACAATAGTTTTAGTCGACTCAATGAAGAATACTCGGTGCCGAAATCATCGATCGAAATAAAAACGCCCAGCTTTTTTAGTGCATTTAAAAGACCGACAATATAGCTGGCCTTGTTAATGGCAATGTTTTCAGTCAGTTCTAATTCCAGATACCTTGGTTTTAACCCGGTATCTTTTAGCAACTTTTTTATCTGACTGATCAACAGGGGATTTCGGAATTGAGTTGCTGAGATATTGATGGCTATCCGCACATGCGGTAGTCCCATCTTCTGCCATGCCTTATTCTGAGTGCAAGCCGTTTTTAATACCCATTCGCAAATCGGATTAATCAGCCCGGTTTGTTCCGCCAACGGAATAATCACCTTGGGCGGAATCAGCCCCAATTTCGGATGTTGCCATCTAAGCAGGGCTTCCACCGCAATAATTCTTCCGGTTTCAAGAGATACTTGCGGTTGATAGTAAACGACCAATTCATGACGTTCTAGCGCATGATATAAGTTATTGGTAAGTTTACTCTTGAAATTGACTTCTTCTTTAATGACTGTTGAGCACATCACAAATTGGTTTTTGCCTTTTTCTTTTGCTTTATACATCGCAATATC
>JAQUWM010000038.1:8011-22488 GCA_028692885.1 Acetobacterium sp. | reverse complement strand
CAAAAACCAATAAAGCCGATTTTATGATTACCGGCAGTTGGGCAAAAAAGGCTTATCAAGAATCAGCCCGTTATGGAGAAGCAAAGGTTATTGCATCATCCCAGGATAAAACCTTTTCCTACATCCCCAAGGTGGATCCTAAGGATTTTACACCAGATGCTGATTTCTTCCATATTTGCGTTAATAACACCATTTACGGAACTCGATTTAAACCTGAAAATATTCCTGATACGGGAAATGTGCCATTAGTTGGAGACATGTCTTCCAATATCTTATCCGAAGTTTATGATGTTTCAAAATTTGGTCTGATTTATGCTGGAGCTCAGAAAAACATGGGACCTGCTGGTGTAACCGCAGTGATCATTCGTAAAGACTTACTGGGTCATGCCAAAGACTTCACACCAACCATGCTGGATTATAAAATCCATGCTGATAATGATTCTTGCTACAATACGCCACCATGCTACAGCATTTATATTTGCAAACTTGTTTTTGAATGGGTTAAAGCAAACGGCGGCGTTGCCGGGATGGAAGCGGTCAACAAAGAAAAGGCTCAGAAGCTCTACGATTTCATTGACAACAGCAAGCTTTATAAAGGGACTGTTGTTCCCGAAGACCGTTCATTAATGAATGTGCCTTTTATCACCGGATCAGACGAATTAGATGCGCTATTCGTTAAAGAAAGCAAAAAAGCCGGAATGGAAAATCTGAAAGGTCACCGCAGCGTTGGTGGGATGCGGGCAAGCATCTACAATGCCATGCCAATGGCGGGTATTGATACCCTCATTGATTTCATGCAGAAATTTGAAAAAGAAAACGCCTAGGTGTTTTCATTAAGAAAGGAATTAGGATATTGAATTATAAAGTACAGACCCTGAATAATATTTCTAAAAAAGGGCTAAAATTATTAGGTGAAAATTATACGGTTTTAGATCAGCCAGAAAATCCCGATGCAATTTTATTAAGAAGTTTTAAAATGCATGACATGGATATTCCCGAGTCGGTTAAATTTGTTGGCCGGGCTGGAGCCGGGGTCAATAATATTCCGCTCGATAAATGCTCAGAGCGGGGAATTGTTGTCTGTAACTCGCCGGGAGCCAATGCCAATGCGGTAAAAGAATTGGTGATTGCCGGGATGCTGATCTCTTCACGTAAGGTGGTTGATGGGATTGCGTGGTCAAACACTTTAGTCGATAAGGGTGATGAGATTCCCGCTCTGGTTGAAAAGGGTAAGGAAGCTTTTGGTGGTCCGGAACTATACGGCAAAAAAATGGGCGTCATTGGCTTAGGTGCCATTGGGGTACTGGTTGCCAACATGGCCGTTGATTTCGGGATGAAGGTTTATGGCTTTGACCCCTTTATTTCCATCGATAACGCCTGGGGATTAAGCCGAAAAGTGAAACGTGCCGTCAGTAAGGAAGAAATCTTTAAAAACTGCGACTACATTTCACTTCATATTCCCTATATGGATGAGACAAAAGACTATGTTGACGCAGATCTTTTAAAAGAAATCAAAGAAGGCTTAAGACTATTAAACTTTGCCCGCGGTGGACTGGTGAACTATGATGCGTTGGAAAATGCCATCGAAGAAGGTATTATTGCAAACTATATTACTGATTTTCCCAATGAACGATTATTGAAAATGAAAAATGTTATTAATATTCCTCATTTAGGTGCTTCAACACCAGAAAGCGAAGAAAACTGCGCTGAGATGGCGATAAATTCATTAAAAGAATATCTGGAAAATGGCAATATTGTTAATTCAGTAAACTATCCAGATTGCGACATGGGTGTTTGTGAAGCAGAAAACCGGATTACTGTGAATCATGCCAATGTAAAAAACATGTTGGGTCAAATTACTAAAGTGCTTGGCGATCATGATATTAATATTTCGGTTATGACTAACAAACACCGAGGACCTTGGGCTTATACCATGATTGATGTTGACAGCAATATTGGCGAAGATGTAAAAACAGCATTAAAAGCCATTGAAGGCGTTACCCGGGTACGAATTCTAAAATAAGAACTAACCACAAAGAAGTGGCTTCGGATTAACGGAGACCACTTCTTTATTTAAAAACAGGAGGAAAAAAATGGCAACAATCAAACCTTTTAAAGCAGTTCGTCCCGTTCCTGAAAAAGCTCAGGATGTGGCAGCCCTGCCTTATGATGTGTATAACCGGGAGGAAGCGGCAATAGCCGTTCAGGGAAAACTGGATTCTTTTTTACGGGTTGATCGACCGGAAACAACCCTGGATGAGGGCGTTAAAATCAATGACCCCATTGTTTATGAAACTGCCAGAAAAAATCTCGACAAGTTGTTTCAACGGCAGGCCTTAACTCAGGAGAGCAAAGATTGCTTATATATTTATGAATTAGTTATGGATGGCCGAAGCCAGGTGGGACTGGTCGTCTGTACCGCTATTGATGAGTATCTCGATAATACGATCAAAAAACATGAGCTGACTCGAGCTGATAAAGAAGAAGATCGGATTAAACATGTCGATGCCTGCAATGCTAACACCGGACCGATTTTTCTGACCTATCGAGCTCAGGAGGCCATTAATGAGATAGTCGACAGCTGGCGCAAAGAGCATCAATCTATTTATGATTTTATCTCAGAAGATGGGATTACTCACCGAGCCTGGGTTGTTGATGATGAGGCCGTGATTAAGGGCTTAGTTGAAAAATTTAGCAAAGTCGAAAGTCTCTATATTGCCGATGGGCATCATCGTTCAGCTTCGGCTGTTAAGGTTGGTCTGATGCGTCGGGAAGCAAATCCGGACTATACCGGCACAGAGGAATTCAACTACTTTCTTTCGGTTTTATTTCCCGATGAACAGTTGTATATCATGGACTACAACCGGGTCGTCAAGGATCTCAACGGACTCAGCGTTGAGGCGTTCTTAAAAGCGCTGTCAGAAAAATTTGAGGTAACAGCGAAAGATGCCGAAGCAGTGACACCACCTCAAAAAGGTAGCTTTGGCTTATTTGTCGATGGAAAATGGTATTTGTTGACCGTTAAAGACGGGGTTTATGATCCAGCTGATCCAGTTAACTCATTGGATGTGGCGATTTTGCAGAACAATGTGCTGGTACCAATCCTGGGAATTGGCGATATTCGTACCGATAAACGGATCGACTTTGTCGGTGGCATCCGGGGATTAAAAGAACTGGAACGCCGCGTTAATGAAGATATGGCACTGGCCTTTTCGATGTATCCCACCTCCATCGAAGAGCTGATGAATATTGCCGATGCAGATCTGCTGATGCCGCCAAAATCGACCTGGTTTGAACCAAAATTAAGAAGCGGATTATTTATTCACAATCTTTATTAATAAGAAAAATAGCTGCAAAAGCCTCCCGAAAGGGAGGCTTTTATGATCGAGCATTATAGTAACGGCGAGAATAAACGTGAAATAGATTCTTTGATCTTAACCCGACGGCTGCGGTTTCGATAAAGTTCTTTATTATAATAAGTGCATTTTTTGATATCTTCAACAAAGATTTTTTTGAGCTGGATGGCAACCTTGCGGTCGTAAATAAAGGCGTTCGTTTCGAAATTAAGCCGGAAGCTGCGGATGTCAAAATTACAGGATCCCACCGAACAGATCGAATCATCGACGACGATGGTTTTGGCATGAAGGAAGCCGTTTTCATAAATAAAAATTTTGGCACCGTATTCAATCAGTTCACCGACGTAGGCAAGGGTGACCCAGTAAATAAAAATATGATCCGGTTTGTTCGGAATCATAATCCGGACATCGATGCCCGATAACAGCGCAATTTTGAGGGCTTCGAGAATACTTTCGTCGGGGACAAAATAGGGAGATTGGATCAGAATATAATCCTCAGCAGTGGTAATCATCCGTAAAAATCCCTGTTTAATTTGTTGGTTAATGTTATCCGGACCGCTGGAGACAATCTGGATGCCGGCACCGGATTTTTGCGGGATGGTCGGAAAGTACTGGTTAAGCTTGGAATCATCAACGAGGAACTCTTCACTGGAACTGGCCCGCCAGTCGAGCAGAAAGCGATGCTGAAGCTCATAGGCGGCAGAACCGACGATTTTCAAATGGGTATCCCGCCAATAACCCATCTTCTTCTCAAGGCCTAGATATTCGTTGCCGATGTTGAACCCCCCGACAAAACCGGTGATACCGTCGATGACCACAATTTTACGGTGGTTGCGGTAGTTAACCCGGAGATTCAGCATTCTAAAACGGGAAGGAAAAAAAATGCCGATTTTCCCCCCAGCGGATTCAAAGCCATCGAGGACCGAGGGGGGCAGATAACGACCGCCCATGGCGTCAAAAAGAAGTCTGACCTCGACACCCTCAAGGGCTTTTCGGGTCAGAATATCAAATAGTTTAGCGGTAAGGGTATCATTTTTGATAATATAGTATTCTACATGAATGGACGATCGGGCTTCTTCCATCGCATGAAAAAGGGCGTCGAATTTTTTGTAGCCATCGGTGAAAATTTCGACCGTGTTATTATTAGTATAAAGGGATTCACTGACATTTAAATGGAATTCGATTGAATGCCGGTATTTTTCGATTGGGCTGTCCGGATCGATGGCGATAATCTGCGATAGCGACCGTTGCTGTTGTCTTAATAAGTGGTGATACTGAATATTCTCTGGGGTGTTGTAACGGAAAATCTTTCGTTTAGTTAAATTTTGGGAGAATAGGATATAAAATAAAAAGCCTAAAATGGGAACCATCCACAAAAACAATAACCAGGCATAGGTGCTTTGAGGATTTTTACGTTCCAGAAAAATAATGGTGAATGTCAACGTAATATTGACGATAAAAATAATCGTTGTTAAGATTGCGGCAATACCCAATAACATGAAAACCTCCGAAAGTTTATTTCATCTATTATAACATAAAAGGTAACAAAAGGAATAGTTTTGATAAATGATGCATTAAATTTCGCGATAATCAGGGATGTATTGAATTTTGCTTGACATTTTTCGGATCATGATCTTATAATAATAGACGTTGTCTCAGGTTTGTGGTTGAAAGTCGATGCCAGATGCAGGCGAAGCGATCCACGTAAGACAATTCAATAGAGAGTTGTTGATCATAGTGCGTCTTAGAAGTAAGTCCAGCCGGGTAGACCGAGAGAAGGAGTTGTGATGCGAACACTGAGCTAAACTTCCAGCTGGCGAGTGTGGGGGGAAAAACCAGGTCAACTGAGACAACTTTTTTAAAGAAAGCATTCTTTTTAGATGATATTTTGTGACAAGAATTTGACACAAATGATTTTGACTAAAGGGGATCGGATTGGGTATAATAGGAATATACTTGAACGCACTTTATTATTAAGTGAAAACGAGTAAGGTTGACCTTTTGAAAGGAGTTGTCGTTATGAGATTCACAATTTACGGAAAAAATATGCATGTATCAGAAGGTTTAAAAGAAACATTAAAAAAGAAGCTGGGGAAATTTGATCGTTACTTTGGTCAGGAAACAGAAGTGTATGCGACCTTTAGTAAAGAAAAGAATTATCAGATGCTGGAGGTAACCATTCCAGTAGGAAAAACCATTTTAAGAGCGGAAGAAAGATCAGAGGATATGGTGACATCGATTGAGGATGTTGTTAATAAACTTGAGGGTCAACT
This sequence comes from Acetobacterium sp., assembly GCA_028692885.1. Taxonomy (GTDB): domain Bacteria; phylum Bacillota; class Clostridia; order Eubacteriales; family Eubacteriaceae; genus Acetobacterium. Next base: position 16,859 of record JAQUWM010000038.1, on the reverse strand, counting down.
CAGAAAACATAAAACTAAATTGCAAAAACGCAATCAAGATGAAACAGCCAAATTTAACCTGGAAGCAATCGACGGTTTTGCCGAAGATGATGGGTTTCAACCTAAAGTGGTTCGAACCAAAAAATTTGCGGTTAAACCCATGAATGTCGATGAAGCAACTTTGCAGATGGAACTATTGGGACATGATTTCTTTGTATTTCTCAATGGCGATACTGATGATGTCAATGTCGTTTACATGAGAAAAGACGGAAATTATGGTTTGATTGAGCCAACTTTCTAAAAATTTCTTAAGAAAAAACTGAAAAGAACGACAAACACCCCTTGAATAATCGATTTAAGGGGTGTTTTTGATGATCGTACTTTATCGTTTCAATTTATTTTTAAATTTATACATTATTTAGGCATAAAGTTTTGACAGAACTTTTCTTTTGTTTTAAAATAGATCTATATGCATTATTATCTAAACATTGATATAGATAAGAACACCTGATAAATGATTATAAATAAATAGTGGGGTTAAAACAAATATGTTAATACTAATTGCAATTATGTTAGGTTTTTTAATTGGGAAAATTCGCAGGGGAAGTCTGCATGGCTTCAAAGTCAGAAAAATTTCCTTGTTACCGGTAGGAATTTTAGGGTTGGTGTTGCAAATTGCCTTGCATCTTTACATTTACACCGGCGGGATTGCACTGGTTGAACCCTATCTGGAGATTGTAAACTTTGCCAGTTATATCCTGATATTGGTCATGTTGGTGTTCAATCTGGATGACTTCTGGGTTATTTTGATGGCAGTGGGGATTACCTCCAATTTTGTGGTGATTTTTATTAATGGCGGCCATATGCCGGTTTCACAGGGTGTTATTGATCGCTTGCCGACGGCCTTTGGCGAACAGATCATCCAGGGATTGAGTCCCTTATACGCACTGATTCAACCCAATACACTGTTATGGTTTTTGGGGATTAATCTGCCCATCCCAGTTCCCTACGTGCCCCTGATCATGAGTCTATACGGCTCTGTAGCCGGTATTACGGTAGGAAGTATTGTGACGCTGATCGGTTTAATTGGATTTATTCAATATGTGATGAATAAAAAGGCCTCGATTATGCATGATGAACGCAACGATCATGGCGAAGATGAGGGGATTTTTGGTGATCAAGAAGATAACGGTATTGATGGTGTATCGATTCAAAACAGTTATCAGGAAGGCTACGACGAACCCGAAGATATTGACGATTACTACCGCGATATGGCGGCAACCGGGGGCATTCGCGGGGATCGTGATGAAAATGCCACGATTGTTATACCGGTAGAAGACTTTAAATCCAATGAAATCGTCGAAATAGAAAGTCATGACGAAACTCGGCTGATTCCAGCAAATCTGGATAGCGTCGACTCAGAAATTGGAACTGAAACCGAAGAAATTATTATCAACCAGAATGACATCCAGGAAACCCAAATCGTCCAACAAACCCAAATTGTCCAGGAAACCCGAATCATCGAACCAGTGGATGATGGCAGTACCAAGATCATCAGCAATATTCAGGAAGTTGGAGCCTATGTTAAGGAAGATAAGGAACTGGAAGCCGCTGATATGGAAGAGATCCTTAACAGCGATGATGCTGGATTCTTTACCAAGAAATATTACGAGGAAAAGCTGGCAGTTGAGAAAGAACGGTTGATTCTGCAAATGCGGGAAATGGAACTGAATAAGGTAGCCAAATCCCTTAGCGATCCGGATGGCGAACCCCATCCAGTGCCGGAATCTGATTTGCGAATTGTCGAAAGTTTTAAACTGACCGACCTTGACCAGCCCTTTGTTTTGCGCAGTGAAACCAACACCTATGATAGCGGCGCAAAAGGTAAAGACGAGGAAGATGTGGAGTTTTCGGAAGACGAGATGCTCAATGTCTGGCAGCGACTGAATCTGGAAGATGAAAAAAAGAAAGCTGAACGACGCAAACAACTGATGCGTGAAACCAGTAAAGAAGCGGAATCTCTGATTAACGGAACATCTCGGGATGAGGTGGGTATTCCGTTGAAGGAGATCGAAGAAGTGACTGAACCGGTTGTTGGGCGGGTATACGAAAGTACCAGCGCAGACAAAGAAAAAATGCTGGCTAATATGGATGATGAAGAACGAAAAGATTTTCAGGAAACCGTCGATGAAAGAAAACGAGCCGGCTATGAACTGGTTGAGCTAAAATTGGATGGCAAAGATGTAGCCTTTTGGCGTAAGAAAAAATAAATTTCAGACTGTTAAAAAAGCTAACCCAGGACCGACAATTGTTACATCATGTTGTACGCATCGGAGCGGACACGGCATCGCCTGTCCGATTCTTCGCGTAGGCAACGAGCCAATCATAAGCTTGCTTATAGTTGGCGACTGCCCGCGACCAATGCGAAAGGAGCGTAGCGGATTTCGCATGGCGCGGCGAACAACAGATTAACAATTGGTCGGTCCGGTAGTTTAGCGACAACCGCGAGGGACTGTATAAAAAAATACAGTCCCTTTAAAATTATATAAGTTTCATTAAAGAGAGTATGTTATAATAAAGTTTAATGTACAATTATAGCAAGAAAGTTACAAAGGAGTGAATAGATTGGGATTTTTAGATCAGATATTTGATAGCAATAGAAAAGAATTAAAACGGATGCAAAAAAAAGTCGACCAGATTCTGGAGTTGGACAGCCGTTTCGCGGCGATGAGTGACGACGAATTAAAAGGTCAAACCCTGATATTAAAAGAACGACTCGCGCAAGGGGAAACCCTTGATGATTTATTAGTGGATGCCTTTGCTACTGTTCGTGAAACTGGTGCTCGGATTCTGGGAATGAAACATTTCCCGGTTCAGTTGCTGGGGGGCATGGCTCTCCATGAAGGTAATATTGCCGAGATGAAAACTGGGGAAGGTAAAACTTTGGTATCAACCCTGCCAGCCTATTTAAATGCCCTCGATGGCCGCGGCGTTTATATCGTTACGGTCAATGACTATCTGGCCCGCCGTGATAGTGAGTGGATGGGGAAAATTCACGAGTTTCTGGGACTGCGAGTGGGTCTGGTTGTCCATGGCCTATCCTTTGCGGAAAAGCAGTATGCTTATGCCTGTGATATTACCTACGGAACTAACAATGAATTTGGTTTTGACTACCTGAGAGATAATATGGCCTCCGTTAAGGCTCAGCAGGTCCAGCGGGAACTGAATTACGCCATCATTGATGAAGTCGATAGCGTATTGGTGGATGAAGCCCGAACGCCGCTGATTATTTCCGGCAGCGGTGACAAAAGCACAAAACTGTATGCCCTGGCCAACAGCTTTGCCAAAAGCTTGAAAGCTGATGATTATATCAGGGATGAAAAAGCAAAATCAGTGATGTTATCAGACGAAGGGGTCATTAAAGCAGAAAAGTATTTTAATCTTACCAACCTGGCGGATATGGAAAATATGGAAATTTCCCATCATATCAACCAGGCCCTTCATGCCAATACGCTGATGTTTAAAGATCGGGATTATGTCATCAAGGATGGTGAAATTATTATTGTCGATGAATTCACCGGACGGTTAATGCCGGGCCGACGTTATTCCAATGGTCTTCACCAGGCCATCGAAGCCAAGGAAAATGTCAAAGTCAATCGGGAATCCAAAACCCTGGCAACCGTTACCTTCCAGAACTATTTTAGAATGTTTAACAAGTTATCGGGGATGACTGGGACTGCTAAAACTGAAGAAGATGAGTTCCAGACGATCTACAACCTCAATGTTTTATCCATTCCCACTAATAAACCATTGATTCGGGAAGATCTCAATGACTTGATTTATAAAAGTGAACAAGGGAAGTATCTGGCAGTCACCGAAGAGGTTAAACGGCGCCATGCCACCGGCCAGCCAATTCTGATCGGGACCATTTCGATTGAAAAGTCGGAACTGCTCAGCACGTACCTGAAACGATCTGGGGTTAAGCACAATGTCTTAAATGCCAAATTTTTGGAAAAAGAAGCCGAAATAGTTGCTAATGCCGGTCAAAAAGATGCCGTGACCATTTCCACCAATATGGCTGGTCGTGGAACCGATATTGTCCTTGGCGAAGGTGTCAGAGAACTGGGTGGTCTTCATATTCTCGGCACCGAACGCCACGAGAGTCGGCGAATTGATAACCAGCTCCGTGGTCGAGCTGGTCGTCAGGGTGATCCCGGTTCGTCGCAATTCTTTGTCTCGCTGGAAGATGATCTGATGCGAGTATTCGGATCGGAAAAAATTCAGGGTTTGGTTGAATCGATTGGATTGGACGAAGAAACCCCCATCGAGAATAAAATGCTGACCCGCGGCATCGAGAATTCCCAGAAACGGGTGGAAGGCCGTAACTTTGATATCCGGAAGCATGTGCTACAATATGATAATGTCATGAATCGTCAGCGTGAGCTGATTTACGAACAGCGCCAACAGGTTATTGACGGTAAAGACATGGAAAATGAAATCTGGAGCATGACCGAAACCCTGATTAATGCCTATGTCAGCATGTATACCGGTGATGGCCAATATTATGACGATTGGGATTTGGAAGGCTTACACAAGCATCTGGAGGCCAACGTCCTGCCGAAGGAAAGCTTAACCCTGCCAGAAAAACCCGAAACGACGGAAGCTTTGGTAGAAGCGATTCTGGGCGAGTGCCGCAAAGTGCTGGAAGATAAAAAAGAAAAACTGGGTCTGGAACAGCTTCAGAATATTGAACGGATGATTCTGTTAAGAAGTGTCGATGCCGCCTGGATGGAACACATCGATAACATGGAACAGCTAAAACAGGGGATCGGACTGCGCGCCTATGGCCAGAATGATCCGGTTAAAGAGTATACGAAAGAGGGTTTTGACATGTTTGACGACATGATCATGCGGATTCAGGAAGATACCGTCAAATATTTGTTCAACCTGAATATTCAGGTGGTGCCAGCGGAAGAAGAACAGGCAAAAGTGGTGGATTTCGCTCAGTTAAAGACTAATGAAAATGAGATTGAAGGAAAACCGGCCGGACCGGCCAGCGCTCAGAATAAGGTCGGCCGAAATGATCCCTGTCCCTGTGGCAGCGGAAAAAAATATAAGAAATGCTGTGGCGCATAGAAATAATTAAGGTTGTCGCTAAACTACCGTACCGACCAATTGTTAATCTGTTGTTCGCCGCGGAATCGGACACTAATAAGAAATAATATTTCTTATTAGTCGCGGGCAGTCGCCAACTACAAGCAAGCTTGTGCTTGGCTCGTTGCCTCCACGCAGGCTTTGCCGTGTCCGCTCCGATGCGTACAACATGATGTAACAATTGTCGGTACTGGGTTATCTTTTTTGACGATCTGAAATAATTTTCATAATTATTTAAACACTATAAAAAGAAGGGGTGTGATAGCGATGATAGATTTGTATGAAGAAAAACAGATCATCAATGCAATGGCGACGAAACTAAAGGAAATGGGGAATTCACTTTGACTTGCCACGGCTTGTTAAAGAATTGGAAGCGTTAGAAAAGAAAACTGAGAATCCTGAATTCTGGAATGATCAGAAAAGTGCGCAAATTGTTTTAAAAGAGCAGAAGCTGATTAAACTCAAGGTCGATCATTTTAATGAACTGGCTGAAGCGTTGGATGATATCATGGTCATGCTGGAGCTGGCGGAAGAAGGGGAATTGCTGGAAGGGTTCAGTGCATCAATCCGGGAACTTGATGAGAAACTGGACAATTTTCGAACTGAGACCCTGCTATCCGGTGAATTTGACAGCAATAATGCCATCATTTCACTCCATCCCGGGGCTGGCGGAACCGAGTCCCAGGACTGGGCCTCAATGCTGTTGCGCATGTATACCCGGTGGGCGGAGAAGAAAAAATACAAGGTTAAAACCCTGGATCTCCAACCCGGCGATGTGGCTGGCATCAAAAGCGTCACCCTCCTGATTGAGGGGATTAACGCCTATGGCTATTTAAAAACCGAGCGGGGTGTCCATCGGCTGGTGCGGATCTCTCCCTTTGATTCATCCGGTCGCCGCCATACCTCGTTTGCATCGCTGGACGTAATGCCCGAGGTCGATGAATCGGTGGAAATTGAAATATTGCCGGAAGATATCCGAATTGATACCTTCCGCTCCAGTGGCGCCGGCGGTCAGCATGTCAATACCACCGACTCGGCGATTCGGATTACCCATTTAAAAACCGGGATAGTGGTTCAGTGTCAAAACGAACGATCCCAGCATCAGAACAAAGAAGTGGCTATGAACATGCTTAAAGGCAAGCTGGTCGAAGTCATGGAGCAGGAAAAGATGGATCACATTGATGACATCAAAGGCGACTACAGCCAGATTGCCTGGGGCAGCCAAATCCGTTCCTACGTCTTCCATCCTTACAACATGGTTAAAGACCACCGTACCAATGTCGAAGTGGGTAATGTCGGCAGCGTCATGGATGGCGATCTGGACGGCTTTATGAACGCCTATCTCAATACCATGGTGTAATTTATCACGTCATAAATCAGTTAACTAAATCAGAAGAATTGTTGGAGGGGAAAATGGCAAAGAGCTATCAGGAAATTAATGAAAAAATCGCCAGAGGCGAAGCGGTGGTTGTTACCGCCGAAGAAGTCATCGGCATTGTAAAAGAACGGGGCGTTAAAGAGGCTGCCGAATATGTGGATGTGGTCACAACCGCCACCTTCGGACCGATGTGCTCGTCCGGCGCCTTTTTGAATTTTGGACACTCTGATCCACCGATCCGGATGGGTGAGATCACCATCAATGGGGTTGAAGCCTACGGCGGTCTGGCTGCCGTCGATACCTATCTGGGAGCAACCCAGCCGTCTGTCGATCAAGGCATTGAGTATGGCGGGGCTCATGTGATTCATGATCTGATCGCCGGCAAAGAAGTCCATCTGGTGGCAAAATCTCAGGGTACTGATTGTTATCCCAGAACCGAGCTGGATACGTGGGTAAAGCTGGAAGATTTAAATGAAGCCTACCTGTTTAATCCCAGAAATGTTTATCAGAATTATAATGCGGCTATCAATGGCTCCAGCCAGCGGCTTTATACCTATATGGGGATATTACAACCGAATATGGGCAATATTACCTATAGCACCGCCGGTGAATTAAGCCCCCTCCTCAATGATCCCCTGCTTAAGACCATCGGTATGGGAACGCGGATCTTTTTTGGCGGCGCTCAGGGGCATGTATCCTGGATGGGAACCCAATTTAATACGGCCTGTCCCCGCGATGACAAGGGCTATCCCCAGACTCCCGGTGCGACGTTGGCATTGATTGGAAACATGAAAGAAATGGATCCCAAATATATTCGCGGCGCTGTTTATGAAGGTTACGGGACCTCGATGTTTGTCGGCGTAGGCATCCCGATTCCGATTCTTAACGAGGAAATTATGTCCTTTGTCGCAGTGGAAAATAAAGATCTTTATACCAATGTGATTGACTACAGTGTTCCCAAAAAAACCAAACCCAATCTGAAAAAAGTAAGCTATGCTGAGCTTAGAAGCGGGTCCGTCGATATTAATGGCAAAAGCATCAAGACCTCGCCACTTTCAAGTCTGAAAATGGCCAGAGAAATTGCCGCGGAACTGAGCAATTGGATTAAAAAGGGCGAATTTTTCCTTCAGGAACCGATTCAGAGCTTCCCAATGGGAAATGCGATTAAGGGTCTCGAAATCAAGGAAGGAGAATCCCGATGATAACAAAAAAAATCTTATTGTCTTTCCCACAAAAGTCAGCGGGTCAGCCGATGGCGATGGAATTAATCAAAAATTACCATCTCGATTTTAATATTCTCAAAGCTTTTATCGATGACAATATTAAAGGTACCCTCCTGCTTGAAATTAAAGGCGAAGAAGCGGATATTGAAGCTGGGATTGTCTTTTTACGACAAAACCAGATTGGCGTAAAAGATATCCAATCGGTGGTCGAGGTTGATGAAAATAAATGTGTTTCCTGTGGCGCCTGTACTGCGGTCTGTGCCGTCGGTGCCCTGGAAATGACAGCAGACTGGTCTTTGGTACATCACGACGATAAATGTCTGGAATGTATGCTGTGCGTTAAAGCCTGTCCGATGCGGGCCATTCATGCCGTTATCTGAAGATGTTATATGAACCGCGAACCTATCGAAAAATGATGAAAGCCGAGGATCTGGATTATTTCCAGGTCCTCGAATTCGAATCCGACCTTTTTATTGGCGTGGATCATGGCAGCTTGACGCCTCAATTGACCGAGCGGGTAAAAGCTGAGCTGCATATACTGCGCCAAACCATTATCGATTACAATAATAACGATCCGGATTTTATTAAATCACTGACGCCGCTGACACTAAATCTTAATGCTGCTGCGATTGTTGCGGATATGCTAAAAGCCGGAAAAACCGCCGGCGTGGGACCGATGGCCGCCGTAGCAGGAGCCATCTCAAAACATATTGGCAAAAGGTTGGAATTGTATTCTCAAGAGATTGTGGTGGAAAACGGTGGGGATCTGTTAATCCAGACAAAAAAAGAACGGCGAATTGCCCTCCATACCGGAAATCCTCATTTTACGGATCTGGGTTTAAAAATAAAACCTCAGGAGAGTCCGCTGGGGGTCTGTACCTCATCAGGCGTTATGGGCCATTCCCTGAGCTTCGGGAAGGCCGATGCGGTAACCATCATCAGTGCCGACATTCCGCTCGCCGATGCCGTGGCGACAGCCCTATGTAATCGCATAAAAAAATCGGAAGATGTGAAAAAGGGTCTGGCCTGGGTAAAAAACATAACCGGGATCTTGGGCGCCCTGATTATCATTGACGATCAACTGGGTGCCTGGGGTGAGATCGAATTATGTTGA